>NZ_JALKFT010000028.1:0-65293 GCF_023242945.1 Frankia umida
CGTCCAACTCGCCGAGGGTCGTCCCTGGATGCCCGCAACCACCTAACCGAAGATCAAAGCGATACCTGACCAGTTACCGCCCTGCTAGGATAGAATAGTTTCAAGAAATGTAAAGAAATCGGCCGGGTGGCTCGGAGGATCTCACTCTCGGGCCGCTCAGGTGTCAACCCTACTATGTCCCTCTGGGTCATTTTACCGTACGATTCGTGGGAATTTCACAGATAGGCAGCTTCAAAGAAATATGATCAAGAGAAATACGGCCAGGGCGCCGACGAGAATACCGACGGTAAGGGGGAGCGCAACGCCAGTGGCGGCGATGCGAATGAGTTCTGATTTCACTGCTTGGCCGCGTCGGCGACCGGAAATCCTGGCCTGCTGCTCGCGGAAGGCAACGGACCAGAAGCGGCGGGCCAGCAGCCAGGCGATCAGACCCGAAATGATCGGAGGAAGCCATCCTGGCATCTTTGCCTGCAGGAGAGTTTGTGTGTTCGTTTCTAGCGACTTTCGCTGACCGAAGTCCAACGGTGCACAGTCGCCGTTACAGATACTGTCGAGCCTTCTACGCATCTGCTCTTCCACGTTTACTGCTGGGGACCTCGGGTCTGCCCCCGCGCCGGGAGATTTTTTCTCCGCATCGAGGATGGCTCGGTGCAGCTCCTTCTCCTGGCGTCCATCGTCATCCGGCAGGAGCATAGGGAGCAGGTGATGGGCGGCATCGAGACGGCCCCAGGCGAAGTCCGACTGGCGCCACCCGCGATCGACGAACGCGCCGAAGTGGCGGAAGTGGGTTCCGTAGAGCTTCTGGGCGCCGAGGTCTGCCAGGCGGTCTTCATGAAACAAGGGCCCCATCGAATCCGGGCCGAGTCTCAGGAACCTGAACTTGGGTGTCAGACGCTCGATAACACGGGCAGGGGGTGCGAACGCCTGGGTAAGTACCTCTGCGGTCAGGCACGCGGAGACGGCCTGGTCCCCATTGATCCAGTAGGTGGCGGAGTCGCAATTACCCAGAGCTTGGACAAAGCACTTGGCCGCGCCATCGACGAGTTCGCCGGCGGTCTCCCGGACGTTCAGTTCCTCGAAAACCTCGGTAAGGAGGCGTGCGGCGCGCTGTTCGCACTTGCCCTCCCCGGAGTTCGCCCGGCGCTTCAACTCGGTCTTGACAGCGTCAGTCAGGGCGAGCAATCGGCGAAGACAGTCACTGATTACTGAGGCGCTCTCTTCCACCAATTTCCGCTGGTCGGATCGAAGGAAGGGGGCGGGCGCATGGTGAGGTCTCAGGACATCGCCGAGGTGATGGCCAAAGGTCTGCAACACCCGTTCTGCTGTGACGAGACCCCAGCTCCAGCCTTTCAGATCCGGGTGTGAGAGCAGTTTGCGGTCGTTAGATGGGAACCACGGGAGATCACGTCCCAGAATCTCATCAATCTCCTGTTCGTTCAAATCATCTGGTGCGGCAAAGATGGTCTGCGTCGAAGGATTTATACACTGATTGATGACGTCTAGCATCACCGCCCTGACGCGGCTGCGGCGGTAGTCATCCAAGAGTAGGGCAGCGGACTCGTCGTATATACGGTTCGCGGGCTCCCGGCCGTTGTTCCGCTCCTTGTAAGAGTCTTCGATCAGTCGCTGGAAGAGTTCCTCGCGGGTTCCCAAGACTGCGTTCTTCAGCCTACCATGTAGATCTTCGGCGCCGGAGCGGAAGTCGGCCTCCTGCGGCCGTAGAACAGCCTCGATGAAAGTTTCAAGGGTCGGGCTTTGACTGCACTCCCAGTATCTGACCCTCTGGTCCGCAGACCGGCCCACGGACGGTACTACATAGACGAGTACTCGATCCACGGGTCGTCGCTGGACACGACGCTTGGTTATCTCGTCTAGCACCGGTCCGAACGGTGCGTTATTGAGCACGCCTCCGTCCATCACACAGCTGGCCGGATCACCGTATACGGGATCGGGATAGATACGATGCTCCATTAGCTCGCGCTCGTTAACCGGAGAGAAAGCGCCGGGAAAACTAGCGGTGGCTCGCCCTGCCAAGGAGAGAGCAGCTTCGTTATCCGGCGAAAAGTGTCTGAGCGCCATATCGTCGAACTTCCAAATATCGCTCTCCTTCACATACCGACAGCCGGGGGTCTGATTCTTGAAGCGGTACAGGCGCCGATGGTCATCGATCTCAAAATGTTTTCCATACCCGTCGGTCGCAACCCGACGGCGACCACCCAGTGCAGTCGCCGTGAGGAACAGGGTAATGGTCTCATCGGAAGAATCCACACCCGCCGGGTCCGCGCCTCTCTGGTTCGAGGGATTCTTCTTGATCCCCGCGAGCGCCTTATCGATCCTTTGTTTAAAGGACGCCCCACCGAGCAATCCCCGCTCACCCATCCCCGGTAGAAGACTATCCAGAGATGCACTGTCCTCCCACATTCCTCGTATATCGGCCATCCGGGCACCGCGGCCAATGGTTGTTGCCAACAATAGGCCATTTAGGCCCCCAGCTGAGGTGCCAGAAATGACGTCGACCCTGAACCTCTTGCGGGCGTCTCCGGCCAGTTTTCGCCAGATGTTGAATACGTCTCGGTCCCGTTCGTCCACATCTTCTGGTGAGTCGCAACACGAAGCGCGACGCAGTAGATCGATCTCATGCGTGACCCCACCCATCCAGACGGCGAGACTGACACCACCGTTCATGACCAGAGCGAGTCGTACCTCGGTCTGGGTGACCTCTGTGGATGCGAGTGTTCCCTTCCCGCAATCAGACGTGGTTCCGTGGGATTTCGGTGCGGCTTCCTCCGACGCCCGTGCCACCTCCGCCTGGCGTCGTCTTCCGCTATCCTCTGACCACTGCGCGTCGATCATCATGCTTCCCTCGCCTAAATTCACCCGATCTAGGGAGCCGGCCTATCCGCTTTGTTGTCGATCGATGTGACCTCGGGGTGTCACTCCGGAACTTATTCGATGGTTCTGAGATCGATAAACCCCGGCAGAGAATGGAGGTGCCATCATGGGTGAGACGCTCGGTCCCGCGTCGATCCCGATGCAGCAGCTGGACACCGAGCTCCTGGGCGCGATGTCGATGTTCCTCCGCCGGCAGGAACGGCGGGCTGGTCAACCGTGCCCGCAGCGTGTCGCGATCGGCACGGGTCGCCGGCCAGTTGCAGCCCCGCGGCCGGGCCGTCGCCCGCGCCGCGGCCACCGTCGGCGGCGAGGTTGGCGTTGACAGTGAGGTTCAGCTCGTCCGGCTACTCCCGGCGCTGGCTGCCCGGGCGAGTGCGGCGGTTAGCCCAGATCTTTCGTGCCTCGGCCAGGTGTGATCGTGGGCTGCCCTCTCACCCTTGTTGATGTTGAGTTTTGCCGGTCGGTCTGGGTGTGGCCGTGGCTGGGTGCCCCGTTGTCGCGCGGGGGTGGGCGTCCGGTCCACGTCCGGAGCGGTGTTTTTCCTGGTCGGCGGGTGGGAGGTCGCTGGCCCCGGGTTATCCGGGGGCGGGCAGTGCGCGCAGCGTCGTGATCGCCTCGACGGCCAGCGGGGTCCAGGGGTGGTGGGCGGCGAGGTGCAGCACGGTCTGGCGGGCGTGGCGGGCGAGCCGGCCGGCGAGCGAGAACAGCCGCTGGCGTAGCCGTTTCGGTTCCCACCGCCGCGCCGGGTGATCTGGGAGGGCGATCAGCTGGGTCCAGGCGGTCAGGTCGAGGGCGAGCGTGACGAGGGCGCACCAGATCTGGTTCTGCGCGAAGTCGTGCAGGGGCAGGTTGGTCAGGCCGGTGTCCTTCGCGCCGCGGATCCGGTCCTCGCACCGGGCCCTTCTGCGGTGGCGTAGTTCGAGGTCGGCGAGCTGGCCGCGGACGGTGTTGGTCGCGAACGCCGTGATCCTGTTCCCGTCGACGTCCGTGATCCGCAGCTGGGCGCCGGGGTGAGGGCGTTCCTTGCGGGCGATGACCCGTATTCCCGGTGGCCAGCCGGTGAGGTCCATCAGGCCGGTCAGTTCGGCGACGAACGCGCCGGGGCGGGGCCGGCGGTCGGCGTCGTAGGCCGGCGTCCACGCTTCCTTCGGGAGGCGGGCGATCAGATGGGCGGCGTTGTCGGGCAAGGTGAACCCAACCGAGTAGCCGAGTCGGCGGCGGTGCAGCCAGTCGACGAAGGCATGGGTGCCACCGGCCGAGTCAGCGCGGATGAGCACCGACCTGGACCGGCGCAGCCGCCTGGGTAGCTGGCCGAGCGCTCTGGTGGCGACCGTGATGTGGTCGGCGGCCGTGTTCGACCCGGCGTTCCCCGCCCGCAGCAGCACCGCCGCCGGTTCCCCGGCACCGGCCGGGCCGTGGTCGATGAACGCCCACAACGGGTGGAAGCCATATCCCCGCTTGAACGTCGGCCGGGCCTGTTCCTTCTCCGCATGGGCCGTGACCAGCGTCGCGTCGAGGTCCACGACCAGCGGGTCGTCCGCCGACACCGCCTGGCCTGGCGCGCGGCGGCCCGCGAGCGACCACACCCGGCCGCGCGCGGCCGCTCTGGCCCGGTCGACCGCGGCGAGCACCCGGTCCACGTCGCCGGCGAGCCGGTCGATGGTCCGTGACACCGTCGGGTCCGACGCCACCAGGCCGAACAGCTCCGGCTCGGCGCGCAGCAACGCGATGTCCGCGAGGCAGTCCCCGCCCAGCGCCAGCGACACCGCCAGATCGGTCAGCACCTTCGCCGGATCATGGGTCGCCAGCGGCGACCGCCACCCCGCAAGCCCGGCCGACAACTCCCGTCCCAGCCCGGACACCCGGACGGTCTCGGTCAGCAGCGCCCCGCCCGCCGGCGACACCACACCCCTGCCCGCAGTATCGACACGGACAGACGGGTAGACATCGGTACGCTGCACCATGAAGGTGCTCCTTGGTTTGGATGGATCAGGCCCTCGACAAGCCCAATCCTCCCTGCTCAGGAGCACTTTCCTATTTCCGGACACCCAACAGATGATCATCCCCATGAAAGCCCTGGGTTAGGGCCTCACGAGACGCGGCGGCCCCGGCTGGCAGCAGTGCCAGGACGAGATCGGTACGAGCGGCGAGCTCGGCGTCCACGTCGCCAGTCGGCGACTGCGGTCCCGATGCGCCGCCGCAGCCCGGCGGGCTCGGCTGCGACGTCCACGACGGCGAGCTGGACCTTGCTCCATACCTCGTCGCGGGCCTGCCGGGCGAGCGACGTGGATTCCGGATCGCCGATCTCCTCGAACAGGGTGACCGCTTGCCCGGCGGATTCGGCGGCCTGTTGCGGGCGGTAGCGCTCGCTCTCCGCGGCGGCCAGCCGTAGCCAGGTCCAGGCGATGGTCTGCTTCGTCTCTTTATCGGCCGGTCGTGTGGGCCCGGTCGCCTCCCGCAGCACCTCCGCCGCGCGCGCGACGTCTTTCGCGTCGATCAGGGCGCCGACCCAGCGGCGGACCACTTCCGCGCGGTTCTGCCGCCAGAGCGTGTCGAGCCGCGCGTGATCGGTCCGGGCGATGGCATCGTCGAAGTAATCGATCGCCTCGGAGTATCGGTCCTCCTCGGCGAGGAACTGGCCGAGGTTGCCGAGCGCGGCCGACACCTGGTAGCTGTTGCCGCTGCGCTCGGCGGCCCAGTGACCCTCTTCGAGCAGGGCGCGGGCCTCGGTGCGCGCGCCGGTCTCTGCGTGCAGAAGAGCGAGGTTCTGCGACCATCGGCTGAGATTGGTGTCGTCACCGGCGCGGCTGCAGAACGCAATGGCCTCCTGGTACGTCCGCACCGCGGCCGCACGGTTGCCAAGACCGCGCAGGGCTACAGCAAGGTCGCCTAGCAGGCCACAACAGCGTTCCGGCTGACCG
The DNA here is from genome assembly GCF_023242945.1 of Frankia umida. Lineage (NCBI taxonomy): Bacteria > Bacillati > Actinomycetota > Actinomycetes > Frankiales > Frankiaceae > Frankia > Frankia umida. Next base: position 5,814 of record NZ_JALKFT010000028.1, read on the forward strand.
GCTTCCTGGTAACGGCGACGAGCTTCGCCGAGCCATTCGACGGCGGCGATCAGAGTGCCGTCGTGCAGCCGTTGCGAGCCTTGCTCCGCGATTGAGTCAGGATCGTCCGGGAAGCTGGGCGGCGAACCCATCAGACTGTCGAGTCGGTCGCGCGCGTCCTCGCCGAGACGATCGCCGGCCCTACCCAGCAAAGCCCGGGCCGCCGCGACGTCACCCTGCGCGGCGAGCATCCGGACGGCGGCGGCAACCAGGTTGTCGTTGAGATCTTCGGTGCGCTCGGCCGGCGCCGTTGCCAGCACGCCATCCACATCGGCGACCGCGATGGCGGTGGCGGTGGCCGCGAGATCCCCGTCGCCGCCCGCAGCGGCCAGCTGCGCGACCAGCACCGCAGCGACCGCGCGCTTGCCCAAGTAGACAGGGTCGGTGCCGACCAACGACGTGTAGCCGGCCAGGGCCGCGCGGGCCTCATCGAGGGCGGCCTCGGCGAGGTCAGCGTCGTTCGCCGCATGTTGCGCCCACACGCCGCGGAAATAAGCGGCGGCGCCGGTCGCGCCGAGAGCATCGGCAGTCTCGGCGCCCTCGCGCACCTGGTCCAGTCCGACCTCGGTTTCGCCGCTGGCCACCGCGTCATGTAGGAGGAACAGGTCGAGGGCCGTGGCCGCCTCGGTATCCTGGATAGCCTCAACGGCGGTGGCCGCGGTGTTGGCATCGACGGCGCCAGGCCCGCCGAACTGCTCGATCAGCCGGACGAGCGCGTCCCGCTGGACCGAGGTGATCCGGTGGTCTCGGCCAGCCTGGTCGATGGCGCCGAGGGCGTCGGACAGCGCTTGGTGCGTGCTGGCACCGACCGCCCTCAGCAACCATGGTGTCCAATCCGGGGTGAGCAGTGCCCGCGGGTCGGCGTTGCGAATCATGAGGTTCCGGAGCATGCGGTTCTGCGCCCCGCGGTCACCGGCATCGGCGTCCCGGAAGGTCTGCACGTCCACACCGGCGATCGACTGCAGGTCGAGAAAAAACGAGCGGCGGACGCGTTCGGCGGTCTCCTCGATCTCAGCACGGACGGCCGTCAGGTCGTCGTCGGCCGTGAGCCAGCGCAGCCGCCGGGCGGCCCCGAACAGTAGGGGGCGACCCTCCTGGTAGACGTAGGTCATCAGATGCCGGTCGATCTCGGCGACGGCCGCGAGAAGGAGGTACGTGTCGCAGAGGAGCGGTTCGGTCGCGATCAGCGTCCCAGCCGCGTTCTGAACGACCTCCTGGGAACGGTCGTCGGCGGTGCGCAGTATGCCGAACGCGCCGATGACCGCGCTCGCGATCGCTGCCTCTGCGTAATCGTCAAGGTGGCGTGGCTCCCTCGCCTGCTCCGGGCCAAAGTGGGCAGCGACGCCGGTGTGCAGCGCGACTAGATCGGCGTCGATCAGGCCGCGCTGGGTACGCGTCAGCCTGTCATCGCGGGCGAGCAGCGCCCGCGCCTCGGCCAACCCGGCCGCCGAACCCGTGGCCAGATAACGGAACACGTGCGACGGCCAGACGCTCGCGGCCTGCCGGTGCGGCGCCCGGATCGACACTCCGGGCCTGCCGAACAGCACGAAGCAAGACCAGGCGGCGGGATGGTGACCCTTCGCCGCCAACGCGCGGCGGGTCTCCAGGACCGCCTGCTCAAGGGGCATCTCGTTGGCGAAGTAGTAGAAGAGCGACCAGAACGCTCTGGTGATGTGGTTCGGCAGCAGGTACTTGGCGGCGAGTACCGCCGGGGCGCCCGCCCGGAGCAGGGCGGTGGCGAAGCCCTGCTGCTCACCAGTGCGCAACTGGCGCCCGCGCCCGGCCAGGCAGGCGCTCAGCACTGTGACAGGCGCGGGTGCCCGGTGCAGGCCGGCGATGTCGCGGGCGGTGATCGACTTACCGGGTCCGAGTGGCAGCTCCTCGCCGATCTTGTCGGCGAGCCCGTGCCCGGCGTAGTGGAGGAGATCAGCGCCGTCGTCCAAGATATTTAACAGCTCAGCGGGATCGGACGGCCTCTTCGTCCCTGAGCTGCCACCGAAAGCGTCCTCCGTCACCGAGACTTCCTCGTCTGCGTGTGGTAGCTCGTCCTCGGTGCGAACGATCACGGTAGTGCCGGTCTGGGCCGCGTTCACCTGGTTCTCGCCGAGCAAGGCGTTCATGTCGCGCAGCGACGGAGCCTGCACCACGCCGGCCCGAAGTCCCAGATAAGTGGTGCCGTCGTGCAGCAGTTCGACTGGGAGCAGGTCGAGGTCGGTCTGGAAGTCGACGGTGAGCAGCACTGTCTCGGCGGCGGATAGGTCCGCCCGGATCCGCGTCGGTAGCATGAGCCATGCCTGACGGCAGGCCGCCTCGAACTCCTCGCCGGGGTCGCTGACGACGGGATGGCGACGGTCGGCCAGATCCTCGGCCACGGTCTGGGCGACCCGGATAAGCTTCTCCAATGGGGTGAGCTCCGCGCGTTCGACCATGGCGACGTGTACATGCTCGTGCCACGGCCCGGCGCCGCCGGTGTACGTGACGATCAACAGCGCGTCTACCGTTTGTTCGACAATCAGCAGCGCTGTGCGTGGGCGTCGCCGTATCCGGTCCATCAGGACGCTGATTTCCGAGAGTACGGTTGCGTCCGGGTGATCGGCGAGCCTGCGCCAGAGGCCGGCTATCTTGCCCCCCTCCTCCTTCAGCGCGAAGAGCAGCAGCAGGAACATCTGAACCTCGCGCACGTTGCGCGCCTCGAACCGGCCAGCGAGGACCCGGGCCCAGAGCCGGTAGACGCGGTCCAGCCCCTGGCGAGTGTTGATCTCGGCGGCCGCGCTGTCTGCTGCCCGCAGCTCCTCCTCGTAGTCGACGGCGAGGCTGGCTAGCTCCTCCAACCCCGGGTCCTGGGAACTCTGCATGTAGTGCAGGTGCGCGACGGCGTAGCGGATCCGGAGGACCGCCTCGCGTTCACCGAGCCGGGATAGCTCGTCGCGGGCGGCCGCGTAGCCGGCCTCCGCTTCGGCCCAGCGACGCAGCCGGGACAGCTGATTGGCATGGTTGAACCGCAGTTGCGCCACGACGAGTTCGTTGCCCGGAAGCGGCGCCTTCTCGATGCGATCGAGGGCGTTGCGGAAGACGGCGAGGGCTCTCGGGACGTCCCCGCAGCGCTCGTACACGTCACCGAGCGTGAGTGCCATGCTGCCGAGCGACGCTGCCAGGAGCGGCTCCGCCGTCCCCACCCATGTCAGCCAACGTTCGCCCCAGGCCGCGTGCGCGTCGGCCACCGCCTGCGCCTCGCCGGGGTCATGTAGATCGCCGAACAGCGACATCGCCAACCGGGCGCTGTGCTCGAACTCGGGCAGGAGTCGGTCCTCCATCCAGGCCACATACAGTTCGGCGTCGCCCAACTCGGGCGGCGGGTGCGGCTCGGACAGCAGGCCGAGGAGCACCCGCATGGACGGTACGATGTCGTTGGTTAGCGGCGACCCGGCGAAGGCCGCCCACCGTCGCCACGCCGCGTCGGCCGGTCCGATTGCGTCGCGCGGCTCGTCCAGCCAGTTGTGGATGTGGGCGTTCAGGGTGACGAGCTCCAACTCGCAGATCGGGTCTGGATGCTCTGCAAGACACCGTGCACCGAGCCGCACCCAGGCCAGGGCGAGTTCCGGGCGGGTGGCACGTTCAGCCCGCTTCGCCTCCAGCCAGGCGCGCCACGCGTCGCCGGTTGAGTGCGTCTGCTGGTTGTCCAGCTGTGCGAGCAGCTGCCCCGGGTCGATCACATCGACCCCTTCGCAGTACCGGTCGATCAGGATCCGGAGCGCGGACATCAGAACCGTCCCCAGAACGGGAGGTCGAGGCGGCGCGGGACCTCGTGGTACGAGCGGAAGCATGCGTGCCCCGGGAACGTGTACGTGGCAACGCAACTGCTCATGATGGAACGATTCATGCTCAGTCCCGGGATCAGCACTCCGAGGTCTACCCCGGGGATCTTCGGGCTGATCTCGACGTCCGAGATATCGGTGGTCTCGTAGGTGACCTTCTCGGTCAGGCCGTGAGGATCGTCGTCGAGATCCCATTCATGCTCTTGCTTACGCGGTACCGGGCCTGCTTCAGGCGGCTGGAAGCAGAGTCCACACGGCACCAGGGACGCGAGGGAGGTGCCGGCGACCCCCTCGACGTCCACCTGCCTGGCGATCCGCCCGTCACTTTCGGTGTAGGTGCGCAGGCGAACGTCCACAAGCGCCCCGAGCGAGAAGCAGTCCTTCCGATCCCCGAAGTCGTGTTCGGCGCCGAGTGCTACGCTGCGCCCTGAGCCGAAGCCGAGTCCCATGAACTTCAGCGTCACCCCACCGGTGCGCTCGACCTTCCGCTCGAGGGTGAGGCGAGCGGTGCCGCCCGGTGGAACGTGGAAACGGAGCCACTCCACCTGGGCCTGATACACGCCAAGATCCTCCAGAAGCCTACGGCCGCGGAGCCGGTCGACGAGGCGTCGCAGACTGGCCGAGGCAAGTTCGCCGGGCACGGCAATCCCGTACTCGTTCATGCGTTTCTCGATGGCGGCGGCCACGGCCGCATCGTCCGCGCCGCTCATCTCATCCAGGATGGCGGCCGGCCCGACGAGACGGGCCTCGTCGATGATTGGCATGGGCTCGGCGCTCATTGATCGCCCCTTCCATCGCATTACCCGGGTCGTGGCCGGTCCGTGAGGTCAAGCCGGCATCGCTGGCCCGACGGTCGCCGCGCTGTCCGGCGGCACGCCACTGACAGCGACGACGGCGCCGCCCAGTTGTGGAGAAATGGCGTCTCCGTCGGTTGTCGAATGCGCCCTCGAAGCTAAAGGTTGCGGCTTTTGCCTCGTCGTGGGTGTAGGAATTGGACCGGTCTGCCAGCTCACCTTCGAGAGTGACACAATGGACAGCAGATGCAACTCGGCGATGCGCCGGCGCCGCGATCGCGATCGCATGCGCGTCGGTCGCATCGGTCTTGAGCTCCTGGCCGGTGTCGAAAACCCAGTACCCGGGACCCCGTTTTGGTGCCCGACGGAACGCGTGCCAGCAGAGGGCTATATCCACACCAACCGGACGGACCTCGACCCGAGCCCGGCTCGCCTCGTGCCGTAAGCATTCACGTGGGTTTGTGATCTTGCGGTGTGTAGCAACGTCTGGCGCGGGTGCGGACGTTGTTCGGGTGGAGCGGTGTCGCGGCGGCTGGCGGCGGTCGGGCTGTGATGGTCTTGGCGGGTGTCGCCGGAGGAGTCGTCGCGTGAGGAGCTGCTGGCTGTGGTGGCCGCGCAGTCCGCGACCGCGGCGACGCGGGCGGAGCTGGTCGACGGTCTGATCGCGCGGGTCGGCGAGCGCGACGCGCGGATCGCGGAGCTGTCGGCCGAGGTCGAGCGGCTGCGGCGGCTGTTGTCGCGGAACTCGGGGAACTCCTCGCTCCCGCCGTCCTCCGACGGGGTGCTGCCCGGGCGAGGGACCCCGGGCCGGGCGGAGCGCCGCGCCGGGGCGAAGAAGAAGCGGGGCAAACAGCCCGGGGCGGACGGGACGTCGCTGGCCTGGGCCTCGAGCCCGGACCAGGTGCGCGGGCACCGGCCGGCGGGGCCGTGCGGGTGCGGCGTGGACCTGGCCGGTGCCGAGGTCGTCGGGGTGGCCCGCTCGCACCAGGTCCACGACGTCCCCGCAATCGAGGTGGCGGTGGTCCAGCACGACCTGCTGCGGGTGCGCTGCGGCTGCGGGGCCGTGCACGTCGCCGACCAGCCGGCCGGGGTGCCGGCGGCGCCGGTGTCCTACGGGACCGGGGTGCGGACGCTCGCGACCTATCTGCTGGTCCGTCACCACCTGCCGGTCGAACGGGTCGCGGAGCTGGTCGCCGACCTGACCGGCGCGGCGGTGTCGACGGGCTGGGTGCACGGCCTTCTCGCCGGGGCCGGCAGGGCGGTCGCCCCGGCCGTCGAGGCGATCGCCGCGCGGATCGAGGACGCCGACGTCGTCGGGTTCGACGAGACCACGCTGCGCGTCGGCCCGGCGGGGCAGGGCCGCTACGTGCTGTCGGCGTCGACGAACCTGCACGCCCTGTTCGTGCTCGGGCGGCGTGACCTCGCCAGCTTCCGGGAGTTCCTGCTGCGCCGGGTGACCGGCACGGTCGTCCACGACCGCTACAGCCTGTACTACCACCCCGAGTTCCAGTTCGACCCGGACACCGGCACAGGTGTCAAGGACCACCAGGCCTGTTGTTCCCACCTGCTGCGGGACCTCGAGGACGCCCGCGAGGCCTACCCGGGGGCGCTGTGGCCCGAGCAGGCGGTCGCCGCGCTGCGGGGTCTGGTCCACGAGACGAACACCGCCCGCCGCACCCGCCAGGCCGCGGTCCCCCGGCGGCCCGGGACCGGCTGGTCGGCGAGTTCCGCGCGGCCGTACGGGTCGGCCTGTCCGAGGTCGCGCCCGCCGCGAAGGGCACGAAGCAGCCGCCGGCCCGCTGCCTGCTGGAGTTCCTGCGCGGCCGCGAGACCGACGTGCTCCGGTTCGTCGATGACCTGGACGTGTGGCCCACGAACAACACCTCGGAGCGCGATCTTCGTCCGCTCAAGACCCAACAGAAGATCTCCGGCCGGCTGACCTCCGAGCCCGCCACCCGCCACCGGCTCGCGGTGGCCCCAGCTACCTGACCACCGCCCGCAAACACGGCCTCGACCTGTTCACCGCGCTACGCCAGGCCCTCGCCGGAACCCCCTGGATCCCGCCGCTCGCCGCCCCGACCTGATCCAGACCGCCTCGCTCGAACCTGCCGCCCCGGCGTTACCGGCGCGGCAGACAGCCATGGCCGCCGCCACCTACGGCGCAAGATCCGCACCTCGTGAATGCTTACCACCGGCTCCCGGTAAAGTTGACCCGTTGACAGCTGGTCGAGAAATGTTGACGCTGCGGCGGTTGGCGGTTGGCGGTTGGCGGTTGGCGGTTGGCGGTTGGCGGTTGGCGGTTGATCGTGCGGCGTCGCCGTTCCCTCTCTCCCCTTCAGGTTCCCGGCCGGATATCAATCAGCCAGGCAGGAAACGGATGGGATGTTGGCGCTTCAACCCTTAAATCAGGGCTTATGAATAATGCTCTACTTGTTTACCGTCCGGCTGATGGGATCGGAAGGGAGGGGTGCCCGGCACATCCGGTGATCTGATCCCGCGGGCGTCCCGGGTGAAGTGATCGTGCTTTCGACGCCGCTGGTAGATTCGACCGGTGAGCGAGCAGCGGGCCGGTGGTATCAAGCTGTCACCGGCCGACATCGAGGCCTTGGGGGCCAGGTGGTCATCGTGCTGGACTCCGGGTCAGGTCGCTCAGCACCTGACCGGGGTGACCGTGCCCTGGTGTGTGGCCGCAGGCTGGGCGCTGGATCTGTTCCGCGGCACACAGACCCGTGCGCACGGGGACCTCGAGATCGCGGTTCCCGCCGGGGATTTCCCCGATATCCGCGACCGCTTTCCCGGATACGCCTTCGACGCGGTCGGCAGCGGCTGGATCTGGGAGAACGCCACGCCGGACGTGTTGGCCGTCACCCACCAGACCTGGCTGCGCGATCGCACCACCGGCGACTACCTGCTGGACGTGTTCCGCGAACCCCACGACGGCGACACCTGGATCTGCCGGCACGACCCGACGATCCGCTTCGCCTACGACGAGATCATCCAGCACACCCCGGATGGCATTCCGTACCTGGCACCCGAACTGGTCCTGCTGTTCAAGGCCAGGCACGCCCGCCCCAAGGACCAGGCGGACTTCGAGGAAACCATCCCGTACCTGACGTCGGCCCAGCGCCGTACCCTGACCCGGCTTCTCGCCGAGGTGCACCCAGGACACCGCTGGCTGGCGAACCTGTAACTCCCGTTCCCCCACCTCCGCTCCGTGTCGAGAGTGGGGAACGGAAGGTCGAGGTTCGGGTGGGTGCCTGCTTAGGTCGACCTGAGTCTGTTGTGAGTCAATAGCGGTACCGGTGGTTCGGCGTCCCTATTGTCTGTCCTGTGCTGATCTGCGGGCCGGGGGCCGGCGGGTGGGGCCTGCCAGCGCCGCTGGTGGTGCCCGCCACGGCGGGGGTCCGTGTGGTCGGCGCGACGGGACCGGCCCGCGCGACCTGGCCTGGCGCGATCTGGGGCTCAGGAGAACTGGGGACCAGACGATGAAGGAAACCACCACACCCCCTGCGGGTGACGTCCATTACCACCATCTGGACGCGCTGCGCGGCATGTTCATGCTCGTCGGGGTCTTCGTGCACGTCTCGACGCTGGGGCATGACCGCGTGTTCCGCGGCATCGCCTATGCCTCCGGGCTGTTCCGGATGCAGGGCTTCTATCTCATCTCCGGTTTTCTGTCGGCGATGCTGATCGGCAAGTACGGGGCGGCGCGTACCGTGCGGCGGCGGGTGGCCGCGGTGGGGGCGCCGCTGCTCTCCACACTGGTGCTGTTCAACCCGGCGACGCTGTGGCTGACCTACAACTTCCACAACGATCCGAACGTCTCGTTCCCGGGTTTTCTCCGTGGGCAGACCATCCCGCATCCGCAGGGCGAACTGCACTGGACGCTGCACCTGTGGTTCCTCATCGTGCTGCTCGTCTACGTGCTGTGCACGCCGGCGGTCGTGGTGATCCTCTCCCGGGCCGTGCCGACGGCGGCGTTCCGGCAGGCGACGGCGGGGCGGCTGCGCACGATGACGACGATCGTCATGGCGATGCTGGTGTTCACCATCGTGCTGCGTGGGGGACGCCGGGCCGTCATCGAGCCGGTGCTGGGCACCGGGACCGTCGGCGAACTCGCCCGGTTCACCCTCGAGTTCCTGCCCTACTACTGCCTCGGGGTGCTTCTCTACCTGGACCGGACGCGGCTGCTGGCCCATTTCCAGCGGCCCGCGCCGGTGCTGCTCGCGGTGTCCGGCCTGGCGCTGCTCGCCGGTGACCGGGGATGGGTGGCGCAGTTGGGGACGGGCACCGGGCTGGTGCTGACCGACACGGTGTTCTCGATCGCGCTGGTCGCCACGATGTTCGCCGTCGGCGCCTGGCTCGTCCCGGGGCCGCATCCGGCCGCCCGCTATCTGGCCGACGCCTCCTACACCGTCTACCTGTTCCACTTCTTCTTCATCTACGTCCTGGCGACGTTGTTCGGGTTCGACACGTCGCTGCACTGGCCGACGATGCTGCTGCTCGCCCTGCTGACCATCGCGGTGACGCTCGCCATCCACCAGTTCCTCATTCTGCGGTCGGCGTTCCTGCGCAAGATGTTCAACGGCAAGTTCCCGGCGCGGGCCGGTGGCTCCGGGCGTGCTGCCGCTCCCGCCGCGGGCCCGGAGCATCAGGTGGCGCGGCCGGCGGCGGGGGTGGGTCACCACGCCGAGTTCGGGGACATCGAGTTCGGAGATCCGGAGAGCACCCTTCCCCTGGCCAACGGGCGTGGCGCGCTCGCGGATGCCGAACGGACCCAGCGGCTGACCTGGGTCTACCAGCCGCGGATCGCCCCCGGACAGTCCGGGAACCGGGGCTACCTGTGAGAGGTGAGGGCGCGCGGATTCCCGGGCGGGTGGTCGTGATGGTCATGCTCGCCGCGGCCATGGGGCTCGCGGCGGCGGGCTGCGGCCCGTCCGATCAGGACGGTGCCGCCACCGAAGGTCCCCCCACCAGCGCGACGCCTGCCGGTGCGGTGACCACCGGTGCGGCGCGGCCCACGGTGGCCGTGGGGTCCGCCGGGCCTGCCGAGCCTGCCGCACCCGTCGGGGTGCGGGCGGGCATCGACGGATCGGGCGGGAGTGTCTCGGTACACGCCGGCTCCGCCACGGCGGCCCACTCGGCCAGGCCGTCCGCGCCGCGCCCGGACGGTGGCGGCGACGGCACGGCCAGCCGCGGTACGGGTGCGGCGCCGGGTGGAGGGCAGGCGGCGGCCGGCGCGCCGCCAGCTCCGGCCGCCTCACCGCTGTACATCACCGGACCTCGCCATGACGCGAACAGCCCCGGGGAGAACCTGCCGCAGCGCCGGGCCCAGGCCCAGGCCAACAGCCCCACCGAGCCGCTGGTGGCGAGTGGCTCGCCGCCACCCCCGTTCGTCGCCCCGCGGTGCGGTCCGCCGCAGCGATGCATCGGCGATCCGCCCCCTACCCGGGCGTCGCCGCCCGCGCGGACGCCGCCGCAGCAGCAGCCGCCGCAGCAGCAGCCGCCGCCCACCCCGAGCCCGTCGCCCCAGAAGTGACATGTCCGCCGCGCCGGAACGCGACCGACCGGCTCCCGCGTCGGGGTTTCTCCGCGATTCCGATAGCCGTTTCGGGTCGGTGCGGCGATTCGTGTTCTGGCCGCCGAGTTCGAATGAGGTAAGGTAAGGGTAACCGAACTCGCCGGAGAGAATCCGTCGGATCAGGCGGGCGGCCGGGTTCTCCGGGTCTCGCGGCGGGCGGCCGGGCCCGGCGTGGGGGGTGAACGCCGGGGCCGGCCTGGGTGCGGGTCGCCGTGAACGTGTCCCGCCCATCCCACGGGCCGTGGGAGAACACGGCCCGCGTAAAGGCAACACCAGGAACGCCGCCACGTCGCGGTGCTGCCGACATGGCGGTCCACCAGCCGGCAGACGGGTCTGGCCGGATGGCTGTCACACCCCGGGGGTCACTTTTCGAAAGCGGCGACGAACGGGGTGTCCGCGGCGATCTTTCCGTTGGCCTTGACGAAACGGGTGGCGCCACCGGGCTCGCCGATGGGCTCGTCGCGCCCGGGCAGGACATCGCTGAAGAACGAGGCCTCGCTGTCGAGGAACTCCTGGTCCTTGGCCTTGATCCGGTCGTCGCTGAGAACCGCGCCGATCGGGCAGGAGACGGCGCAGGCGCCACAGTCGGTGCACTCGTCCGGGTGGATGTACATCTTGCGGTCACCCTCGTAGATGCAGTCCGCGGGGCAGCCCTCGAGGCAGGAGCCGTCCTTGACATCGATGCACCCGGACATGATGACGAATGCCATGGTGAATCCTCATTTCCGATCGACACGTACGGGCGATGGCCGCGTGGCCGGTCATCCCGTGGCTGGCCTACGACTTCGTTCCGGCGGACGCCGGTCGGAGTGGGAATGCCGAACGGCGAACCCGAGAGGAATCGTAACGGTCGAGTCGGTTTCGAAACGTCGTCGCGTGTGAATGTCAGGTTAACAAGACGGCGACGGGAGAATAGTTTTCGGCGGGTACTGGGAAATCGCCAGGGAGAAGGAAAAGGAAAACGGCGAGGATATCTGTCGGGACAGGTTTATCCTCGCCGTTTTCCTGGCTACGCCTGGTCGAGGGTGGCGACGTCGATGACGAAGCGGAAGCGCACGTCGCTGCGTACGACCCGGTCGTAGGCCGCGCCGACCTCGTCCGCGCCGATCACCTCGACCTCCGCGCCGAGCTGGTGTTCGCCGCAGAAGTCGAGCATCTCCTGGGTCTCGCGGATACCGCCGATGTTCGAACCGGTGAGAGTACGCCGTCCGACGATGAGGGAGAGGAGGTTCAACGAGCTCGGTTCGCTGGGCACGCCGACGTTGACCAGCGCACCGTCCAGGCGCAGCAGACCCAGGTAGGCGTCCAGGGGCAGGGGCGCCGAGACGGTGTTGAGGATCAGGTCGAACGAGCCGCGCAACGTCGTGAACGTGCTCTCGTCACTGGTGGCGTGGAAATGGTCGGCGCCGAGGCGAAGACCGTCCTTCTCCTTCGCGAGGCTCTGGCTGAGCACGGTGACCTCGGCGCCGAGGGCGTGGGCGATCCGGACGCCCATGTGCCCGAGCCCGCCCAGCCCGACGATGGCGACCCGCCGGCCCGGGCCGGCCTGCCAGCGCCGTAGCGGCGAGTAGACGGTGATCCCCGCGCACAGCAACGGCGCCGCGGCCGCGAAGTCGATCCCCTCGGGGATGCGCACGACGTAGTTCTCGTCGACGACGATCTGCTGCGAGTACCCGCCGTAGGTGGTCTCGCCGTCCTGGTCACGTCCGTTGTAGGTGAGCACCATGCCCCGCTGGCAGTACTGCTGTTCGCCGGCGAGGCACGGCTCGCACGCGCGGCAGGAGTCGACGAAGCAGCCGACTCCCACCCGGTCCCCGACGCGGTACCTGCTCACCCCGGACCCGACCGCGGTGACCACACCGGCGATCTCGTGCCCGGGCACCATCGGGAACCTGCTGGACCCCCACTCCTGGCGCACCTGGTGGATGTCGCTGTGACAGATCCCGGCGAAGCGGATGTCGATGCGGACGTCGTGCTCGCGCGGCGCGCGACGGGCGATGGTGGCCCGTTCGAACCCCGCGCCCGGGGTGCGCACGAGCAGGGCCGCGCTGGTGGTCGCCGCACTGGTTGTCATGAGATCTCCCTCGTGTCCGAGTCCCCATTGTCCGAGGCCGGTCCGATCGAGCGCGGGCGCCCACAGTCGCGCCACCCCCCACCGTCCACCGGCCGGCGGGAACCGACCGGCGGGAACCGGCTGTCAGCCGGCAGCGGCCAGCGGTCGGGGATGGCCGCCCATGTGGGGGGTGGGATGAGCCGGGGCAGCATCACCCGGACGGGCCGGTCGACGCCGACCGGCCGCTGTGATTCCGGTCCGTCGGTCGAAGCGGCCGGCCGACGCGGGGTATAGAACCATGTCGGCCGCAGTGGCTCTCCTGCGCGGAAACAGGCCGGGAAATGCCGGAGAAGGCCCGCGGACACCGCTGGTGGGGGCCTGTTCGTGCCTCGGTTGGAATGTGGTTCTTCTCCCGCGTCCGTGACGCATCGAAATGGCGGTATGGCCTGCCCGGGTAGCAGCGCACCGAACCGGTGGCAGGTTCGCGATAGGAACGATCCGACGGGCGGCGGCCGCCCGCTCATGTCGGCCGTACGGAGGACATGTGGATGCGCGCGACGAGGATGTCCAGGCGTCGCAGGACCAGGCCCTCGACGTGCAGGGACCGCCGAGCGGGCTGACCACCCGACCCGCGCCGCTACGACCGCATGACCCGCGGCTGCTGGGGGAGTACCGGATTCTTGGCCGGCTGGGCGAAGGCGGCATGGGCGCGGTGTTCCTTGGCCGCGGACGGGATACCGGGCTCGTGGCCATCAAGGTGATCCGAACGGAGATCACACGCATTCCCCGTTACCGGGAAAGGTTCTGCCGGGAGGCCGCGGCGGCCAGTCAGGTGGCGAACTGCTGCACCGCCGCGGTTCTTGACGTCGCCCGCGACGCGTCCGGCGCGCTGTACCTGGTCAGCGAGTTCGTCGACGGACCGACCCTGGCCCAGGCGGTCGCCGCGCGCGGCCCACTGGGAGCGGTCGAGGTCGAGCGGATCGCCATCGGTGTGGCCGCGGCGCTGAGCGCCATGCACAGTGCGGGACTGGTCCACCGCGACCTGAGCCCCGCCAACGTGCTGCTGTCCCCGCTGGGACCCCGAGTGATCGATTTCGGCCTGGCCCGGGTGTCGGACGACGCGCCGCGGGGCCCGCGGGGCCGGATCGCCGGCACGCCGGCGTTCATGTCCCCCGAACAGGCCAGCGGCCACCGGGTCCGCAGCGCCACCGACATCTTCGCCTGGGGCGCGCTGGTCGTGTTCGCCGCCACCGGTGAACCGCCCTTCGGCAACGGGACGGCCGCCCAGCAGATGCGCCGCCTCCAGTGCGACGACCCCGACTTCGACCGCGTCGACACCGCGCTGGGCGCCGCGGCGCTGGCCACGATCGTCCGCGTCGCGATGCGCCGGGAGTCCGCCGCCCGTCCCAGCGCCGACGACCTGCTGCGGCACCTGGTCCGATCCGAGGACGCGCTCGCCGCGGTGGGACCGGCCCCCGCCACGCCCATGTCCACCGCCGCGCCTTCGGCCACGCCGCCCTCACCCACGCCCACGGATGCGGCCCCCGCCACCTCCTCGTCCGCGGCCACGGCTTCGGACTCCGCCCCGGACGCGGAGGCGGGGCTGGTGAGCGTGATCGAGATGCCGGTCGTGCGCAGGACGACACCGGTGACGCCCACGACCCTGCCGGACGTTTCCTCCGTCCTGGTCGCCGCCCTGCGCCGTGGTGGTGACGAGGAGGTTCCCGCCCCTCCCATCGCTACATCGGAGGCATCGGAGGCATCGAATGGATCGGGGGCGACGGAGGCGAACCTCGATCCCGCGGGCATGCCCGCACCGCGGGTGCCGACCGTAACCGCGGCGCTCCACCGCGGCCCTCTCGGCACGCCACATCAGCTGGGCCGCCGCCCGGCCGGTCCAGGGGGCGGACCAGCCGGACGCGGCCCGTTCACCTTCGTCGCCCGCCTGGCGGCCCAGGCCCGCAGGGGCGCCGACGGGCGGGCCGTCACCTTCGATCACCGGGTCGTGTTCCTGCCCCGCTCCCGTCTCGTGCGCGCCACCCGGTCGGTCCAGGGGGCCGATGCCGCACAGCCAGGCCCACCCGCGCCCGGGGCGGGATCGACCATGCCGTCCCCGGTGGCGACCGGTCCGCTCCCGTCGCCGGCTCTCGACGGCGTTGTCCCGGCGCCGAGGCCGGCACGGGCCCGCGAGTGGAACGGGCCGCCGACCGCGGTCCTGCTCGAACCACTGATCGATCCGCGACGCGCCGAACGCGCCGAACGCGCCGAACGCGGCAGCGGTCGGGCGGGTCGCACGTGGCGGCTTCCGGTCACCGTCGCGCTGGCGATGCTGGCCGCGGCGGTGATCGCGGTGTTGATCGTGGTGCTGGCGCACCTGCGTCCGCACTCCGGAGCGGACCGGGCGACGGCGACGGCGACGGCGACGGGACCAGGTTCGGTGCCCTCTGGCCAGCACGGGCCAGGTGGGCCCGCCAGCACAGTCGCATCCACCGCACCGACTGCTCCCACCCCCAGCCGCGCGGACGGCCGCACCGCCACCCCCGCTGCGACCACCGGCCTCGACCGCCAGGTGGCCGCCACCCCGACGCACGCCGAGCACGCCACGCCCACCCCCTCGGCCAGTCCCACCCTGGGCACAAGCCCCGCACCGTCCACCGACCAGCGCACCTCGGATGACCGCACCCAGACGGCCACCGGCCCCGGCACCTCCACCGGCTCTGGTACCTCCACCGGCTCCGGTACCTCCACCGGCTCTGGCACCACCGGCGGCACCAGCCCGGCCACCGGCGGCCCCGGCACGGGCGCCGTCATGGTCGCGGATGTGCGGGGCCGTGATGTCGCGAGTGCCGAGTCGACCCTGCGCGCCGCGGGGTTGGGGACCGCGCGCCGCATCGCCCGCACGGACCAGTTCCTCCCGGGCACCGTTCTCGATCAGTCGCCGTCCGCTGGCCTGGTCGCGCCAGGCACCGTCGTCACCCTCCTGGTCGCTGCCGCGCCCGGCTGACCGGTGGTGCGCCACGGCGGGCTGGTCTCTCACGGTGGGCTGATCGCCGAGGGGCCGGGCGCTGACGGCCGCGGGTGTGTGCTGTTCGCCTCCCCGGATCGCGCTGGCCCGCCAAGGCGCACCGCTCATTCTGATCTGTCCTGAGTTCCTCCCGCGTGATCGGTCCGGGAGCGCCGCCCGCGGTGGCGGCCTCGGACTCGCTCCCGCGTCGACGGCAGGTGGGTGGGAGGCCGCCGTGCGCCGCCCAAAGGTGGCGGCGTTTCATCACTTTTGTCGAATCCCTGTCAGGTGGGGAGCGCTGGCCGTGCCGGCGACGCCGTGTCCGTCTCGTCCGATCGGCGGGTGCGGCGAGCGCGCCAGCCTGGCGCGATGGCTGGGGGAGAGGGGCGCGCGGCGTGCGGTGGTGCTCACCGGTGGCAGAAGGTGTGACGCGGGCGGATGGGAGGACGCGGCGGGAGTGTGGGGGCGGTGTGGGTGAGCGGGGGGCCGAGGTGCGTTTCGGCGAGTTCCCAAGACGTCCAAGGGTGATGGGGTGCGAGCGCGTAGGCGGGATGGGGGCCGTGAGAAAGCGACCGGTGCGGTGACGGCGATACGGACGGGTGATGGGGGGTGCCGGTCCGTGTGCTTCATCCGGGCGTGTCACGAGGGCCGGGCAGCAACGGTCGGGAACAGTGCGAAGAAATGCCGGAACCAGCACATTTTGTTAGCATGCCGCTACCCGGGGGGGAGACTGCGGTGGGAGGGGAGCTCGCTTGGACGACCTGGATCGCGCCCTGTTGCGCCTGTTGCAGGAAAACGGCCGAAGAACCAACCGGGATCTCGCTCTGGCGACCCGGGTGGTGCCGTCCACGTCGCTGCAACGTGTGCGTTCGCTGATCGAGCGCGGCATCATCAGTGGATTTCGCGCTGAGCTCGACCTGGCTGCCATCGGGCGGCCGGTGCAGGCCCTTGTCTCGGTTCGGGTTCAACCCTCGTCACGTGCGACGATGGACGAATTCCGGACCTGGGCCAGTGGGCTGCTGGAAACGGTCAGCGTGTTTACCACGGCGGGTGCCGCCGATTTTCTGCTGCACGTCGCCGTGCCTGATGTGGAAGGGCTGTACGGACTCGTTGTCGATCGGATCACCGAACGGCCCGAAGTGAACGACGTGCAGACGAGTCTTGTTTTCGATCATCATCGCACGTCCGCCTTGGAACCGGTGTATCCGGCCGAATAACTGCCGGGTGGTTCGCCCAACCGATCGGTCGATCGTCTGATCGACCGATCGGTTGGCCCACGGATCAGCCGTCCGTTGGGATGGTCGGCCGTCGGTCCGGGGGACAGGCCGGTCGGCCACGGTCTGGTCGGCGGGTTCGCCGGCTGGACGTTCGGCCGGTGCGTTGATCTGCGCATGGACCGGGATCCTCGTGGATGGTGGGGGCGCACTACGCTGCTGGCGTGACCTCGCGGACGCGGATCGGCTTCGACGCCGACGTGCTGCTCGCGGCCGCGACCGCGGCTGCCACCGCTCCGACCGCTCCGACCGGGCGTGGTGACGGTGCTCGTGGTGGCGCTGCTCGGGGCACCGGTGGCGGGGCCGGCGGCGCTCCGCGCCGGGAACTGGCCCGTGCCTACCGTGAGTTGTCGGAGCGCTATCGCGGCGGATCGGACACTCCCGAGGACGCGAGGCTGACCGACGGCCATGTTCGGGCCTATCTCGCCGCCCGACTGCCGGCGACACTCGCGGTCAGCCGGGTGGTGCTGGCCGAACTCGCCGACCGGCGACCGCGCTGGCAGCCGCACAGCCTGCTCGATCTGGGCGCCGGGCCGGGCCCCGCGACCTGGGCGGCACTCGAGGTGTTCGGGGAGATCACCGGCGTCGACCTGGTCGAACGTTCGGCCCGGATGATCGCCGCGGGTCGCGGCCTGGCGCGGCTGGGCGCCCCCGGGCCGCTGCGCACCGGGGCGCGTTGGCACCACACCACGGCGCAGGTGCCGCCGGTCGGCGTCGCCGCGGATCTCACGGTCGCGTCCTATCTGCTGGGTGAGCTGCCCGCCGCCACCCGCGGTCCGGCCGTCGCCGCCTGGTGGCGGGCCACCACGGGTGCACTGGTCATCATCGACACCGGAACACCCGACGGCTATGCCCGCGTCCTCGCCGCCCGCTCGGCGCTGCTCGCCGACGGTGCGACGATCACCGCGCCGTGCCCGTCCGACGGGGCCTGCCCACTGCCGGACGGTGACTGGTGCCACTTCGCCCGCCGGGTCGAGCGCAGCGCCGTGCACCGGGCGCTCAAGGACGCCGAGCGCGGCCACGAGGACGAGAAGTTCGCCTATCTGATCGCCTCCCGCGGCCAGCCGGCGCACGCCCCCGGCCGGCTGCTGCGCGCACCGCGGGCGCACGCCGGGCACATCCGACTCGCCCTGTGCGTCCCGGAGGGACAGCGGGAGGCCGTCGTCGCCCGTAGCCGCCGTGACGCCTACGCCTGGGCCCGCCGCGCCCGCTGGGGCGACCCCGCCCCCGGATCGGTCACCGACCCGGCCGCCCCCACCGACCCGGCCGCCGGGGGACAGGCACCCCGGACCGTCTAGATCATCGCTGGCCCGATCGGACTAGCGCATCCCGCGGCCGTCGAACATCCATGGCACCGACCAGCGTGGACATGGTCGCAACGAGCGGCACCATTGAGGGACACCCCGGTACAAGCGGCAGTTATCTCCCAACTACGCTGTGATCGCATTCCGGGCAGGGACAGGCTGGATCGGGAGAATCCCGCACCGGCCGTGCCGGGGAGACGGGGGAGATGCGGGCATCCTCACTCGCGTCGGGGTCGGCACCACCGACTCCGAGACCAACATCGACATCGACCCCACCGCCGCCGCCGCGGCCGGCCGGCGACCGTCGGCGGGGCGTCTCGGCGACAGCCGGGGCGGCGAGGGCACTGGCCGGCAGATGGCCGTGGTCGCCGGCGGCGGGCCTGGTGGCGCTGCTGTGCGTGGCGTCGTTCACCGCGAGTCTGGTGCTGCAGTCGACGCTGCTGCGGTACGGCTCCGGCGACGCCGACGAAGCCGCCTACGTGCTGCAGGCCAGGATGCTGGCGCACGGCCGGCTCACCCTGGACGCCGCCACGATGGAGCCGTTCTTTCGCCCGTGGCTGACCGGCGAGCGCGACGGCCACCTGTTCACCAAGTACCTGCCGGGCTGGCCGGCGCTGCTGGCCCTGTCCCAGCTGCTGTTCGGCACCATGATCGTCGCACCGGCCGCGGTCGCCGCCGGCTGGGTCGCCAGCACCTACCTGCTGGCCCGTGAACTGCTCGACGACGCGGCCAGCGCCGTGCTGGCAGCCGGGATACTCGCGGCGAGCCCGCTGGTACTGCTGCACACGGCGCTGCCCCTGGCCTACGCCTGCGGTGCCGCGACCCTGACCGCCGCCGCGGCCGGGTTGCTGCGCGGGGCGCGCACCGGAAGCCGGGGCGCGCTGGTCGCCGGGGGCGCCGCCGGCGGGTTCGCGTTGCTGCTGCGCCCCTACGACGCGGTTCTGATGCTCGCCGCGGTGGTGGTGTTCGCGCTGGTCCGGCTGCGTCGAACGCCCCGGGTGGCGGTGCGGCGCACCGGCTGGGCGCTGCTCGGGGTCGCACCGTTCGTCGTGCTCCTGCTCGCCTACTGCGCCTGGGTGACGGGGTCACCGGTGCGGATGCCGCTGTCGGCCTCCGACCCGCTGGACCGGTTCGGTTTCGGCCCTCGGCGCATCCTGCCGAGCGAGCCGACGTTCGCCTACGGGCGGCGCCTGGCCGTGCGGGCCACCTGGCAGACACTCACCGCCGCGCCCGGCTGGCTGTTCGGCGGACCGTTGCTGGTGGTGTCCGCCGCCGTCGGGGTGCTCGTGCGGCCGCGGCGGGCGCAGCGCCTGCTGCTGGTCGCGATGGCCGCGCTGGTCGTCGCCGGCTACCTGTTCTGGTGGGGGACGGCGTTCGCGCTGCCGGGCGTCCGCGACGGTATCGGCCCGCACTACCATCTCGGCGCGGTCACCCCGGTGGTCATCCTCGCCGCGGACGGGGCCCGCCGGCTGTGGGCGCTGGCAGCCCGCGCCCTGGCCCGTGGCCTGAGCGCCTCGCCCGTGCGGCGGATGCCCCCGGCCTGGCGCGGGATGCCGCTGGCCCGAACGGGGCAGACGCTGATCGCGGTGGGCACGGTGGCGGTGGCCGTCCTGCTGACGCTGGGGCCGCTTCCCCCGAAGCTCGCCGGCCAGCGCTGGGTCAACGACCACGACGCGCTGCTGCGCGCACTGCTGCCCGAGCGGTTTCCCGGGCCCGCCGTGGTCGTGGTCACCCCGGACCGGCCCAGCCGCTACACCCAGGTGCCCTACCACGTTCTGCGCAACGACCCGCAGCTGCACGACCGGGTCCTGTACGCCGCCGACCTCGGTCCGCGCACCGCCACCCTCGGCGACCGGATGCCCGGACGCGACCTCTACCGGCTGCGGCCGGCGGAGATCGTCGACCCGGCGGCGTTCGCCAGCTACGTCGGCTCCTTCACCGCTCTGCGCCAGATCCACGGTGGACGACTGCGCCTGGACGTCACGCTGCCCCCGACCGGACCAGCCCTGCCCCGACCGGACCAGCCGAGCCAACCAGGCCAGCCGAGCCAACCAGGCCAGCCGGGTGCGTCGGTGTACGTGCGGGTGGGATCGACGGCGGCGGGGGCCCGCGACACCGTCGTGCACGCGGGCCACGGCGCGGCCCCGGTGCTGTCGGTGGTACTCACCACCGGCCCGGCCGGCCCCGGGGAGATCACGGTGAACGACGACCTGCCCCTGGACGTCGTCGTCGGGCTCAGCGTGCCCGGCCCCGACGGCACGGCCGCCTGGGAGGAGCGTCTCCCGCTGGCCCGCCGCGCCGGCACCGGTGCGCTGAGCATGCTCGCTCCCGGAACGGGCTGGCGCTGGGTGCCCCCACGGGCGAAGGAGGGCTGGCTGCCCGCGCGGGTGGCCCAGGCCCTCACCGTCACCGTCACCGCGGTGGCATCCGACATCCCCTGAACGAGCCATGGGTGCGATCCCCCCTTGCGGCCGGTTTCGCCGTGATCGGCGTCACTGGAGGCACCACCAACGGTGGGCCAGACCACATCGCGCGGTCGGGCCCGCCCGGGTGATGGCCGGCGGCGGCAGGTGGGCGGCGGCCCGCCGGTGCGCGGCTGTGCGCCTCCGGCGGGGTCCGCCGGTCCGCCACGGACATCCGCGATGAGCTGCGGCGCGGCAGCGTGTCCGGGACGGCGTGCCCGCACCTGGCGCCGCCCGGCGAGGGGCCGCCGCGCAGGCCGTCACGGCCGCGGCTGGGACCGGTGGGCCTCCTGCACCGGGACCCTCGGACTGTCTACGGCCCAGCCCATAGGGGCCCATACCGGACGAAAACGGGACCGGTCCCCGCCTAACGTTGATCGTTGTGCGGGTCCTTCGGGCGGCTACGGCCGCGATCGTGATTGTTGCCGGACTGCTGTCCGCCGGGTGCGCCGCAGACACGGGCGGGCCGCTCTCCGAACGCGCCCTGCCGGCGAACCGGGTCGCGGCCACCGCGGCCGAACCCACGTCGTCTCCCGAACCCGCCGACGCCGCCACCCACGTCGACGCGTCCACCCCGGCCGCGGCGGCGGACAGGACCACCTCGACCGCCGCGGCGACACCCGACCGGGCCACGGCGCAGGACCAGCCCCGGTCGGCCAGTCGGCCCTGGTCGGTCGGCGAGTCCCAGCCGGCCGGTGACTCTGGGCCAGCTGGCGAGTCCGGGCCGGCCGACGGGTCGGGGTCGGGCGGGTCGGTGCACACGCCGATCGCCGCCAGGCAACGGCCGGAGGCCACCGAACCCGGCGCGGTCACGACGCCGGCGGGATCGCCGATGCCCGGCGGTCCCACGATGCCCGGCGGATACGTCGGCGCGGGCGCGGCCGGCCCGCAGGGGACCGGGGCCTCCGGGACGCCGGTGCCGTCCCCGGCACCATCACCGTCCCCGGCGCCGGCGCCGGCGAACTGTGGGTCGGCCAGGGTGCGCACCGTCGAGGACGCGCTGCGCCTGGTGACCGAACCGGCGGGTTGCCCGGGTGGCGTCAACACCTTCTGGCAGGAGCAGCTCGGGAAGGCGTGGACCACCCCGAAGATCATCTCCTATCACAACGGGCAGGCCCCGGACGACGAGTGCGGCCGGCAGGCCGACCCGGACCAGTTCGCCGACAACGCCCTCTACTGCACGCTGGACGACACCGTCGCCTACAGCATCGAGTTCATGAACGACCTGGCGGGCGCCGGCGGCCCCAGTTACCCGCTGTTCGTCCTGATGCACGAACTGTCCCACCGCGGCGACCGGATCGGGAAGAACCTCGGGGTCGTCCCCCGGGCGGAGGAGAACCAGGCCGACTGCTTCGCCGGCCGACAGACCGCCGCCGCGCGCGAGGCCGGGCTGCTCGAGATGTCGGACGCGCTCAGCGGCGCGATGCTGTTCTTCTCCCTGGGTGACACCCGCGGCGGCTGGTTCAACCAGGAGCCGGCGACCGCCCCCGACGCGCACGGCAGCCCCACCCAACGCGCCCAGGCGTTCAGCTCCGGCTATCTGCGCGACAACGCCGCCTGCCTGCGGATCGGCCAGTCCGAGACCGGCGACGTCTGACCCGCGCCTGACGGCACAACGGACCGGGCCCCGCCCCCGGCCGTCCGCACTGGCGGACGGTTCGGGGGACGGGGCCCGGTCATGACGCGAGCGTGCGATCCGTGGGTCAGGGAGCCTGGAAACCGGCCTTGGTCAGCACCGCCTGCGCGGTGGGAGAGGTGATGTAGGTCACGAACGCCGTGGCGCCCGCGGCGTTCCTGCCGCCCTTGAGCGTGGTGATCGGGTAGTCGTTGATCGCCTTCGCCGACTCGGGGAACTCGATGCCCTTCACCTTGCCGCCCGCGGCGAGGGCGTCCGTGCGGTAGACCAGCGCGGCGTCGACCTCACCAAGGGTGACCTTGGACAGGGCGGCCTTCACGTCCTGCTCGAGGGTGACCGGAGTGATGGTGACTCCGGCGGCGGTCAGGGCCTTCTTCGCGGCCGCGCCACAGGGCACCGCATCCGCGCACAGGGCGACCTTCACCCCGGGCTTGACCAGGTCAGGCAGGTCGGTGATGCCCTTGGGGTTGGCCGCCGGCACCGCGATGACCAGCTGGTTGCGCACGAAGACCTTCGGCGCCGCGGTGTTCTGCCCGGCGTCGGTGACGGTCTTCATGGTGGCCGCGCTCGCCGCGGCGAACACGTCCGCCGGAGCACCGGCGTTGATCTGCGTGGCCAGCGTCGAGCTGCCACCGAAGGAGAACTTCACGGTGGAGCCGGGGTTGGCGGTCTCGAACTGCTTGCCGAGCTCGGTGAACGTCCCGGTCAGCGACGCCGCCGCGAACACCGTCACGGTGCCGGTGACGCCACTGGAAGAGGCGCTGGCCGACGGCGTCGTGGTGGCCGCCGTCGCTCCGTCACTGCCGCTGCTGCCGCACCCGGCGACCAGAAGGCCGGCGCTGGCCATGACCGCGAACGCCGTCCTCATCCTGCTGAATCTCACGTGGTCCCGTTCCTTCGCCCATGACGGATCGCCCCCACCCCAGGGCGCGGTCGACCGTCGCACTGAAAAAATCCATGGTCTGTGGACGGTCGGCCGGCCCGAACCCGCTCAGGATGACGGGCACCCCGAGGCGTTCGAGTCGGTCCACGGCGACACCGTCGTCACCCCGATCGCCGGCCCGACCGACAGTCGTCGGCCGGCTCCCCCCGCTCGCATCTGCGGATGCCCCCCTGGGTGGAGCTCCTTGGATACGAAACTTGTCGCATGATAGTGCCGCATCTGAGTAACCGAAAGGTGGGGGTGCTGTGACGCGTCCGTCGACGCGTGCCACCGGGGGCCCGAGTGACCTGGACCGACGGCCGCGGCGGACGGTCCGTGACGCATTCGCCAGGACCGGCGAACAGTGCACGGCGGATCGCGCCCGGCCCGGCACCTACCATGTCGAGATGGCCGCGGTGAACAGTGAGCAGCGCACCGGGCAGCGGGCGCCGGGCTGGTGGGGCAGTGACAGCGCGCTGCTGGACGACGAGGAGGCCCGCCGGCGCCTGGTCGAGGCCACCCTGCGCTGCCTGGTGCAACGCCGCGACGGCCGTATCCGGGTGGAGGAGGTCGCCCTGGAGGCCGGCGTGTCCCGCTCGACGGTCTACCGCTACTTCCGCGGCCGCGACGACCTCATCCTCGCCGTCCTGCTCGGCCGGATCGAGACCACGATGGCCACCGTGCTGGGGTGTCTGCCGCGGCGTGACGACGCGTCGGACTCCCTGTGCGAGATCTTCCTCGGCGTCGTCACGCAGATCAACAGCGACGCTCCCGACGAGGCGATCTTCGCGGAGGGCAGCCGGGTCATCGCCGAGTCCCTGCGGGAGGGCGGCGGGCCGATCGTCGACGCCGTCACCGGCCACCTCGAGCCCCACCTGCGGCGATGGCAGGCCGACGGGCAGCTCTACCCCGACCTCGACCTGCGCGAGACCGTCCTGTGGCTGATCACCGCTGGCGGCGTCGCGGCCCGGCCGCCCTGGTCCACCTGGTCGCCGGCCAGGCGACGGCGGTTCGTCGCCCAGCACGTCATCCGCGCCCTCGTCACCCCCCGCTGATCCACTGGTCCGCTGGTCCGTCCAGACGTGGGGACGCGGGGGGTGCATCCGTCCCGTGGTGCAGTTGTCGCGGCTGGTGGCGCGGCTCGGCATAGTCGGGGACACGGAACGAGTGCCACGAGCGGCACCCGCCCCACCCACGCGAAGGGACGCCGCGATGAGCCGGGACGTCGTTGTCATCACGGGAACGGGCGGGATGGGGCTTGCCATCGCCCGCCGACTCGCCTCGGGCCGCACCCTGCTGCTCGCCGACCGTAACGAGTCGGCCCTGCACGCCCTCGCGCAGGACCTCCGTGGCCAGGGCCATCAGGTCGTCACCCGGACCATCGACGTCACCGACCGCGCGTCGATGGCCGCGCTCGCCGCCACCGCCACCGACCTCGGCCGGCCCACGCATCTCGTGCACACCGCCGGGGTGTCGCCGACCCAGGGTGATCCGGCGACGATCCTACGGGTCGACCTGTACGGGGTCGCCCTGTTCCTCGACGAGTTCGAACCGGTCGTCGGCCCCGGCGCGGCCGGCCTCGTCGTCGCCAGCACCGGCGGGCACCTCATCGCGGCGCTGCCCCCCGCGCACCAGCGGGCCGTGGCCACCACCCCGAGCGACGACCTGCTCGACCTGGACGTCCTGGCGCCCGCGGCGATGCGCGACTCGGCCCGTGCCTACGCCGTCGCCAAGCAGGCGACCCTCATCCGGGTTCGCGCCGCCGCCCTGGCCTGGGGCCGCCGCGGCGCCCGACTCAACACGATCAGCCCCGGGGTCATCCTCACCCCGATGGGCGCCGCGGAACTCGCCGGCACCTGGGGCGCCAGCATGGCCGCGCTGACCGAGGCGGCCCCCGCCGGCCGGGTCGGCACCCCCGACGACGTGGCCGACGCCGCCCTGTTCCTGCTCAGCGACCAGGCCCGTTTCGTCACCGGCACCGACCTGCTGGTGGACGGCGGTAGCGTCGCCCTCGCCCAGGCCCAGGCCGGCTGACCCCCGTCCCGCCCCGCCCCGGCGACCGGCACCCGGCGACCGGCGACACGCACTACCCCGAGTGGCCGGCCGTCGCGCGTTGGACGCTCGCGACCATGTCGGGGTAGCGGCGCGTGCGCGCACCACCATCGACGCCGTACAGCGAGCCGGAGACGAACGACGACTCGTCGGAGGCGA
Organism: Frankia umida; assembly: GCF_023242945.1. Lineage (NCBI taxonomy): Bacteria > Bacillati > Actinomycetota > Actinomycetes > Frankiales > Frankiaceae > Frankia > Frankia umida. The sequence goes on from NZ_JALKFT010000028.1 coordinate 30,909, forward strand.
GAAAGTACACCACGTTCGCGATCTCGTGGGCCTCGGCGTAGCGACCCAACGGCGCGTTCTCGACGAACTCGTCGACGATGCCGGGCATCTGCCAGGCCGGGGTGGTCATCGAGGTCCGCACCAGCCCGGGGGCGATCGCGTTCACCCGCACGTTGTACGGCCCGAGTTCCATCGCCGCGACCTCGGTGAGCGCCACCACCCCGGCCTTCGCCGCGCAGTAGGCGGCCACCCCCCGACCGGGCTGGACCGCGTTCAGGCTCGCGACCACCACGATCGACCCGCCGCGCCCGGCGGCCCGCAGCGCCTGCCCGCCGTGCTTGACGGTCAGGAACGTGCCGGTGAGGCTCACGTTCAGGACGCGCTGCCAGTCCGCCAGCGGATGATCGGCGACTTCGGACAGGAAGCCGATGCCCGCGCTCGCGACCACGACATCCAACCCGCCGAAGGTCGCCGTGGCCCGCTCGACCGCCCCGGCCACGTCCGCCTCGACCGTGATGTCGCAGCGCACACCCACGAAGGACGCGGACCCGAGCTCCTGCTCGAGCGCGGCGAGCCCGGCCTCGTCGATGTCGGCACCGATGACCTTCCCACCCTCGGCGACGAACCGGCGGGCGCACGCCGCCCCGATACCACTCGCCGCACCGGTCACCACCGCTGTCCAGTCACTGCGCGCAACACCCATCGCCGAATCCTCCGCCCCTTCGCGCCCATCCATCCACAGGTCGGCCTGTTTCGGGCCCTCGTCCGGACGCTAGTGGAAATCGTCCCCACTCGTTGAGCGCGCGCGGGTCCCGGTGAAAGACTTGAGGTGCGGGTGGTGTGCTCGGTGGGCGACGAAGGGGTGGGCATGGCGGTCTCAGGTGTGGGCGTATGGAGTGCGCAGCTGCACTACGGGGACGCGGCGCGGGCCGCGGAGGCGGCCGCCGAGCTCGAACAGCTCGGCTACCAGGCCCTGTGGATTCCGGACATGGGCGGCGGCACCCTGTTCGACGCCGCCGAGCGTCTGCTCGCCGCCACCAGCCGGGTGACGGTCGCCAGTGGCGTGCTCAGTCTGTGGAACTTCGAGGTCGCCGACGTCGTCCGCGGTCGCGCGGCACTCGAAGCCGCCTACCCGGGCCGTTTCCTGCTCGGTATCGGTGTCAGTCACGCCATCGCCGTCGACCACGGTGACCCCGGCCGGTACCGACGTCCCGTCGCCGCGATGGAAGCCTTCCTGGACGCGCTCGACGCCGCCGAACCCGCGGTCCCCGCGGCCAACCGGGTCCTCGCCGCGCTGGGTCCGCGGATGCTCGGCGTCGCCGCGAAACGCTCCGCGGGTGTCCACAGCTACCTGGTCACCCCCCAGCACACCGCGGCCGCCCGCGAGGCCGTCGGCGCGGGCCCGCTGCTCCTGCCGGAGCAGACGGTGATCCTGTGCGCGGACGCCGACGAGGCCCACGAGATCGGCGGCCGGTGGCTGCGCGGCTACCTCTCCCTGCCGAACTACGCCAACAGCCTGATCCGGCTCGGTTTCACCGCCGAGGAGGTCGCCGAGGTCAGCGACCGGGTCTTCGACGCCATGATCGCCTGGGGGGACGAGGAGGCGATCGCCCGCCGCGTCCGCGAACATCGCGACGCCGGCGCCGACCACGTCACCCTGCAGGTCCTCACCGCCGACCAGCAGGCCTTCCCCCTCACCGAATGGCGCCGCCTGGCTCCCGCCGTCGTCTGACCGCCGTGCGCTGACCCGCGGTGGCGCGACAGCCGCCGGGGACATCGTCATCACATGGGCCCGACCGTACGATCCGGGGCATGCGGGTGCTGGTGGTCGAGGACGACGAGCGGACCGCCGCGTTGCTGCGCCGGGGCCTGGTCGAGGAGGGCTACGCCGTCGACCTGGCGGCGGAGGGTCCCGAGGCGGTCTGGCGAGGCTGCGAGGTCGACTACGACGCGATCGTGCTCGACCTGATGCTGCCCGGCCTCGACGGCTTCGAGGTGTGCGCCCAGCTGCGCGCCCGGGGCCGCTGGGCGCCGGTGCTCATGCTCACCGCCCGCGTCGATGTCGACGACCGCATCCGCGGCCTGGACGCCGGGGCCGACGACTACCTGCCCAAACCGTTCAGCTTCGGCGAGCTGACCGCACGGCTGCGGGCGCTGGTCCGCCGCGGCGCCGACCAGCGCCCGGTCATCCTCACCGCCGCGGCGGTGCGGCTCGACCCGGCCGCCCACCGGGTGTGGCGACACGGCGAGCCGGTGGATCTCTCGGCGAAGGAGTTCGCGCTGCTGCACCTGCTGCTGCGCCACCCCGAGCAGGTCCTCACCCGCACCTTCATCATCGACCACGTCTGGGACGACGCGTTCGACGCCACCTCGAACGTCGTCGACCAGTACGTCCGCTACCTGCGCCGCAAGCTCGACGATCCGGGCGCCCCCTCGCTGGTGGAGACCATCCGCGGCGTCGGTTACCGCCTGCACATCCCCCCGGCCACCGGCCCGGACACCCCCTCGGGCCCGGGCCCGGGCACCGCTTCGGCGTCGGAGTAGGCGCGGCGTGCCGCTTCGGGTCCGCCTGACCGCCCTGTTCGTCCTCGGCACGGCCCTCGCCCTGTTCCTCGCCGGCATCCTGTTCTACCTGCTGCTGCGGGCGAACCTGCGGGACGCGGTCGACTCGGACCTGCGCACCCGGGCGGACGTCCTCGCCGCCCGCACCACCGACCGCTACCCCGCGGTCACCACCGCGACCACACCGGGCTCGACCACACCGGGCTCGACCACACCGGGCTCGACCGCGCTGCTCGCCGGCGCGGGCCCGATCGCGCAGATCCTGGGACCGGACGGCCTCGTCCTGGCGGCCACGGCCGACGCCGGCCAGACCCCCCTGCTGGACGCCCGCACCCTGGCCACGGCCCGCACCCGGGCCCTGCTGACCACCGTCCGATCCCGCCCGGGGATGGAACCGGACGGCCGTCTCCGCCTGGCCACCGAGCCGGTCACCGTGCCTGGCACAGGCTCGGCCGCTACCACCGGGTCGGCTGCCGGCGGGTCGTTGGTCGCGGTGGTCGGAACGTCCACCCTGTACAGCGACCGGGCCGAGGATCGGGTCCGCAACGTCATGGTTGTCGCGACGGCGCCGCTGGTCGCGCTGTCCGGGCTGGCCGCCTGGCTGCTGTCCGGCGCGGCGTTGCGTCCGGTCGAACGGATGCGACGTGATGCCGCCGCGCTCGCCGCCGCCGAGGACCGCGCCAGGACCCCCGGCCCGCCCGCACCACCCGGCCCGCCCGTGCCGGCTGGTCCCTCCGGTGCCCTGGCGCTCGCCGTACCGGCCACTCGCGACGAGATCGCGGCCCTTGCCCGGACCATGAACGACCTGCTCGCCCGGCTGCACGCCGCCCGCGCCCGCGACCGCGCGTTCATCGCCGACGCCGGCCACGAACTGCGCACGCCCCTGACCGTGCTACGCGCCGAACTCGAACTCGCCGCCCGCCCCGGACGCAGCATCACGCAACTGCGCGCGGCGATCTTCGCTGCCGCAGAGGAGACCGAACGACTCATCCGCCTGGCCGAATCCCTGCTCACCCTGGCCCGGATGGACGGTGGTCACCTGCGCCGCGCACCAGTCGCCCTCGACGAGATCGTCCTGCGCGCCACCCAGGCCGCCGCCGGACTCGCCACCTCCCGCGACGTGCACCTCACGATCATCCAGGAACCACCCGTCCAGGTTTCGTCCGGACCGTTGGTCGAGGGCGACCCCGACCTGCTGCGCCAGTGCGTCGACAACCTGCTCACCAACGCCCTACGCCACGCCCCGGCCGCCAGCATCGTCGATCTGACCATCGGGCCCACCACCCGGTCGGGCCAGGCCGGCGTGCGACTGACCGTCCGCGACCGGGGGCCGGGCTTCCCGGGGACGTTCCTCCCGCACGCCTTCGAACGGTTCCGCCGGGCCGACGCCGCCCGCGGCCGCAACGACGGCGGCACCGGACTCGGCCTGGCCATCGTCGCGGCGATCATCGCCGCCCACGGCGGATCGGTGACGGCCGCCAACCATCCCGAGGGCGGCGCCGTCCTGACGATCTGGCTTCCCCGCGAGGGGACCCGGGTCGCCGCCGCGGGAGCCGGCGGCCGCGCCGGGGGAGCCGCACGTCCGGTCAGGGGCGTTGATCGCGACGCAGGGGATGATCGCTGGGAATCTCCACGATGACGATGGGGACGCCGTCCGGGTCCGCGAGCCACATCTCGTCCAGCCCCCACGGCTCCCGCCGCGGCGCACGCGTGATCGCCACCCCGGCCTCCACCAGCCGTCGATGCTCGCCCGCCAGGTCACGGACCTGCAACCACAGACCTGGCCACCGCGCGCCGTCGTCCCGGCCGTCGTCCCGGCCGTCGTCGCGGTTTCGTCCGGCGACCTCCAGCAGGCCCTGGCCGAGGAAGTACACGACGCCAGGCTCGTCCGGCGGGCCGAACTCGCGGTACACCGCGAGCCCGAGGATCCGCCCGTAGAAGTCGTGACTGCGTGCCGGGTCGACCGGCCTGATCAGAATGCGGCTACCGAGAACCTCCATCCCCGCAGTCTCACCGCCGGCCGCCTGCGCCGCCCGCCATCCGCGTGTGGAGGTGACGGGTGGGGGAGGATGCTCGGCATGCCGGATCATCCACGCCCGCAGGGGCCGCCTGACCTGCCTGACCCGGACGGCCTGCCCGACCCGGACGGGCCAGCACGTCAGACGCCCGCGGTGGCCGTACCCACCTCCGAGGTGCCCACGTCCCACGAAGGTGCGGCCGAGGCAACCGAGGCGGCCGAGGGGGAGATGTCGGTTCCGGTCGAGGCGCGGGCGGCCGGGGTGGGCGGGGGCGCGCGGGGGACGGGGCGGCTACGGGAGTGGTTGCTGTCAGGGTCCGAGCAGGCGACCCAGCACGCGGGGCCGCACGCCCAGCCGGCGGCCGAGCAACGGCTGCATCCGTGGTGGCGGGTGATGTGCCTGACCGGCGTCGACTACTTCTCCACGCTGGGATACCAGCCGGGTATCGCGGCGCTGGCGGCCGGTGCGGTGAGTCCGATCGCGACCGCGGTGCTGGTGCTGGTCACGTTGGCGGGGGCGTTGCCGGTGTACCGGCGGGTGGCGAAGGACAGCCCGCACGGCGAGGGGTCGATCGCCATGCTGGAGAAGGAGCTGTCCTGGTGGAAGGGCAAGATCCTGGTTCTGGTGCTGCTGGGGTTCGCGTGCACCGACTTCCTGATCACGATCACGCTGTCGGCCGCCGACGCCACGGCGCACATCCTGGAGAACCCGTACGCGCCGCACGCGCTCGAGGGGCATCAGGTGATCGTCACGCTGGTGCTGCTGACGCTGCTCGCCGCGGTGTTCCTGATCGGCTTCACCGAGGCGGTCGGGATCGCGGTCGTGCTGGTCGTGATCTACCTGGGGTTGAACGCGGTCGTCGTCGCCGACGCGCTGGCGAAGATCGTCACGCATCCGCACCTGTTCGACGACTGGCACGCGCTGCTGGTCCAGGAGCATCCGGACCCGTTGGCGCTGATCGGCTTCGCGCTGATCGTGTTCCCGAAGCTCGCGCTCGGCCTGTCCGGTTTCGAGACGGGTGTGGCGGTGATGCCCCTGGTGCGCGGGGACGCGGGTGACACCGAGCGGCGTCCGACCGGACGCATCCGCGGTGCCCGCACCCTGCTCACCGTCGCGGCACTGATCATGGCCGTGTACCTGATCACGTCCAGTCTCGCGACGACGTTGCTCATCCCCGAGCGTGCGTTCGAACCGGGCGGCGAGGCCAACGGGCGGGCCCTGGCCTATCTGGCCCACGAGCAGCTCGGGGCGGCCTTCGGCACCGTCTACGACGTCTCGACGATTCTGATCCTCTGGTTCGCCGGCGCCTCGGCCCTGGCGGGACTGCTCAACCTCGTCCCGCGCTACCTGCCCCGGTACGGGATGGCGCCGCACTGGGCGCGCGCCGTGCGACCGCTGGTCCTGGTGTTCACCGCGATCGGCTTCGCCGTCACCGTGATCTTCGGTGCGAGCGTCGACAAGCAGGGCGGCGCGTATGCCACCGGGGTGCTGGTGCTGATCACGTCCGCTTCGCTGGCGGTGACGCTCGCGACGCTGCGGCGCGGGCAGCGCCGGTCCGCGGTCGCCTTCGGTGTGATCGCCGCGGTGTTCGTCTACACCACCATCGCCAACATCATCGAACGTCCGGACGGCCTGATCATCGGTTCGATCTTCATCATCGCGATCCTGCTGGTGTCGTTCGTCTCCCGGGCGCTGCGCGCGTTCGAACTGCGGGTCACCGGCGTCCGCCTGGACGACACCACCGTCGCCTGGGTCCGCGAGGCCGCCGCCACCGGCGGACTGCACCTGGTCGCCAACGAACTGGACGTCGGGGACGCGGCCGAATACGCCGACAAGGCGCGCAAGGCCCGTCGGGAGCTCTACGTCCCCGAGGCCGTGCCGCTGCTGTTCCTCGAGGTGAGCGTGCCCGACTCGTCCGACTTCGAAGGCGAACTGGACGTCCACGCTGTCGATCGCTCGGGCTACCGGGTGCTGTGCGCGACCAGCACCTCGGTGCCCAACGCGATCGCCGCGCTGCTGCTGCACCTGCGCGACACCGCCGGGGTGCGCCCGCACGTCTACTTTGAATGGACCGAGGGCAACCCCATCCTCAACTTCCTGCGGTTCCTGTTCTTCGGTGCCGGGGAGGTCGCCACCGTGACCCGCGAGGTGCTGCGTGAAGCCGAACCCGATCCTGCCCGACGCCCCTTCGTCCACGTCGCGTGACGCCGCCCCGCCGCGTGACGCCGTCCCCTCGGGTGGTGTGACCGTGGTCGCGTGACGTCGGCCGTGTCGTCGTCGGAGGTGCCTGGGCGGGCGCAGCGGTGGCGTCGCACGCATGACGCGCTGTCGGCGGCGGCGATCAGCCTGTTCCTCGAGCGCGGCTTCGACCAGGTGTCGGTCGCCGAGGTCGCGGCCGCCGCGCGGGTCACCAAACCGACCCTGTTCGCCCACTTCCCGGCGAAGGAGGACCTCGTCCTGCACCGCATCGTCGACCATCGCGGCGAGGCGGCCCGGGTGGTGGCGCACCGGGGCGACGCGAGGACACCCCTGGACGCGCTCGAAGCCCACCTGCGCGCCGGCCTGGACCGCCACGAACCGGTGACCGGCCTGAACGACATCCCCGAGGTCCTCGCCTTCCACGGCATGGTCTTCGGCACGCCGAGCCTGCTGGGACGGGTCGCCCGCTACGCCGACGCCGACGAACGCGCCCTGGCCGCCGCGCTCGTCGAGGCGTGCCCCGACGCGGGTGAGCTCACCGCCCGGCTGGCCGCGGCCCAGATCGTCGTCGTGCACCGGGTCCTGGCCCGGGAGAACTGGACGTACCTGTCCACCGGCACCTCGGTCACCGCCCGTCACCCCGCCGCCGTCACCGCCGCGGTGAGTGCCTTCGCCGGCCTCCGCCGCGCCTTCCCCGACTACGCCTGACCCACACCCCGCTGCGTTCGGTAAACTTTACCGGGTAAAAGTCTGAGGGGGTGGACGGTGCCGGACGCAACAGCCATGCCGACCGTCGGCGGCGCCGACCTGGCCCAGCCGAACGACCTGGCCCAGCCGAACGACCTGGCCCAGCCGAACGACGCACCGTTGGACGACCCCGCGGCCGCGGCGGCTCTGGCCGCGGACCTGGCCGCCGAGCGCGACTATCTGGAACGCGGTCGCCGGGCCCTGCACGGCATGCGCCTGGAGGCCGAGCACACAAAGACGGCCGAGGGCGATCCCGTCGGCGACAAGGCCACCAACGCGTTCCTGCGCCAGGCCCGCCGACGTCGGATCGCGAGCCTCGCCGAAGGCGGCGACAGCACCCCACTGTTCTTCGCCCGCCTGGACTACGCCCCCTCCCCACCCGCGGCCCCCTCCCCACCCGCGGCCCCCTCCCCACCCGCGGCCCCCTCCCCACCCGCGGCCCCACTCCCACCCGCGCCGCCGCCTCGCGACCCGGCCTCATCCCGCGACCTGGCCCGGATGGGGCAGGGGGCGGGCCCTGCCCCCGGGCGGCGGTTCTACCTGGGACGGCGCTACGTCCGCGAGGCGGCCGGTGACGATCCGCTGGTCGTGGACTGGCGAGCGGACATCGCCCGGCCCTTCTACCGAGCGCATCGTGGTGATCCGATGGGTGTGTGGTCCCGGCGTCGGTTCGGCTACGACCACGGGCGGCTCACCGCCTTCGAGGACGAACGTCTCCACCCCGCCGCCGAGGCCGCGGCGGGCCTGGCCCGTCCGGGGGAGCCGGCCCGTCCGGGGGAGCCGGCCGATCCGGGAGCCGTGCTCAGAGCGGGGGGACTGGCGGCACGGGAGATCGAGCGGCCGCGGACGGGCCCGATGCGCGACATCGTGGCGACCATCGACCCGGAGCAGGACGAGATCGTCCGGGCCGCGCTCGAGGTCAGCCTGTGCGTGCAGGGCGCCCCGGGGACCGGTAAGACAGCCGTCGGTCTGCACCGGGCGGCCTATCTGCTGTTCGCGCACCGGGAACGCCTGGCCCGCACGGGGGTGCTGGTCGTGGGGCCCAACCGGGCGTTCCTGGAGTACATCGCCGCGGTGCTCCCGGCCCTCGGGGAGAACACGGTGCGCCACCTCAGCGTCGACGAACTGGTCGACGCGACCGATGGCGGCGTCGGCGAGCGCGCTGCCTTTCGCGAGGAGCCGGTGGCCGCCGCGACACTCAAGGGTGACCCGCGGCTGGCCGCCGTACTCCGGGCCGCGCTGCTGGGTGGGCTGCGCCCCCCGACCGGACCCGTCACGGTCATCACCCGGGCGGGACGCTGGACCGTCGGCGAACAGGAGTTCGCCGACCTGTTCGCCGACGTCGAGGCCGCCCACCGGGCCGGCACCGTGCGCTACGCCCCCGCCCGGGCGCGCGTCGCCGGACAGCTCGCGAACCTGGTGCGCCGTCGGGCCGAGCTGTCCGGTCACTTCCTCACCGACGGGGCGCTGCGCACCCTGGCCGCAAGCCGGTCGATCCGGGACGCGGTGGAGACCGTCTGGCCGGCGATCGACGGCCCGGGTCTGGTCCGTCGGCTGCTCACCGACGCGGATCTGCTGGCCCGATCGGCCCAGGGCCTGCTTGACCCGTCCGACCAGGCCCTGCTGCTGGCCGCCGCACCGCCGGGGCCGGCGCGGCGGCCACGATGGTCGGCCGCCGAGGCGTTCCTCGTGGATGAGACCCGTGACCTGCTCGAAGGCACCGGGGGAGTCGGGCATCTGATCGTCGACGAGGCGCAGGACCTCTCCCCGATGCAGTGCCGGGCGATCGCTCGCCGCAGCGTCGACGGTTCCCTCACCGTCCTGGGAGACCTCGCCCAGGGCACGACGCCATGGGCCGCCACCTCCTGGCCGGCCCAACTGGGCCATCTCGGACGCGGCGACGCGCAGCTCGAGGTGCTCACCCGTGGATACCGGGTGCCGGCGGAGATCCTGGCCTTCGCCAACCGGCTGCTGGCCGGCATCGCCCCCGGCCTGCCCCCGGCCACCTCGGTGCGGACCGCCCCCGGATCACTGGCCATCCACGCCCTCGAGAACACGACCGCCACGGTGGACGCGGTCGCCACAGTGGACGCGGTCGCCACAGTGGATGCGGTGGCCGCCGCCGTGCGGACCGCGCTCGGCCAGGAAGGATCACTGGCGGTGATCGTCGCGGACGCCGACCTCGCCGTCCTCGGTCCGGCGCTGGCGGCCACCGGCCTGGAGCTGGCCAGCCTCGAGGATCCCCCGAGCAGCCGCACCGGCCGGGGAACGCTGGTGCCGGCATCCCTGGCCAAGGGATTGGAGTTCGATCATGTGGTCGTGGTGGAGCCGGCCGCGATCGTCGCCGCCGAAGCCGTCCGGGTACTGGGGGAACGCCGCCTGTATGTGGCATTGACGCGTGCGGTCAGCGCCCTGACAGTTGTCCATTCCCGGCCACTACCTGCGGCGTTGCGTGCGCTGGCGGGGGGCCCGTCCACGGGTGTGGCATGACCGGGCCGGCCCGATCTGGCCAGACGCTGTGTGGGCGGCGCGGACGTAGGTGAAAATGGCGAGGTGGCAGAGGTGGCAGTGGAAAGAAACGTCCTGGGTGGCGAGCTGGAGCCGTGCGGCATCGACCCGCTGACCGGGTTCTACCGCGACGGGTGCTGCAGCACCGGACCGGATGACCTGGGCAGTCACACCGTGTGTGCGGTCGTGACGACGGAGTTCCTGCGCCACCAGCGGCAGGTCGGCAACGACCTGTCCACCCCCCGTCCGGAATACGCCTTCCCGGGCCTGCGTCCCGGCGACCGCTGGTGCGTCGTCGCGGTGCGATGGCTGCAGGCCTACCACGCCGGTGTCGCCGCGCCGGTGGTGCTCGCGTCCACCCACGAACGGGCCCTGGAGGTCATCCCGCTCGACGCACTGCGCGCCCACGCCGTCGACGTCCCCGCCGACCCGCGTTCCCTGGGCTGATCCCGCCCCGGTGACGCCCCCGCCGTCCGGGACAGGGAGGGCGGGGGCGGGCCGCCGGCCAGGGGGAACCGTGCGGGTGGACGGTGGCTAGTCGATGACGTCGGGTTCGTCGCCGATGATCCGCCAGTCGTCGTAGGGCAGGCCGGTGAGCTCCTCCAACCTCGCGATGTCCTCGAGGAAGTAGGGCAGCACGGCGCGCCGCTGCGCGGGGGTGAGCTTCGGTCGACCGCCGGACTGGCGCTGCAACGCGCTCAGCAACGGTCCGCGCACCGTCTGGCGCACCGGTACCGGGAAGCGTGCCCCGATCCGTCCGCCGGTGCGCAACGCGGCCCGCAGCACCGCGTTCACCGGGGTGTCGGCGACGTAGGGCGTCACGTTCTCCGAGGGCACGGCCGACAGGCGTCCCGTGGCCACCCCGAGGAAGGCGCACACCTCGTCCAGCGTCCGCTCGGGGGAGTCGCGCAGGTCGCGGTAACGCAGCACCAGCACCTGCTCGCGGGGGAACAGGCCGTACAGGTGGGCGAGCTGCTCGCCGTAGAGTCCGAGTGAGACGTAGTGCCAGAAGTCCGCCCAGCCGGCGTCGCGGCGGGCCCCCTCCAACGCGCAGGCCCGCACGAAGTCCCGCTCGGACTCCAGCCCCGCCGCCCACAGATGCGTCCAGTTCGAGTGCGCCCGGTCGACCGGGTTACGCAGCAGCACCACCAGCCGGGCCTTGGGCACCAGCCGGCGGATGCGGTTCTGCGCGTCCAGGTCGTACAGGTAGAACGGGGTGGCCTCGCCGCGCAGCGTGTCGGTCGGCGCGGGGTCGAACAGGGCCTCGTAGTCCCGCTGCCGCCAGAGGTGTTCCTGGTAGGTCTGCGCGTCACCGGGGCCACCGCGGGCCGGTGGCGGTCCGGAGCTCAGGAAGAACTTCGGCTCCTTCACCGACGGCAGGAACAGCTCCGGGTGACGGGTCAGCGCGGCGTGCAGGGCGGTCGTGCCCGCCTTGGGCACACCGATCACGAGAAAGTCGGGCAGGGCCATCTGCGGACTCCGGGTGGGGACGAGGAGACGACGGACGTGACACCGCGACAGCGACGTGGCGTGTCGCTTCGCTGGCAGCAGGCATAACCGGCTAAGTCGACCGGTGAACTCAGGATGGTAGCGTCGCCCGGCGGGCCGCGGAGCGTCCTTGCCGACACAACGTCCCTACGGCAACGGTAAGGTTGCCAGATGGCAACAGTCGGGCAGCAATCCACCACATCGAACCTGGTGACGGACCCGTCGGCTCCCGACACGGGCGTTTCGAGAGCCCCGGCGGCCGGGCTCGACCCGGCCATCGCCGCGGTGGCGGGCACGGTTGCCCTGCCCGGTCATCGTCCCGGTGTGACCGTCGCGCGGGCACCGGGATCCGAGCCCGGCTTCTGGGCCGGTGCCCCCAGCGCCCTGCTCGCGGACGGCGTGTACTACCTGGCCTACCGGCTGCGTCGCCCGATCGGGTCCGGCCGGGGCTTCGGCGTGGTGCTCGCCCGCTCCACCGACGGCGAGCGGTTCACCGAGTTCGCCGTCATCCCCCGTGAACCGTTCGGCGCCGAGAGCCTCGAACGCCCCGCCCTCGTGCGCACCCCCGAGGGCCGCTTCCGCCTCTACGTCAGCTGCGCCGCCCAGGGCGGCCCCCACTGGTGGGTGGACCTGCTCGAAGCCGACACACCCGAGGAGTTCGACCCGTCCACCCGGCGGACCGTCCTCGCCGGGGACCCGGCCACCCTCGCCGTGAAGGACCCGGTCGTCACCTGGCTCGACGGCCGCTGGCAGTTGTGGGCCTCCTGCCATCCCCTCGAGGACCCGAACGCCACCGACCGGATGGACAGCCGCCACGCCACCAGCGACGACGGCGTCCACTGGACGTTCACCGGCACCGCCCTGTCCCCCCGCCCCGGCCACTGGGACGCCCGCGGCGTGCGGATCACCGCCGTCCTCACCGACGGCCCCCAGCCCGTCGCCTACTACGACGGACGCGCCACCGCCGCACAGAACTGGGCCGAACGCACCGGTCTCGCCGTCGGCACCACCCCCGAGCGCTTCCACGCCCTCGGTACCGCACCCGCCGCGTCCGCCACCGTCGGCGATGGTGCCCTGCGCTACGTCACCGTCCTCACCCTGCCGGACGGCGCCCGCCGCCTCTACTACGAGATCGCCCTGCCCGGCGGCGCCCACGAACTGCGCACCGAACTGCACCCCGCGCCCACACATCCCACCGCGTAACCTCCCGCGGCGCCCCTCCCCGGTTTCGCACCGTAGGCGGCACCTCGACCGTCGGCCATGGCCGGACGGGATCGCGGTCGTTCGCCCCTGCGGCATGCCCGGAAACAGGGGTTCGCCGCGTCCGGGTCCGTGCCCGCGGCCCCTCCGCCACGGCCGGAAACATGCGCGACAGCCCGGATGGATGACCGGAGGGCGTGGGGGGCGGGGGTGAGGGTGCCAGCGGGCACCGAGGTGGTGGGCGGTACGGGGGGAGGAGGTCCACCCCCGGTAGGGCTGTGACCTGCACGGACGCAGACGGGGGCGGGGGTGCGCCGGTGGGGGCGGCGTTGACCTTCGAAAGTTACGGGACGTTCACTGTGCCGGTGGGTCATCCCGGGGGCCATCGCAGCGCCCCAGGGCCAGGGGCCTGCGGACCTGCACGAGGAGCCCTGTGGACGTACCTGCCCTGCATCCGATCGACGCCGCCCCCACCGTGCCGCTGGTCGCGGTCGGTACCGGGCGCGGACGGCGGCTCGCCGTCGTCCTCGGGGCCGGTGGGGTACTGACCGCGGTCGCGCAGGTCTGGCTCGTCCCGTTGCTGCCGGCGCTGCCGCGGCTGACCGGGTCCTCGGCCACCAGCGCCAGCTGGCTGATCACCGTGGGACTGCTGGTCGCGGCGGTGGTCACGCCCCTGTTCGGCCGGGCGGGGGACATCGTCGGCAAGCGGCGGATGCTGCTGGTCGCCCTCGGGGTCCTGGTCGCCGGATCGTTGCTGTGCGCGGTGTCCTCGCAGCTGTGGCTGCTCATCCCGGGGCGGGGCATGCAGGGCGCCTGCCTGGCGGTGGTGCCGCTGTCGATCAGCATTCTGCGCGACGAACTACCGGCGGCCCGGGTGGGGGCGGCCGTGGCGATGATGAGCGCGACGGTGGGGGTGGGCGCGGTCGTCGGCATCCCGTTCGGGGCGCTGATCGTCCAGTACACCGACTGGCACGTGATGTTCTGGGTGATCGCCGCGTGTGGCCTGACATTGCTGGTCGCCGCGCGGATGGTCGTGCGGGAGTCACCGGTGCGCGAACCGGCCCGCTTCGACACCCACGGCGCCGTCGGACTCGCCGCCGGCCTGCTGTGCGGGCTGCTCACCGTCTCCCAGGCCGCGGCCGGCGGACCCCTGCGCCTCCGGGTGCTGGGCCTGGCGACCGCGACCCTGGTGATCCTCGTCGGGTGGGCCCGCCGGCAGGTCCGCACCGTCGATCCGCTGGTGGACCTGCGTCTGGCGGCCCGCCGTCCGGTGCTGATGGCCAACCTCGCCGCGCTCGGTGTCGGCTTCGCCTTCTACGCCAACGCGATGTGCACCGCCCTGCTCGTCCAGGTGCCGAAGGAGGCCGGCTACGGCCTGGGCCTGTCGGTGCTGGCCGGTGGACTGTGCCTGCTGCCCGCGGGACTGGTGATGGCCGCGCTCTCCCCCCTGTCGGCGTGGATCACCACCACCCGCGGCCCGCGGACCACCCTGTTGCTCGGCACGAACATCCTGACCGCCGGCTACCTGCTCCGCCTGGCCGACAGCCACCACCTCATCATGATCATCCTGGGTGGGGTGGTGGTCGCCGCCGGTACCGCCCTGGCCTACTCGGGTGTGTCCATGCTGACCGTCCAGGCGGTGCCCCGCGGGCAGACCGCCGCCGCCGGCGGCATCACCGTCCTCATGCGGATGGTCGGCCAGGCGACCTGCAGCGCCGCCGTCGCCGCCATCCTCGGTCATCTGTCGGTCGCGACCTCCGTCGGTCCCGTCCCCACCCTCGCCGCCTTCCGGACCGTCTTCGCCATCGCCGGCCTCGCCGCGGTCTTCGCCACCCTCGCCGCGATCCTCGCCCCGGTCCGCGCCCGCCACCGCGCCCGTCGCCTTCCCCCGCGCCGCCTCATCCCCTTCGCCAACACCCCCGCCCCCGCCCTGACCTGCGGGTCCTGCGCGCCCTCGCTGTCTCTGGCCTCCGCGGCGCCCGCCACCTCCGCGGTGCCTTTCGCACCAGCCCTGCCCCCCGGGGCTGCCGTGACCTCCGGGGCTGCCGTGACCGCGGCGTCGGCGGTGAGCGCGGTGAGCGCTTCGTCGGCGACCGAGCGGAGGGCGGCGACCATAGGGTGGTCGCAATGGGCCGTACGCAGAACTCCACGGGTGGCGCCGACGGATTCCTGATCCGCCGCTGCCAGGCATTCCCGACCCGGCCCTCGACGGTCCTGTCGCTGGACGCGCCACCGCGCGGTGGACCGCCGCTGGTCGACGTGCGGATCGCCGCCGGACACATCGTCGAGGTCAGCGCGCCGGGGCTGCCGGCACTGCCCGGGCAGCCGGTGATCGACGCCGCCGGTGGCGCGCTGCTCCCCGGACTACACGATCATCATGTGCACCTGATGTCCCAGGCCGCCGCCATCCGGTCGGTAGGGGTGGGCCCGCCGACCGTCGTCGACCGCGGGGGACTGGGCGCGGCCCTGCGCGCCGGCCGACCCCCGGCGGGACAGGGCTGGGTGCGCGCTGTCGGTTACCACCCGTCGGTCGCGGGTGAGCTCGACCGGGACGCCCTGGACGACCTGTGCGGGGACCGTCCGGTGCGGCTTCAGCATCGCGGGGGAGCGCTGTGGGTGCTGAACTCGGCGGCGATCGCGCGCGCCGGGGTGGCGGACTGTCCGCTGCCCGGAGTGGAACGCGACGCGTCGGGACGACCCACCGGGCGCCTGTGGCGGATGGACGACTGGCTGCGCGCCAACCCGGCCATCCCACCGGTGACCCTCGATCTGGCCGCCGTCGGACGACAGGCCGCCGCCCGCGGCGTCACCGGATTCACCGACGCCACCCCCGGACGCGGCCCCGCCGAACGCAGGCTGCTCGTCGAGGCCGCCCGCCACGGCGCCCTGCCCCAACGGCTCGTCCTGATGCGCCCCGAACCCGCCCCCGCACCCTGCGAGCCCAGCCCCCCCGGACCCCCCGCGCCACCCGCACATCCCGGACCGCCCGGGCCCTGCGCGCGCCCCGGACCGCCCGCGCGTCCCGGGGTCGTCGACGGGCCAGTCAAGATCATCCTGGATGACGACCGGCTGCCTGAGCTGGACGGTCTCACCGCCCGGATCGACGCCGCGCACCTGGCCGGTCATCCCGTGGCCGTGCACTGCGTCACCCGGGTGCAGACCGTGCTGACCCTCGCCGCCCTCGCCGCCGCCGTACCCGTCTCGGGCCGGTCAGCGGCGCGGGAACCCACCACCACGGTCGCCGGCACCACCGGTCGGGGCGGTGGTGAGGGAGATGGGGGTGGTGATCGGATCGAGCATGGGGCGGTGCTGCCGTCCGAGTTGTACGGCGAGCTGCGCGAACGGGGACTGACCGTCGTCACCCAGCCGAACTTCGTCGCCGAGCGGGGCGACCAGTACCTGGTGGACGTCGACGACGAGGACCCGGGGTCGCTCTACCCGGCGGCGTCCCTGGTCCGGGCGGGGGTGCGCCTGGCCGGTGGGACGGACACACCGTTCGGCGGGGCCGATCCCTGGGCGGCGGTCCGCGCGGCCGTGCGGCGCAGCACCGCGGCGGGAACCCTGCTCGGCGGCGACGAACGGCTGCCCGCGGTGACAGCGCTGGCCCTGTTCCTCGGCCACTCGGACGATCCCGCCCGGCTACGCACGATCCGGCCCGGAGCGCCCGCCGACCTGGTGCTGCTGCGCCCCGGCCTGACCGACGTCCTGGCGGATCCGCGGGCTGAGCACGTCCGGTGCACCTTCGTGGCCGGCGTCCTCGTCCACCCGGAGGACGCGGAGCAGGGGCGGGTGATCCGCGCGGACGCGGACGGGGCCGGGGACATGGCGGGCGGGGAGGCGGCGGGCGGGGATCGTTGAGTGGCGGTGAGAGATTGCTCGCGTGCCGGCCACGGTGGAACCCGGTCTCGGCACAGTGTCGGCATGGACCCCAGACGTGACCCGTTTCGACTGAGCCTCGCGAGCTACCCGCTGAGCCACGCCGTCATCGCCAGGTTCAGCGACATGGATGTCAACGGGCATCTGAACAACGTCGCCCTCTCCTCCTACTACGAGGACGCCCGGGTGGCCGTCGACCTGCGTGTCTTCCCAGAGGCACCCGGACGGCGCTCCTTCTCGCTGGTCGTGGCCCAGGTGAGCACCCAGTATCTCGCCGAGGCGCCGTTCCCGGGCACCTACACGATCGGGATCGGCGTCTCCCGGCTCGGCACCACCTCGTTCACCCACAGCGCCGGCCTCTTCCTCGACTCGGTGTGCCTGGGCCTGAGCGACGCGGTGATCGTCCACCTGGTGGACGGCCTGCCCACCCCCCTGCCACCCCACCTGCGCACCATGATCGAGACGGTGGCCTTCCCCGCCCCCGGCATCGAGGCGACCCCCGACATCGACGCCCAGGACGCCCGACCAAGATAATCAACGGCGTTGATGACGTTCCGCCGCGCCTCTCCCGAGGAGGATCAGGAGACGTCCGGACGAACCCGCGAGGTCACAGCGGCCATCCGGGGAGATTTCGGATGATCATCCAGGTCAGGGCGGTCGCGCCCAGGCCGTAGGCGAGCGCGGGGGGCAGTGGGGCATGGCGGCCCTGCCAGACCGCCCGGGTCTGGCGCACGAGCAGACCGAGGAGCAGGGGCGCCCCGGCCAGAACGAACAGGTTGTCATGGCCGGCCTGCGCCCAGTGGCCGTGCAGGAGATCGTAGGTGAGGCGCAGGGTTCCACAGGCCGGGCAGTCCAGGCCGGTGACGTGGCGGATCGGACAGGTGGGCATCGCCACGGTCGGGTCGTGCGGGTTGTGGCCGTAGACGTAGGTGAGGCCCAGCGCGGTGCCGGCCATCACGGCGGCGGCGGCCCTCCGACGTCGTCGAACCCGCTCGGACGACAGCGACCGTGGCGGTGGCGGTGGCGCGGGTGGCGGTCCCGTCTCCGCCGGCGGCAGGGGTGTCCCCGCAGGCGCCGGCGGGGACGGGAGTCGCTCAGTCACGCAGCGGCCGGCCCTGCTTGTCGCGGACGCTGCCGGTGAGCATCATGATTCCGTCGATGAGCGCCCAGATGCCGAGGCCGCCGCAGGTGAACAGCTGGGCGAGGGCGATGCCGGTGTTGCCCAGGTACCACCGGCCGGCACCGACTCCACCGAGCAGGATCTGCAGCAGGCCGGCGGTGAGCTTCTGCTTCTCCGAGTAGGGCTCGCCGGTGACCGGATGGCGGCCGAACGGGGCGTTGGAGTCGAAGGGGGCGGGCTGCCCATAGCCGGAGGCAGGCCCATAGCCGGGCCCGCCCTGGCCCTGGTAACCACCTGGATAGCCCGGCTGAGCGCCATAGCCGGGCTGACCGCCGTGACCCGGCTGACCCTGGTAGCCGCCCTGACCCGGCTGGCCCTGGTATCCACCCTGGCCCGGCTGGATCTGGTAGCCGCCCTGCTCGGCCCAGTTCGGATCGGTGTAGCCGCCGGGCTGGCCGGGATTCGGTTGTCCCTGTGCGTCCTGCGGTTGCCATGGCGTGGTCATCGTGTGCTCCCAGGATGTGCGCTGCCCGCGGCCTGAGGCGTGTCGCCTGGACGGTCACCAAAGATCGAAGATCTCTGGCTGTCCGGCTGCCGCGGCGCCCCCCGCGCGGTGATCGAGGCGATGGTATCGGGGCCCGCGGGTCCCGCGACCTGGGCTGGTGCATCGCGAGCTGTCCGTTGGGCGACTCGCTGCGCAGTGCGACAGGTTCAGCGCTTGCGGTCATGACGCGGGGGACGGGTACGACTGACGGCGCCGGCTCGGCCTCACCAGGGCGACGCCGGTGGTCCGCGGCGAACAGCCCCAAAGTGCCCCACGTCGCCGAGGACACCAAGCCCGGCACCGGATCGGTTCCCCGGGGGAGCACGCCGCCGGGAGTCGCCGGTGCGCACGCGCGGGCCGGGTCACCGTGGGGGCACGGACGCGTGGTGGGCGGAGTCGGTCGACGTCCGGGGTGGGCGTGATGACCTGGTGTTTTTCGGCATCCGTCGGGGGAATGCGACGTGCCGGCCGAGAGCGGCTTTGTGGCGGTGTTCCGGATATCGCGGATGCGCGGTGCGGAGCCGGGTGTGCGGGTGGCCTCGACAATCGGCGGCCGGCGTGAAATCCGTACGGTTTCGCCACCCGCCGCGCCGTGGCGTCTTCTACAGTTCACCCTGAGTCCATCTGCGGCGTTCGCCGTGGCCCGGAGGTGACGGGCCGCAGCCGGGATGGGAACAGCCTGGAAGGCGGTGTGCGCGCATGTACGACGACGCGGCGGGTGCGGAGGCGGGCGGCGGGGCGGCCACGGCGGAGTTCGCCCAGGCCGCGATGGAGATCCTCGAACCGTTCGCGGAGAAGTACGGCCTGTACCTGGCGGAACGAACCTGCTGGCATGTGCTGTTCGCCAGCGGGCGGCGGGTTCTGGACGTGGCCTGCGATCCCTGGTCGTGCTGGGCGCTGGGTGCCCAGGTCGGCCTGCGGGAACCGGCTCCGGTGGACGCGGGGGAGCACCCGCGGGCGTTGGGCGTCCAGGATGTTCTCCAGGCCGTCCACGGGCTGCGGGAGAACACCTGGCGGTGGACGGCGGCGGATCCGGCGCAGTTGCGCGAGGTGCTGCGTACCCTCGCGGCGCTGCTCGACCGGTACTGCGCGGATCTGCTGCTCGACGACGAGGCGTTCGCCCACGCGGAACGTCTCGTCCAGCAGACGACCGCGCGCCGCGGCGCATTCCTGCGGGAGTTCGAGGAGCACTGAGCACACGGGCAACACTGAGCACACGAAAGGCCCGCGGCGCCGGGTGAGCACGGACGAACAGGTGTCGTTGCCGTTCCCGCGACGTACGAGGAACGCGTCTGGCGGGCCGGCGGCAACGTCGTTCGGCGATCGGGCCCGGCGATCGGGTGCGGGACGGATGACCACCGGCGGTGGTCCGAACGTCCTTCGGGGAGGCTACCTCTGGCGGTCGTGCGCGTGGCGTCCGCCGGAGAGCATGACCAGTGAGAACCAGCAAAGGCCGCAGTTCGACTGTTCGACGGTGGAACGGGCGTCGTCCGCGAGAGTTTCACGTAACCCCCGGGAGAGGCGATGACCGTCCAGTATGTGCGGGATGCGCTGCCCGGCGCAGGTGCCGGTGACAGTCGCGGTCCGACCGGCGTCCCGGTCCCGGCCGTCCCCGGGGCGGGACCGCCCCGGCTGCGCGCCCCGCAGCTCGCCGACCTCGCCGCAGCGTCCATCCGGGAGACCCACGGGGCGGTGCTGTACCTGACCGCCGACCGGGCCTACAAACGTCGCAAGCCCCTGCCCGCCGGCCCGCCCACCGCCGCCGAACTGCGCGAACGCGAACAGCTGTGCGCCGCCGAGGTGACGCTCAACCGCCGGCTGGCACCCGATGTCTACCTGGGAGTCGCCGATCTGTACGACGACGCCGGCACCCTGCTCGACCATCTGGTGGTGATGCGGCGGATGCCGGCGAGCCGTCAGCTGTCCACGCTGGTGCGCCGGGGGGCGCGGCTCGCGCCGCTGCTGCGTTCGATCGCCCGGGCGCTGGCGGTGTTCCACCAGCGGTGCGAGACGTCCCCGCGGATCGCCGCGGCGGGGGAGCGGGCGGCGCTGGAGGCCCGCTGGCGGGAGGGTCTGGCCGGGATCTCGGTGTTTCGCGGCAGCCAGCTCGACGCCGCCGTCGTCGACGACATCGGCCGGCTGGCGCTGCGCTACCTGGCCGGACGCGGTGAGCTGCTCGCCGAACGGACCCGGGCCGGCTGGATTCGCGACGGCCACGGCGACCTGCTCGCCGAGGACATCTTCTGCCTCGACGACGGCCCGCGAATCCTCGACTGTGTCGAAAGCGACCCGCTGGCCCGCGCCGGGGACATCCTGGGCGATGTCGCGTCGCTGGCGATGGACCTGGAGCGGCTGGGCGCGGCCGAGGAGGCCGCCGACTTCCTGGAGGACTACCGCGAGTTCAGCGGCGAGGTCCATCCCCGCTCCCTGCAGCACTTCTACGTCGCCTACCGGGCGTTCGACCAGGCCCGGACGGCCTGTGCGCACGGGCAGGGCGATCCGGACGCCGCCGAGCGGGCCCGGCGGCTGCTGGCCGTCGCCCACCGGCATCTGCGTTCCGGACGGGTACGCCTGGCCGTCGTCGGTGGCCTGCCCGGCACCGGGAAGACGACGCTGGCCAGCCGGCTGGCCGAGGTCGGTGACTGGGTCCTGCTACGCAGCGACATCATCCGCCGGGAACTCGCCGGCGAGCCGGCCAGCCCCGACGAGGGCACGTTCGGTGTCGGCCGGTACGCCCCGGAGATCACCGACGCCACCTACACGGAGATGCTGCGGCGGGCCCGGGCGGCGCTGTGCCGGGGGGAGAGCGTGGTCCTCGACGCCTCGTTCTCCAGCGCCGGGCACCGCACGATCGCCGCGCAGCTCGCCGGTGAGGTCTGCGCCGATCTGGTGGAGCTGCACTGCGTGACCGCGCCGGAGGTCGCCGCCGCCCGGATCGCCCGGCGGATCGCCGCCGGACCCGGCGCGAGCGAGGCGACCGGGGCCATCCACCAGGCGATGGCGGCCCGGGCCGACCCGTGGCCGTCGGCGACGGTGGTGCGCACCGCGGTGTCCGTGGCCGAGGCGCTGCAGACCGTCCTGAACCACCTCGACTAGCGGCGCCCGAGCCCCGCGGGGACCGGGCGCTCCGGTGCTCCGGTGCTCCGGTGGGCTGGCCGGTTGGCGGGTCGGCGGGCTACTTGTCGATGCGGGTGGCGTAGACGGCGGCCTGGGTGCGGCTGGACAGTTCGAGCTTCTCCAGGATCGCCGACACGTAGTTCTTGACCGTCTTCTCCGAGAGGTGGATACGCCCGGCGATCTGCCGGTTGGTCAGCCCCTCGGCGATCAGCACGAGGATCTGACGCTCCCGCTCGCCGAGCGTCGAGAGCTTGCGGTCCTCGGCCGGCCCCTCGCGCAGCCGGGTGAGCACCCGCTGGGTGACCGCCGGGTCGAGCAGGGACCGCCCCGAGGCGATGGTGCGGATCGCCCCGACCAGGTCGGTGCCCTTGATCTGCTTGAGCAGGTAGCCGGCCGCCCCGGCCATGATCGCGGCGAACAGGGCGTCGTCGTCGTCGTACGAGGTGAGGATCAGGCAGCCGATCTCGGGATGCGCGGAACGCAGATCCCGGCAGACGTCGATACCGTTGCCGTCCTCGAGGCGGGCGTCCAGCACGGCCACGCTCGGCCGGGTCGCGGGAATACGGCGCAGCGCCTCGGCGGCCGTCGAGGCCTCACCGACCACGTCGATGTCGCCGGTCTCGGACAGCATCTCCCGGATCCCCCGGCGGACGATTTCGTGGTCATCCAGCAGAAAAACCCGTACGGTGCTCACAGTGTGACGATACTGCTCGAGGTGGTCGCCGCGGCCGCGAACGGGGGTGACCCCGGCGGCAGGTGGCACGTCCGGGCCACGCACCGGGGCGGGGTGGCGGGGCCCGCGGGGGGCCGTTGCCATACGTACAAGGGGTCACGCTGAGAAGTGCGTCTTTCTCCGTGCGTCAGGGACCCCTCAGACCGGGCAGGAACACGGGGTGGCTCGGGCAGGGGAGAGTCGTCCAGCTGGCCTGGCCGGACAGGGCGAGGTGATCACGACGAAATCCAACGAAGTCATGATGTCCCGATCCGGCCGGTCGAGCATCGGCGCGCGCGGTAGCGCACCGCCGGGCTCCACCGCACCGACCGGTTCCACCCGCGACGCTCCTGTCGTCGCGGTCGCTCCCGTCGCCGAGCCGCTGTTCGATCCCGGCCCGGGGACGTCCCCGCGTGGTGTCGACCGTGGTGTCGATCCGAGCTCCAGGTGGGGCGCGGGCCGTCCGCCCGCGTCCCACCGCGAATCCGGGTGGACGGTGCGCCCGTCGGCGTCGCCGACCGCCCGGCGCATGACGCCCGCGATGCGGATCTGGCTGGTGATCGCGCTGGTGAGCTGCGCCGTGATCTGCCCCGGGGTGCTGCTCCTGCCCGACACCGTCGCGTCGCGGGTGCTGCGCGCGGTGATCGCCGTCGTCCTGCTGCTCGCGTGCGCCGTCGCCGTACGCACCGGATGCCGTGCGCGCGGCCGCCACCGCACCTGGCGTCTGCTGGTGGCGGTGGTGGACCTCGCGATCGGTCTCGCCGCGCTGGCCGCGGTGTTCATCTCCCCGACCGCGGGGCCGTTAGCCGACCAGTTACACCTCGGCTACGGCCATCTGCTGCTCCTGCCGATCGTGGGCTGCGCGCTGGTGGCGCTGCTGGCCTACCCGATGCACGCGCCGGGAGCCGCCGCCGAACGACGGGTGCTGATGGGCCACCGCTGGTGGCTCACCACCCTGTTGGACAGTCTCATCGTCGTCGGCTCGGTGAACCTGCTGGCCTGGGCGCTGTTCCTGCACCGGATCGTCGACAACGGGGTGGGCGACACCGAACACTTCGTCGTCGCCCTCGTCCTGTGCGTGTTCAGCCAGCTGCTGGTCTGCGCCACCGCACTGTTATGGATCTTTCGCCGGCCGGCGGCGACCACCGGTTTCATCCTGCTCTCCGTCGCGCTCACCGGGATCTCCGCGAGCCTGCTCCTCTACACCGCGAACATCGCCGTCCAGCATGTCGTCCTGCGCTCCGGCCCGGAGATCGCCTGGCTGCTGGCCAGCTGGTGCCTGCTGCTGGCCTGCCTGGCCCCCGAACGCGCCCCCGCCCCCGCCCCCGCCCGCGCCGACGGCGGCGCACCGGCCGAACCCGGCCCGTTCACGAAACGCTGGGCGCACATCCTGCTGCCGCTGCTACCACTGGCCACCGCCAGCCTCATCGCCCTGGTCGACGTGTCCGTCGGTAGCGGGCTGAACGTCGTGGACGTGGTCGCGCTGCTGGCCCTGCCCGTCCTGGTCCTCGCCCGCCAGATGATCACTCTGGCGGACAACGTCGGTCTGCTGCACCGCCTGGAGAGCAGTGAACAACGCCTGCAGCGCCAGGCCTACCACGATCCGCTGACGGGCCTCGCCAACCGCGCCCTGTTCGCCGACCGGCTCCACGCCGCCCTGGCCGGCCAACGCGACGACGGCCGCTCCTTCGCCGTCATCTACGTCGACCTGGACGACTTCAAACGGGTCAACGACACCCTCGGTCATGCGGCCGGCGACCGGCTGTTGCAGGTCACCGGCAGCCGGCTGACCCACGCGGTGCGCGCCGGGGACACCGTCGCCCGCCTCGGCGGCGACGAGTTCGCGATCCTGCTGGTACCCGGCGGCGACACTCCCGCGATCATCGGCAGCCGGGTGCTCGCCGCGGTCCGGGCACCCACGGTGCTCTCCGGCGTGCGTCACAGCGTGCGCGCCAGCGTCGGCCTGGTCGTCGCCGAGGCGTGGGAGGAACTGTCCTCCGAGAGCCTGCTGCACCGCGCCGACGCGGCGATGTACGCGGCGAAACGCACCGGAAAGGGCAGCCTCACCCTCTACGACCCGAGTCTGGAGAACAATCCCGCCAGCATGTCCCCGAGGATCGCGCTGCTGCGCGCGCTGCGCGGGGATCCGGGCGAGGGCTCGCTGCGGATGCGCTACAGCCCGGTCGTGGACGTGCGCGACGGCCACGCGGTCGGCACGAAGACACAGCTGCGCTGGTGCCACCCCGAACACGGTGATCTGCCGGCCATCACCCTGGTCCCCACCAACGAGCAGACGCAGCTGATCCCCCTGCTCACCGCCGCCGCCCTGGCGCGCGTCGTCGCCGACCTCCCCCGGCTGCGCGCCAGCCCCACCACCCCGCCGCCGGTGTACCTGCCGATACTGGCCGGCGTACCCGTGGCGGCGACGGTGCTGGACGCGCTGCGCGCGGCGATGGACGACGGCAGCCTGCGCCCGGGAGAGGTCATCGCGGACCTCTACGGCGCCGAACGGGGCTTCGACATCGGCAGCTGCCTGGGCCCGCTGAACGACCTGATCGCGACCGGCATCGAGGTGGGGGTGGCCGACTTCGGCGCCGCCGACGCGAACCTGATGATCATGAGTATTCTGCCGATCACATCGGTCACCGTCGACCACGCGGTGAGCGCCATCTGGCTGTCCCCGTCCCTCGGCCGGCGCCACCAGGCCATCCGTGACCACGTTCTGCGCATCATGAACGAGCTGGACGAGTACATGATCCTCACCGACCCGGTCGACGCCGACGCCGCGGCCCGGGCGGTCGGCCTCGGCCTGCCCAGGGCCATCAGCACCGACGACCGCGCCGTCCCCGTCGCCACCCCCCCGCCCGGCCCACCCGCCCCACCCGCCCCCATGTCGGGGATCAGAGACGGTCCACCGCGGTGACCCGCACGGCGGCGACACCGGCCTCGTCGGAGGCGGCCAGGTCGATCTCGGCGCTGATCCCCCAGTCATGGTCCCCGGCCGGGTCGTCGAGGATCTGCCGGGCCGTCCACACCGGCCCGTCCTGGTTCAGCAGCAGCATCGCGGGGCCGCGCGCGTCCGGACCCGTGCCGATCCGGTCGTACTCCTCGTAGTAGCCCTCGAGCGCCGCCTGCCACCGCTCGGCGTCGAACGTCGAACCCGCCACCCCGGACCCGCCCGGCGCCGGCCCGTCCAGCTCCCCAAGCAGGTCACAGCGGCGCAGGGCGGCGAGCTCCACCCGGCGGAACAACGCGTTGCGCACCAGCACCCGAAACGCCCGTGGGTTACCGGTCACCGCCGGCGGTCGATCGTCGACCGCCGAGGCCGCGAGCGCCGCGTCGACGGGGGAGCCCGGGTCGCTGAGCCGCTCCCACTCGTCGAGCAGGCTCGAGTCGGTCTGGCGGACCAGTTCCCCCAGCCACTCGGTGAGATCGGTGACCTCCTCGGTGCGGGCGTCCTCGGGCACCGTCTGGCGCAGCGCCTTGTAGGCGTCGGCCAGATAGCGCAGCAGCAGTCCCTCCGATCGGGCCAGCCCGTAGAACGACACGTACTCGGCGAACGTCATCGCCCGTTCGTAGAGCTCGCGGGCCACCGACTTGGGCGCCAGCTCGTAGTCGTCGACCCAGGGATGGCCCTGCCGGTAGGTCGCGTACGCCGCGCCGAGCAGCTCGGCCAGCGGTCGCGGATAGGTGACCTCCTCGAGCAGTTCCATCCGCCGGTCGTACTCGACACCCTCCGCCTTCATCGCCGCGACCGCCTCGCCGCGGGCCCGGCTGAGCTGGGCGTGCAGCACCTGGCGGGGATTGTCCAGCGTCGACTCCAACACCGACAGCACGTCGAGGGCATAGCCGGGCGCCGCCGGGTCGAGCAGCTCCAGCGCCGCCAGCGCGAACAGCGACAGCGGCTGGTTGAGCGCGAAGTCGAGCTGCAGCTGCCCGGTGATCCGCACCGTGCGCCCCAGCTCGTCCGGGCCGTCGAGACGTTCCACCACGCCGGCGGCCAGCAGGGCCCGGTAGATCGCGATCGCCCGGCGGATCAGCCGCCGCTGGGTGGCGGGGTCGGAATGGTTGTCGGTGAGCAGATGGCGCATGGACGCGAACGCGTCACCCGGCCGGTTGATCACGTTGAGCAGCATCGCGTGCGACACGGTGAACTGGGACGTCAACGGCTCCGGCTCGGCCGTCACGAGCCGGTCGAACGTCGGCTCGCCGTAGCCGACACTGCCCTCCGGTGGCTTCTTGCGCACCACCTTGCGCCGTTTCTTCGGATCGTCCCCGGCCTTCGCCAGCGCCTTCAGATTGTCGACCACATGCTCGGGGGCCTGCACCACGACATTGCCGACGGTGTCGTACCCGGCGCGCCCCGCGCGTCCGGCGATCTGGTGGAACTCCCGGGCGGTCAGCAGCCGCACCTTCGTCCCGTCGTACTTCGACAGGGCGGTGAACACCACCGTGCGGATCGGCACGTTGATGCCCACCCCGAGGGTGTCCGTCCCGCAGATCACCTTCAACAGCCCCGCCTGCGCGAGCTGTTCGACCAGCCGCCGGTACTTCGGCAGCATCCCCGCGTGATGCACCCCGATGCCATGACGCACCAGCCGGGAAAGCACCTTCCCGAACCCGGCGGTGAACCGGAACCCACCGATCGCCGCCGCGATCGCGTCCTTCTCACCCCGCGACGACACGTTCACACTCATCAACGCCTGCGCCCGTTCCAGCGCCTGCGCCTGGGTGAAGTGCACGACGTACACCGGGGCCTGGCGGGTCTCGAGCAGCTCGGCGATCGTCTCGTGCAACGCCGTGGTGACGAACCGGTAGAACAACGGCACCGGACGCTGCGCCGAACTGACCACCGCCGTCGGCCGCCCGGTGCGTCGGGTCAGATCCGTCTCGAACCGCGACACGTCGCCCAGGGTCGCCGACATCAGCACGAACTGGGTGTTCGGCAGTTCCAGCAGCGGCACCTGCCAGGCCCAGCCCCGGTCGGGATCGGCGTAGTAGTGGAACTCGTCCATCACCACCTGGCCGACGTCCGCGGCGACCCCGTCGCGCAGCGCGATGTTCGCGAGGACCTCCGCCGTGCAGCAGATGATCGGCGCCGTGTCGTTGACACTGGCGTCGCCGGTCATCATCCCGACGTTCGACGCCCCGAACATCGCGCACAGGGCGAAGAACTTCTCGCTTACCAGCGCCTTGATCGGCGCCGTGTAGAACGTGCGCCGCCCCGCGGCCAGCGCCGCGAAGTGCGCCCCGGCCGCGACCAGGCTCTTGCCCGACCCGGTCGGGGTCGCCAGGATGACGTTCGACCCGGACACGATCTCGATCAGAGCCTCCGACTGCGCCGGGTACAGCTCCAGGCCCTGCTCGGACGTCCACGCGGTGAACGCGTCGTAGAGGGCGTCCGGATCCGGCTCGGCGGCGATCGTGGCGGTGAGGGCGGAGGTGGTGAGGGCGGAGGTGGTGAGCGCGGGGGCGCCGGGGGCAGCCGGAGCGCCGGCGACACGCGGGGGGAGGTGGTCGGCGAGAGTCATGGTCTCCTGATCGTGCCTGATCCTCGCGGCCCACCGCACCGCGGCGCCGTCCGGGATCGGCGCCAGGGGCCGACCGAGCGGCCCCGCCCGCCGTCCGCCCTGGCCAGCCGCGTGGTGCGGGGGAGTGGCCCGGCCCCGTCAGCCGGCCATGCGGCGGGTGATCGTGTCCGGTGGTTCGGCGTGCAGGACCCGGCCCGGGGCGCGCTCGTCGGCGAGCAGCCAGTAGCCGCGGTCCTCGTGCAGCCCCACCTGCGGTGGCGGCTGGCAGGTACCGCCGACCCGATGGGCGTCGAACCCGCTGGTGGCGCTGGCGAACGTCGTATGGCAGGTCGGGCAGTGTGCGGCGGTCAGCGCGGTCCACCGGGCGTCGCAGCCGCCGCAGGCAAGCAGGATGGGACGTTCGTACTCACTGTCCCGCCCCGCCATCCGGCCACCTTTCCCCCGAACCCCTATATCCCCGTAGACCGGGATTCTCACCGGTTCACGTTTCGAACGCCGGCATTTCGCCTGTCGCGTCGCCGCAGACCACGTCCAGCGGTAGACCACGTCCAGCGGTGCACCTGGGCGCGCCCGACGGTACTCCACCGCCCAGAGCATCCCCGACCAAGATAATCAACGGTGTTGACGCCGTCCCAGTGGCAGAAAAACGATCATGGTGGCGAAACCTGCCCGGGAGGAGCACACCTGGGGGAGGGGAGACGCCGACACCAGGGGTGAGGCCGGTGTCAGGGCTGGCCGGGCCTGAGTTCGACGAACAGCGCCTCGGCCTGCGCGCACAGGACATCGCCATGGTGCAGTCCGCCGCGCAGATAGCACTTGCGGCCCTCGACGCGGTCGACCTCCACGTCGACCCACAGCTCGGTGTCGATCGGCACGATCGCACGATAGTCGACGTGCAGATACGCGGTGCGGGCCATCGGCCGGTCCCGGTTGGCCACCGCGCTGAGCGCCTCGTCGAACACCAGCGGCACCGCACCACCATGCGCCGCGCCACCGCCGCCGAGGTAATGGCGACCGAACGTCAGCCGGCACCGGCCATGGTGGGCGTCGGCCTCGTCCCAGTGCAGGACGGGCACCATCGTCTGGCCCCGCCCCGGCAGGTCGAAGCGCCGTCCCGCGACCCGTTCGCTCTCCGCGACAGCGAACGGGGCGAGCTGCGCGCCGAGCTCGGCCAGCTGATCGGCCACCCGGCTGACCAGAGGGTTCGGCAGCCGCGCGCCTCCCACGGCATCCAACAGATGACGCAGGTTCGCGGCAAGCCGCTCGTAGTCCGCGCCGCCGGCCGGCTCCGGTGTGTCGGCCAGGCGGCCATATGGTCGGGAATCCGCATGCCCCGTGCTGACCTCACTCACCGGCCCAGCATGACAAACCCGGCCGCAGGGCGAGTGGGGTGGGGGAGAACTGTCGGACCCACCGGTCAGAATCGACCCATGCCCTCGGCGCCGGTCTGTGTCCTGTCGCGACCGGGATCTGACCCGTGCGCCGCGCTGTGGGCGGCGAAGCTTCCCACCCGCCATCCCCTGGCCATCGTTGCCGTGCCCGGCGTCGGGTTCGCGCTGGCCTGGTCAGCAGGCCTGGCGCCCGGGCCGGCGGGGCTCGGGGTCGTCGCGGGCCCGGGCGAGGCCGGGCGCCACCTTGCCGAGATCGAACGTCGTCTCGGGCCCCGTTGGGTGTGGTGGTCGTCGCGGCCCGCGACGCAGGTGGTGATCGAGGCCCGGGTGCGCCTGGCCGCCTGCTGGGATCTGTCCGCCGTGCACCGTCTGCTGCACGGGGGCCGCCGCGGCGACGAACCGGCCGTCTGGGCGGCTGCCGTGGGCCTGCCGCCACCGCCGCCGCGGGGATCCACCCGTCCCATGCGGGCCGCTGCGGGGCAGCTTGATCTCTGGGATGTCGCCACGATGGCCTCCGGCGACGACACCGGGGCCGACGCCGTCCTGCGTGCGCCGGTCTCGGCCGGGGCGGGCCACGCCGACGCCGGCGTCGGCGTCGGCGGTGAGATCGGGATCGACGGTGACGCACTACGCGGTGACGGTCAGCTCGACGCCGACTGGCTCGCCCGGGCCCCGTCCGCCGCCCAGGCGCTGCGTCGCGCCGCCCGGCTGGCCCAGCTCGCCCTGACGGTGCACGAGCACCAGACGGTGGCGCTGCGCCGTCTGGCCGATGGCCGTCCCCAGCCGGGCCGCATCCCCCTGTCCGTGCTCACCGCCTGGTCGGAGTCCGCCGCCGAACTGCTCGCCCGTGAACTCGAACGCGACGGGCTGCCCCTGGCCAGGCCCGTCGCCGAGGCACTGCTCGACGAGCTGATCGGCCCCCGCCCGCACACCCCCGCTGACGAGCACGCGGCCCGCCGCCGCCGCGACGCGCCCGTGCTCGCCCACCTGCCCGCACCGGTCGACCTGCGCAACCCGGCGGCGGTGCGGGCGGGTCTGCGCACCATCGGTATCGACGTCCCCGACACCCGCTCGGGTCGCCTCGAACCGCTGCGGGGCGCGCATCCCGTCGTCGGCGCCCTGCTCGCCTGGCGGCGCGCCGAACGGATCGCCACCACCTACGGCCACCGCTGGTTGGACGAACACGTCGGCGTCGACGGCCGGCTACGCGGCGCCTGGCACGGCAGCGACGGCGGGGCCGGTCGGATGACCGCCCAGGCCGGCCTGCACAACCTGCCCGCGGACCTGCGGATCGCGGTCGTCGCCGAGCCGGGCCGGGTGTTCGTCCGCGCCGACCTCGGCCAGATCGAACCGCGGGTGCTCGCCATCGTCTCCGGTGACACCGCGCTGGCCCGTGCCACCCACGCCGACGACATGTACGCCCCCGTCGCCGCGCACCTGGGCCGCCCGCGCGCCGACGCGAAGATCGCGATGCTCGCCGCGATGTACGGGCAGACCACCGGCTCGGCCGGCGAGGCGCTGCGCCGGATGCGGCGCGCCTACCCCACGGCGCTGGCCTTCCTGGACGCCGCCGACAGCGCCGGCCGTGAGGGCCGTGACCTGCGTACCTTCGGTGGCCGGCTGATCCCCCTGGCCCCCGCCGCGGCCGCCGGTGCCGGGCCAGGGGCGGCCCGGGGACTGACGGACCCGCCTGCGCCCGACGCGCAGGACGACGCCGCGCCGACCCCGCAGGCCCTGATCGCCCGCGGGCGGTTCGCCCGCAACGCCGTCGTGCAGGGAGCCGCCGCGGAGCTGTTCAAGGCCTGGGCGGCGACGGTCCGCATCGAACTGGCGGCACTCGACGGCGACATCGTGCTGTGCCTGCACGACGAGCTGCTGGTCCACGTCCCCCGGCGGCATGCCGAGCAGGCCGCCGGGCTACTGCACCGCACCCTGGCCGCGACCGCCGCCTACTGGGCGGCCGGCAGCGGCGTGCGCCTCGTCGCCGACGTGTCGATCCTGCACCGCTGGTCCGACGCGCCGCACTGACCCGGCCCGGAGCGGGGGTTCAGGGTCGGCGGTCGTGGAAGGTGCGGCGCAGGTCGCTCACCCAGGCGTCGGGGTTCTCCCAGGGAATGAAGTGGCCGCCGT
This sequence comes from Frankia umida, assembly GCF_023242945.1. Classification (NCBI taxonomy): domain Bacteria; kingdom Bacillati; phylum Actinomycetota; class Actinomycetes; order Frankiales; family Frankiaceae; genus Frankia; species Frankia umida. Next base: position 62,031 of record NZ_JALKFT010000028.1, read on the forward strand.
GGTCATGGGCGTTGACGTTGACATGGTTGAACCAGGCGGCCTGCGGGCCGCTGGTGAACGCGCGGATCCGCTGCTCGGCCGTGTGGACGCCGGGCGGATTCTCGTAGCCGACGAAGGTCAGCCCGACCGGGGCCTCCACCACCGGAGTGCGCTCGTGGGAAGGAGCCCAGGGATACCGGTTGGCGTTGGCGTAGTACCGCATCGACGTGGCGATGGAGTTGTTCACCCAGTAGATCGTGGCGTGGGTGAGCAGGTCGTCCCGGCTGAACACCCGCTCGAGGTCACCGCCGTTGTCACTCCACGCCGTCCAGCGTCGCAGCAGCCAGGCGAGCAGCCCGGCGGGGGAGTCTGCCAGCCCGTGCGCGACGGTCGCACCATCGAGGGTGTGCACCGCCAGGTGGGACGCCCACCGGTGGTCCAGAGCCAGGATGCGGGCGCGTACGTCGGCGGGCTGGTCGTCCGACAGGGGCCGGCCCCGGGCGAAATCCCAGGAGCGGGGGCCGTTGAAGAAGTCCAGCGGCAGACCGGAACCGATGTGGATGCCGTACAGCTCGTCGGCGTAACGGTGGCCGAGCTGGCTGGTGACCAGAGCACCGATGTCGCAGCCACCCGCGGCGTACCTCTGATGACCGAGGGTCTCGGTCATCAGCAGATGCCAGAGGTCGGCGACCTTCCAGAAGTTGACGTCCGGGAAACCCGTCAGCGGACCGGGAAACCCGAAGCCGGGCAGGGACGGCACGATCACGTCGAACGCGTCGGTCGGGTCACCGCCGAACGCCGCCGGATCGGCGAGCGGGCCGATCACCTTCGACCAGTGCCAGAACGTCCACGGCCAGCCGTGCGTCAGGATCAGCGGGATCGGACGGACACCCCGCCCGGCCCGGCGCAGGAAGTGCACCGGTACCCCGGCGACCGTCACCTGGTAGTGCTCGTAGGCGTTGATCTGCGTCTCCGCCCGGCGCCAGTCGTAGCCGTCTCGCCAGTAGTCGACCAGCGCGCGCAGATAACCGACAGGGACCCCGTAGGACCCGTCCTCGTTCCCCTCGTCCACCGGCTCCCGGGTCAAGGCGAGCCGAACCCGCAGATCCTCGAGGACCTCATCGGACACCCGGATCGGGGCGGGCTCCAACGGAAAGGCACGGGGGGACGTCATGATCTGGCTCTCCTACCGAGGTAGCGGGACGCGACGGCGCCCACCGGGTCACGGTCCGAACCCGTCCAGCATCCCTCGAAGGTCAGCCCACGATCGACCTCCGCACCCCTTCGTCCATCACCAAGATAATCAACAGTGTTGACATCCACGCGACTCATTGATCAACTACTAAGATCATTACCACGCACCTGGGGGAGGGGGGTCCCTCCGCTCCGCACTTTCCGGAGGAACGCGACATATGGCGCTACTGGCCGGCTGGTGGCAGGAGAGAGCGCGTGGTGTCGCCTCGTCGGGATGCCGACCGCGCACAGCGCGGCCAGCATCCCCCGGAAGATCCTTGTGGACGGTGCGACGCGATGATCGTTTTCTCGCCCACTGCCCTACTTGACATAATGTGCATTATCGGCGCGGTTTTTTTTGGGGGGTTCGGGGTCGTTTTCTGCTGGGTGCTGTGTTCTGGGTGGGGTGGGTTCGGTTGGTTCTGGTGGGGGTGGGTGCGGGTCGGGCGGGGTGTGGGCCTGCTCGACCCGGCAGGGTGGGGGTGGTGGGGTCAGTGGGTGTGGGGGTCGAGGTCGAGGGCGAGGCTGTTCATGCAGTAGCGCTCGCCGGTGGGGCCGGGGCCGTCGGGGAAGACGTGGCCGAGGTGGCTGTCGCAGCGGGCGCAGCGGACTTCGGTGCGGGTCATGCCGTGGGAGTGGTCGTCGATGAGGGTGACGGCGTCGCGGACGGTGGGTTCGGTGAAGCTGGGCCAGCCGGAGCCGGAGTCGTATTTGGTGTCGGAGGTGAACAGGGGTGCGCCGCAGGCGCCGCAGCGGTAGGTGCCGGTGTCCTTGTTGTAGGTGTAGGTGCCGGTGAAGGCGCGTTCGGTGGCGGCCTGGCGGAGGATGGCGTAGCGGTCGGGGTCGAGTTCGGCGCGCCACTGCTCGTCGGTTTTGACGATTTTGCGGGTGGTGTCGCTGCTGGTGGGCTGCTGGTCGGGGGTGTTGCTGGTGGTCATGGTGTGGGGTCCTTTCGGGTGGTGACTGGTGGTGGTTGGTGGGGGTGTTTCGGCTGCTACTCCCCTGTGTTGGCGGTGGGCTGGTGGCGGCGGAGCAGGGGTAGTGCGGCGGCGGCGCCGCCGAGGGCGGCGGTGGTCATGGCGGTGCCGAGGGCGGGTGGGAGGTGGCCGCGGGCGGTGGCGGTGGCGAAGACGGAAACGTCGGCGGTGTCGGCGAGCATTCCGGCGGTGATCCACAGGTGGGTGTCGCGGCCGGTGGTGTGGGCGGTGAGGAGTCCGGCGCCGAGGGCGATGTCGCGGATGCCGGCGAGGCGGGCGGTCCAGGCGAGGTGGGTGGCGGTGGTGCGGTCGATGCCGGTGAGGCGCAGGATGTCGACGGCGCGGGTGAGGGCGGCGAGTCCGACGGCGGTGCGGAGGACACCGAGGGTGAGGGTGTGCAGGGTGTGTGGGGGGCTGGTGGGGGGGTGTCGGCGGGTGGGGTTCATGATTGTGGTAGGTGTCCTTCCGGGGCGGGAACGTCTTGGCTGGCTGGATCGTTGTCGGGTGGTAGTTGCTGGCGACTCGACGCTCGGAGGAGTTATATGGGCGAGCGCATCCTGCGGGGAAGCCGTCTTGGTGCGGTGTCGTATGAGACGGACCGCAGTACCGAGCTTGCTCCACGCCAGTCGGCGTCCTACGACTGTCCGAACGGGCACCAGTTCACGATGCCGTTCGCCGCGGAGGCGGAGGTGCCGTCGACGTGGGAGTGCCGGGTGTGCGGTGGGGCGTCGGTGATTGTGGATGGTGAGCGGCCGGAGCCGAAGAAGGCGAAGCCGCCGCGGACGCATTGGGACATGTTGATGGAGCGTCGTACGACTGATGATCTGGAGGAGGTGCTGGCGGAGCGGTTGGCGGTGCTGCGGGGTACCGGCGAGGGGCGTCGTAGCGCCTGAGTGCTGTCGCGCCTGTGGGCGTGGGGGTGCTGGTGTCGGGTTTTTCGTGGTGGGGTGATGGGTCGGGCACGGTGGTTGCGTGCCCGACCCTTTGGCATGTGCGGGTGTGGTTGCTGTGTGTGGGGGGTTAGCTGCTGGTGGTGGCGTTGCTGGGGAGGGTGGTGGTGGGGTGGTGCTGGTC
>NZ_JALKFT010000029.1:0-62358 GCF_023242945.1 Frankia umida
GGCTGGGTGGTGTTCGAGGATGAGGCGGGGCAGACGTTGCGGCCGCCTCGGGTGACCAGTTGGAGTCTGCGGGGACGCTCGCCGGTGGTACGGGTGCGTGGGAGCGGGTCGGGGCGGGTCTCGATCGCGGGGCTTGCCTGCTACCGGCCTGGGCAGGTGCCGCGCTGGTTCTACCGGCTACGCGAGCATCGGGGCCGTCGTGGTGAACCGAAGGCGTTTCTATGGACGGAGTACCGGGATCTGATCGTGGCGGCGCACCGCCGGTTGGGCCGGCCGATCGTCCTGGTCTGGGACAACCTGAACATCCACCGGTGTGCGGAGATGCTCGCGTTCATCGCGGCGAACGCGCTGTGGCTGACCGTGATCCGACTGCCGTCGTACAGTCCGGAGCTGAACCCGGTGGAAGGCGTGTGGTCGCTGCTGAAACGCGGGGAGATCGCCAACCGGGTCCTGGTCGACGTCGATCATCTCACCGGTCTGGTCCGACACGGCCTGCGCCGGGTCGGGCGTCGTCCTGACCTGCCCGAGGGCTGCCTGGCGGGCACCGGGCTGACCTTGACACCACCCCATGATCAGCCAGCCGACCTCGCACATTAAAGGTCAGTAATACCAGGGTGTGCAGACCGGATTCACGACGTCCTCGAGCTGAAGCCCGACGACCACAGCCGCGCCGTGAGGGGCGGCTGTGCCGCGCAACCGCCCCTCGTTCCCCCGCGAGCTCGTTCCCCCGCGAGCTCGACCGGTTCGATGCGGCACCGAAGGGGTTGGGTCAGGTGTCGTCCGCGGCTTCGTGGGATGGTCGCCACGGGCCCGCGAGGTGGCCGCCGTCGACGACCATCTGGGCCCCGGTGATGTAGCTCGCCTCGTCCCCGGCCAGGAACAGCACCAGCGCGGCGACCTCCTCCGGCCGGCCCAGCCTGGGGATGGGTTGCCATTCCACCAGCCGCTGGACGTAGGCCCGGGATGCCGCCGGAATGTGCGGTGTGTCAATGACCCCGGGGTACACCGCGTTGACCCGAATGCCCGCCGGCCCGAGTTCCCGGGCCGCGGAGCGGGTGAGCCCGGTGAGCGCCGCCTTGGTCGCCGCGTAGCTGGACAGCCCGGCGATACCGACCAACCCGTCGATCGAGGAGATGTTCACAATGGCACCGGCGCCCTGCCGGCGCAACGCGGCGGCGACCGCCCGGGTGCCGTAGAAGGCGCCGTTGATGTTCACGTCGATCATCTGGCGGTGCTGTTCGAGCGGCAGGTGCTCAAGCGTGCCGACCGCGGCGACGCCGGCATTGTTGACCAGGACGTCCAGGCGCCCCCAGCGGGCCAACACGCTCGCGACGACCGGCTCCCAGGCGGCCGCGTCGGTGACGTCCAGGTGGGCGAAGACAGCCGCCTCCCCGAGTTCGGCGACCAGCGCGGGGCCGCCCGTGGAGTCGATATCGGCGACCACCACGCGGGCGCCCTCCGCCACGAACAGCTGCGCCTGCGCCTTGCCCAGGCCACTCGCGGCACCCGTGATGAGCGCGACCTTCCGTGCCAACCTGTCCGCCATTGCGGTCCCTTCCTGCCGATTACGCCGGACGTTCCTCGAGCGCGACGGCCGCGAACGGGCGCCGGGTCTCGGACAGCCCGACGACCGTCGATCTGCACTTGCGGCGGGTGGCCGGGTCGAGGACGACGCTGTAGCCGAGTTCCCCAGCGGCGGCCGCAGCCTTGCGCAGCCGGGCCCGCATCGCCTCGTTCAGGTCCGGTGCCCGGACGATCCACCGTTCGAGTTCCGTCTCGTCCCAGGCGGCGCAGGCCAGGCGGCGCAGGCCAGACTGTTGGGCGGTACCAGCGTCAACCCCGACCCCAACGTGCCGAAGTACCAAACCCGAGTTGATATATCGGCGGCCATGGTGGCCGCCGGGGTCAGCTCCTGGGCTTCGTCCACGACGAGGATCGCTCGGCGAGAGCGCCGAGGGCTCGGTCGAGGGTGCCGGGGTAGATCGGTTCGGGCTGGGTGGCGGCGTCCAGGCTGCGCAGCTCCTCCTCGGTCAGCACGAGGCTCGCGGCACCGAGGTTGTCCTCCAGCTGCTCGAGCCGGCTCGGCCCGACGATGACGGACGTGACCCCCGGCTGGGCCAGCAGCCAGGCCAGCGCGACCGGGGCCATCGAGACGCCGTGCGCCCGGGCGACCAGGTCCAGGGCGACCAGGTCCAGGGCGGCGCGGGCCGCGCGCAGGGTGGGACCGGGCAACGGCGACATCATGCCCATCCGGCGGCGCCCCAAGACTCTCGGGGTGTCCCGCCATCCGGTCAGCTGACCCGCGGCCAACGGGCTGTAACACAGAACGCCGACGTTGTCGGCCCGGCAGTACGGCAGGAGTTTCGTGCTCCAGATCGCGGTGGACCAGCGAGTAGCTGCACTGCGTCGAGCTGATCAACGGCGCGTCGCGGGCCCGCTGCCGGGCCTGGATACCGGCGATCTCCCAGGCGTGGTAGTTGCTGACAACGAAGCCCCCACCCCCGTCCTCCTTACCAGTCCGAACCGGTCCGACAGGGATTCCCCTCGCGGATGTGGACCCCGGTCGCGCCGCGCACCCGCCTTCCGAACGTAGCGGGACGACCCGCCCGGGGCGCTCCTCGGCCCGGCTGCCTGCGGCCAGGCCAGGTCACCGGTGCGGGGATGGCCGGGCCTTGACCTCACCTCGACATCAGCTTCTACGGTGACCTCGAAGCACCCACGCCACGGCATCCCCGCCCCATACAAGCCACAAGCCACGCGCCACCCTGCCGCGCCCCGAAAGGCACATCATGGTCTTCACTGCGGACGAGCTCGAGTACCTGCGGTCCCAGCCTCTCGGTCGACTCGCGACCCTCGCGCCCGAGGGCACCCTGCAGAACAGCCCGGTCAGCCATACCGTCGACGAGGCCACCGGTGTGATCAGCATCTACGGCTACCACCTCGGCGACACCCGCAAGTTCCGCAACGTCGCCGCGAACGGGCAGGTCGCCTACGTGGTGGACGACATCGCGTCGCTGGACCCCTGGTCGGTGCGCGGCGTGGAGATCCGCGGCACCGCGCAGGCCCTGCGCGACATCACCGCTCCTGCCCCGCATCTGAGTCCCGAGGTGATCCGCATCCATCCGCACCGGATCATCAGCTGGAACCTCGGCACCGACGGCGCTCACAGCTCCCGCCGCACAGTAACTCCCACGGCACAGTAACTCCCACGGCGCAGGACTCCCGCCGCGCGCCGGGCCCGGCCGAGTCCTGATCCGGCCACGCGAGCCCGCCACCGCACCCCTCGCGGACACTTATAGTCGCACCCCAGACACGATAGGTTGACGTCCCGGCTGCGACCGCACGTCCTTCTCCCGGACCATCGAGAGACGCAGACGCAGGACGGGCGGGCCGCAGGAGGGTGCCAGAACAGGGAGCGATGGAATGTGCAGGCTCTTCGGACTGATCAGCGCCCCGCGGGCCACCCGGGCCACGTTCTGGCTGTTGGACGCGCCGGACAGCCTCGACGAGCAGAGCCACCAGAACCCGGACGGGACGGGCCTGGGCTACTTCGACTCCCGTGGACAGCCCGAGGTGTTCCGCCAGCCGATCGCGGCCTGGCAGGACCGGCAGTTCGCCGCGCAGGCCCGCCACACCCGGTCGACTGCCTTCGTCGCACATGTGCGGCATGCCTCCACCGGTGAGATAGCGGTACCCAACACCCATCCGTTCGAGCGTTCGGGCCGGCTTTTCGCGCACAACGGGGTGATCGAGGGCCTGGACGTCCTGGAACGCCATCTCGGCGCGGCCGCGATGGCCGACATCGGCGGAGCCACCGACTCCGAGCGACTGTTCGCCCTGGTCGACCGGGAGATCGACAACGCCGGTGGGGACGTCACCCGCGGCATCACCACCGCGGTCCGCTGGGTGGCCGGCGCACTGCCGCTCTACAGCATCAACCTGCTGCTGGCCACCGCCACCGACCTGTGGGCCCTGCGCTACCCCGACACCAACCGGCTCTACCTGCTACGCCGTCCCGCCGGTGGTCAGCACGGCGATCGGGCCCTGCACCACGCCGACGCGACCGGCGCGACCCGGGTGCACGCCCCGGATCTGACGGTGGCCCCGGCCGTCGTCGTCGCGAGCGAGCCGATGGACGAGCACCCTGGCTGGCGGACGCTGGCCAGCGGCGAACTCCTGCACGTCGGCGCGCACGGCGAGGTGACGTCCACGATCGTCCTGCCCGACCCGCCGGCCCACCCGCTGGCCCTGACCGACCTGCGCCCCGCGGCCGCCGCCTCCCAGCACACGCTCTGACCGGCACACGCTCTGACCAGCACACGCCCTGACCAGCACACGCCCTGACCAGCACCGACCGCGTCCGAACCGTGGCTGGTGCGAAGCGAGGCGCCGAGCCGATGCGCGACTGGTCCAGTCCATGCCCGCCACCGCGACGCGACGCCGCATAACAGTAACCTCATCGGCGCATTCTTGCCCATCACGCCACCAGTAATGAGATGCACCTGGAAAGGCGTGTGCACATCCGGTGGAACGTCACTCCCGGCCATCCGCACAAGGCGCCTCCCGGCGCGGTGAGAAGGATTTATCACCGCAGTAACGCGGATGCAGGGGTGAGTCAACAGAAGACCGACACCATCGTCTGCGTGGTCGACAAAAAGCGGCTGGTCGTCGTGGGTAACGGAATGGTCGGGCAGCGCTTCGTCGAGCAGCTGCGCGCACTCGACACCGCCCGGGTCTGGCAGATGACGGTGTTCGGCGCCGAGCGCCAACGCGCCTATGACCGGGTGGCGCTGTCGTCCTGCTTCGACGGCGTCGACCCGCGGGACCTCGATCTGGTGGCCGACGACTGCTACGACGGCCAGGACTACGTCCTGCACCTGGCCGAATCCGTGGTCGCCCTCGATCGCGGCGCGCGGACCGTGACGACCAGTCACGGCCGGACGGTCGGTTACGACGCTCTCGTCCTGGCCACCGGCTCGTCCGCGTTCGTCCCACCGGTGCCCGGCGCCGCCCTGCCGGGCTGTTTCGTCTACCGCACCCTGGACGACCTGGCCGCCATCCGCGCCGCCGCCGAACGCGCCACCGGCCACGCCCCCGCGCGCGGCGGCCCACCACGCGGGCTCGTCGTCGGCGGTGGACTGCTCGGTCTGGAAGCCGCCCGCGCGCTGCGTCAGCTGGGCCTCGCCGTCCATGTCGTCGAGATGGCGGACCGGCTCATGCCCCTGCAGGTGGACGTCGGCGGCAGCGCTCTGCTGCGCCGACTCGTCGAGCACCTCGGCGTCACCGTTCACCTGGGTACCTTCGCCGCCGCGATCACGGCCCCACCAGCGGCCGCCGAACCGGCCACAGACACCGAACCGATCACAGCCACCAAACCGCCCCTCGCCGCCAGACCGCCCCTCGGCACCGAGCCGCCCACAGGCACCGAGCCGCCCACAGGCACCGAGCCGTCCATCTGCGGTGCGGCGGCCGTCGCCACCGCGGGAGCCGGGAGGGAGGGACCGGCGGGGGGCACGTCCGGCCCGCTGACGGTGTCGTTGGGTGACGGGACGACGTTGGCGGCGGACGTCGTCGTCTTCGCGGCGGGTGTGCGGCCGCAGGACGCGCTGGCGCGGGACGCGGGGCTGGCTGTGGGCGGGCGGGGCGGGATCGTCGTCGACGGGGGCTGCGCGACCGCGGATCCGGCCGTGTTCGCGATCGGCGAGTGCGCGTGCATCGACGGACGGGTCCACGGGCTGGTCGCGCCGGGATACGCGATGGCGACGCTGCTGGCCGAACGCCTGCTCGGCGCCGAGGGCCGCGAGCTGGGCGCCGCGGACACCTCCACCAAGCTCAAGCTGCTCGGCGTCGACGTGGCGAGTTTCGGAGATGCCCTGGCCGGCACCGCCGGAGCGCTCGAGGTGACCGTCAACGACCCGGTCGCCGGCAGCTACGCCAAACTCGTCGTCTCCGACGACGCCTCCACTCTGCTCGGCGGGGTCCTCGTCGGCGACGCGTCCCGTTACGCCCTGCTGCGCCCGCTGGTGGGACGTCCCCTTCCGGGCGACCCGCTTGCCATGATCGCCCCGACCGGCCCCGACTCCGCCACCGGCGCCGGCGTCGGGGCGGTCGGGGTCGCGGCGCTGCCCGCCGACGCGATGGTCTGCTCGTGTCACGCGGTGACCCGGGGCGCGATCGACACGGCCATCGGCGAGTCCGGACTGACCACCGTCGCCCAGGTGAAGGACTGCACCCGGGCCGGCACCGGCTGCGGCTCGTGCGTGCCGATGCTGTCGGCGCTGCTGGCCGAGTCCGGTGTGACGGTGAACCCCGCGCTCTGCGAGCATTTCGATATCTCCCGGGTGCGACTCGCCGAGCTGGTACGTACCCAGGGCATCACCACGTTCAGCGAGCTGGTCTCCCGGTACGGCCGCGGCCGCGGCTGTGACATCTGCAGGCCAGCCGTCGCCTCCATTCTCGCCAGCCACGGCAACGGCCATATTCTGGATGGCGAACAGGCCGCCCTCCAGGACACCAATGACGCCTTCCTGGCGAACATCCAACGCAATGGGACCTATTCGGTGGTACCGCGTGTTCCCGGCGGGGAGATCACTCCGGCGAAACTCATCGCCATCGGCGAGGTCGCCCGCGACTTCGACCTCTACACCAAGATCACCGGCGGGCAGCGCATCGATCTGCTCGGCGCCCGGGTCGAGCAGCTTCCGGCGATCTGGCAACGTCTGGTCGCCGCCGGCTTCGAGTCCGGTCACGCCTACGGTAAGGCGCTGCGCACCGTGAAGTCGTGCGTCGGTTCCACCTGGTGCCGCTTCGGCGTCGGCGACTCGGTGGCCCTGGCCATCCAGCTGGAACTGCGCTATCGCGGCCTGCGTTCCCCGCACAAGGTCAAGGCCGGCGTGTCCGGCTGCGCCCGCGAATGCGCCGAGGCTCGCGGCAAGGACATCGGAGTCATCGCCACCGAGCGCGGTTGGAACCTCTACGTCGGCGGCAACGGCGGCTTTCGCCCGCGCCACGCCGACCTGCTGCTGACCGATGTCGACGCCGACACCCTGGTCCGCACCATCGATCGCTTCCTGATGTTCTACATCCGCACCGCCGATCGCCTGCAACGCACCTCCGGGTGGCTCGAATCGCTTGCCACCGCCACCACCCGGCCCTCCCCCGGACCTGACCGCACCGGTACCAACGGGCTGGACGGGCTGGACGGGCTGGACGGGCTGGCCTACCTGCGGGCGGTCCTGGTCGAGGACGCACTGGGTATCGCCGCCGAACTGGATGCAGCGATGGAGCGTCACGCCGCCACCTACCGCGACGAGTGGGCCGGCGTTCTTGCCGACCCGGAACGCCTGCGCCGCTTCGTGTCGTTCGTCAACGCGCCCGGCACACCCGACCCGGGCATCACCTTCGTGACCGAACGCGACCAGCCCCGTCCTGTCCTGCTCCCCCTGCCGACCACCGTGCCGGCGCCGCGGGCCGATGACCGGCCTGGCGCCTCCGCCGTCACACCGCGGTGACCGACACACCCGAGAATCAGGTGACCGGCACGTCCACGAGGCAGCGGGCCGTGGCGGCCAGCGGGACCGCCGCGAGGAGGAGAGACAGCGAGATCATGTCCAGCTGGACTGCGGTGTGCCGGTTCGCCGACCTGACGCCCGAGCGTGGGGTGGCCGCGCTGATCGGGCAGACCCAGGTGGCGCTGTTCCGTACGCACGATGATGCTCTCTTCGCACTGGGGAACCAGGACCCGTTCAGCGGAGCCTGGGTACTGTCACGGGGCATCGTCGGTACCCGGGGCTCCCGACCGACGGTGGCGTCACCGATGCACAAGCAGGTCTTTGATCTGCGCACCGGCGAGTGCCTGGACGACCACGGCGTCGCCGTGCCCGTCTACGACGTCCGTGTCCGCGAAGGAACTGTCGAGGTGAACTGCGCGTGAGCGATGCCAGCACGCCTGCCGGGGCGGGCCCGGGGATGACCTCCGGGCCCAGCGGCGTCGAGCCGCTCACTGGCTACACCGTCGGGATCACCGCGGCACGGCGACGGGAGGAGTTCGGCGCCGCACTGGAACGGCGGGGCGCGAGCGTCCGCTACGGACCGGCGATCCGCATCGTGCCGCTGGCGGACGACACGCGGTTGCGCGAGGCCACCGACGCCTGCCTGGCCGAGCCCCTCGACCTGGCGATCGCCACGACCGGCATCGGCTTCCGGGGTTGGATGGACGCCGCCGAGACCTGGGGCCTGGCCGAGCCCCTGACCAAGGCGCTGGACTCGGCCGTCCTGCTCGCCCGTGGCCCGAAGGCCCGTGGTGCGCTGCGCGCCAGCGGGCTGCGCGAGGCCTGGTCGCCGGCATCCGAATCGTCCAACGAGGTACTCGAGCACCTGATCGAGCAGCACGACCTCGACGGTCGGCGCATCGCCGTCCAGCTGCACGGCGAACCGCTGCCTGATCTGGTCGAGACCTTGCGGGCAGCCGGAGCCGACGTCATCGAGGTGCCCGTCTACCGCTGGATCGGACCCGCCGACCCGGCCCCGCTGCGCCGGATGATCGACGCGGTGGCCACCAACGAACTCGACGCGGTCGCGTTCACCAGCGCTCCCGCGGTGATCAGCTTCCTGCGCACCTCCCAGGAACTGGGCCTGCGCGAAGCGGTGCTGGAAGCGCTGCGCGGCCCCGTCATCGCCGCCGGGGTGGGCCCGGTGACCTCCGGCCCGCTGCTCGCCCTCGATATTCCGGTCGTCCAGCCGGCCCGCGCCCGCCTTGGGGCACTCGTACGCGAGATCGTCGAACAGGTGCCACGCCGCCGTGGCCTGCTGCTGCCCGTCGCCGAGGGCTGGCTCGACATCCGCGGCCAGGCCGCCGTGGCCGACGGCCGGATCGTGCCGCTGAGCCGTACCGCGATGGCTCTGCTGCGCCGCCTCGCCGCCCGGCCGGGGCACGTGGTGACCCGTCGCGACCTGCTGCCCCCGGGTGGCGGCGACGAGCATGCCGTCGAGGTCGCCATCGGACGGCTGCGGGCGGCTCTCGGCGACCCGCGCATCATCCAGACCGTGGCCAAACGCGGCTACCGCCTCGCCTTCGATCCCGAACGCGCCGCCGTCGACACCGCCGACTGGCGTTACTAACGACGATGCCGCCCCACGGTGCGCACCCGACGGAGCATCTTCACCTGACCAGGACATGACATCACCAATCTGATCATCTCGAGAGCCCGCCATCACAGTCTCCACCCGCCCAGGAGATCGGGCGGCTGACCGTGGAGATTCCGACGCCGACGGCGAGACGGATCGATATCTGCCGGCGACACAAACGACGGCCTTCGATCACCCTCGACAACAACATGCCATTTTTCCCGATGCACTCGATGATGATGAAAGGAGCACAGCAGTACCAGGTTGTCGACCTTCGTCGCACCATTGTCGAGCCAGTGGACGATGTGATGGGCCTCGGTCCACGAAGGCGGCCTGTCACAACTCGGGAATGCACACCCGCCGTCTCAGGAGACAAGATCTCGACGCATGTGCGGGGGAACCGTCCGCACGCTCCTCCCGGCATCCAGCGGCACGCCGTTCGGGTCGAGAATGATACGGCCGACCGCCGCGTCGCAGGAGATCCGGCGGATCACCTCGAGGGGCAGCGGCATTCCCCAGCTCGTCGTCGCCGAACCCAGACCGCCCGAGATCAGGGTCGACCAGGCGATCGTGACCGTGAGATGGGGCCGCGTACCTCCTGACTTCGGCACCCGATTCCCGGAAAGAGCCCGGCTGACCAGCTCCACCAGCGCATCGGCACGACGGCGGGCGGGAGTGCGCGGATCACGTGCGCCATCCTCGCCCGGGCGGGGAGCGGACAGACCATCGAGCGCCGTCCGCAGCAGCGCCGCGCCTTCGGCGTCCAGCTCGCCGCGCACCAGCGTGGTGCCCTGCGGCGTGTCGAAGAACGTCAGCTGACGTACCGCCTGCGGATCCGGCCGCGGGGCACTGCCGCCGCTCTGGCCCGGACCGCTGCCCTGGCCCGGACCGCTGCTCTCTGACTCCGGCGAACAGCCGTCACCCACCGGCGGAGCATCGCCCGCGTCGACTGGGCCGTCCTCCCCGCCCCCGCACGTCGCATCGGGCTTGTCACCGCTGCCAGCCATGCCACTGCCGGCCGCGCCGGTGTCGTGGCGCTTCTCCTCGTCCGCTGGGCGGTCGGCGGCGAGCAGCTTCTCGGTCAGCTGAGCCGCCGACCTGGTCAGCTGATGACGATCCATCCGGATCGCGTCGGCGAGCAGCGCGGCCTGCATCGCACGTCGCTGCTCGTCACTGGCCTGCCCGGGGAATCCCCGCACCGCCCGCAGAATCACGTCGGCCTGCTCGGGACTGATTCTTCCCTGGGCCAGCGCCACCCCGGTGGCCTGGCATGGCCCGCCGACCACGGCCTGAGCGACGGCGATCAGACGCCTCGCGTCCCCCGGAGCGACCTGCATCTGCTCACGCATCCACCCGACCAGATCAGGGGCGCCCCGCTGAGCGGAGAACCCGAGCTCACCGGCCCTGCGAATCGCCCGGCTACGGACCACACTCAGCTGGGAAAGCAGCTCGTACATACCCAGAAGAACGTTCTCGACATCGTCGCGCGACCAGCACGAGGGCTCAACGGACAACAGCGTGCGCATACCTCCGGCGATATCCTCCAGCTGGTTTACAGTACGAGAAGAGGCGTTTTTCTCTCCCGTGACGACAACCACGGGGATATTCGGCAGGGCGTTGGCAGGATCCCTGCTGCCCAGATTCCCAGCAGCACTACCGGACCCGCCCGGCGGCTCAGGGCCGGCCAGCTCCTCCGACTGAAATGGCATGCCAGAACCATAACCTGCCCAGCGACAGAAAATCGAACCTCAGTTCGAACTATTTCCAGTGTAGTCCAGCGGACCCAGCACCCCCCGCCGGGGCCAGGTAACTCGATGCCACGCATACCGCATCCCTCACTCGGGCCAGTCAGGGTCGCGATGCCAAGGATGCCTCCCCCGATCCGACCAGCCGGATGACCACCCTCCGCACCATGATCAGATACTGCTCATTCCGGATGTCGGCACGGCACCAGTCGGAGGCACACCTGGCAGCACCCGACCCGCCAGAGGGCGTCGCGGCCGTGACCGCGGCCCGACCGCGACCCGACCGGGGTTCCCGGCAAGGTCGACGACAGGACCCGACAGGAGAACGAGGCGAGCTCCACCGTGGCCTTACCGCCACCAGAAAGGCCACATAGCGGCACCCTGGTGGAAACCGGAAGAAGCATCGACCAGCGCGGGAATCCGACTATCCCCGCACACCGGCCCCGGTGTCACGACCCCCCAGAGGTACCGACATCCGCTCGCGCTCCCCCGCCAATGCGGCGGCCCGACCGGAATCCACGGATGCCTCCCGCGTGGCCATCTCACCCCCAGAAGAATCGTGTGCGGGCATATCGTCGGCGGCCGACCGCGGGGCGGGGATGAATTCCGGACCGCCGCCGCGCAGATAGCACAACCAGGTGACGAGGGCCATGACGAAGAAAAGGCCGACATACACCCACAGTGCAGGAGCAATGGTGTGGTAGGCCTTGTTCGACTCGGCATAGATGATCGGGACCAGGAATCCACCGAATGCGCCGACAGCAGAACAGATGCCGAGCGCGCCGGCGGCCTCCTTGCGAGAGCGGCGCATGGTCTCGGCGGAGCCGCCGGCGGCGAGGCCGCGACGCGCGAAGATGGCGGGAATCATCCGGTAGGTCGAACCGTTTCCGATGCCGCTGGCCAGGAACAGGAGCATGAAGGAGGCGAAGAACAGCCCGAAACTGGGCCGCTCGAGGATCTTCCCCTTCGCTCCGATGGAGGCGATCGCGCCCAGGCCGCCGATCGTCATGGCACCGAACGCGGCCACGGTGACCTTGGCACCGCCGAAACGGTCCCCGAGGCGCCCACCCAGCGGGCGGGCCAGCGAGCCGACCAGTGCGCCCAGGAACCCGTAGCTGAGGGCGACGTCCGCCCGGTCGAAGAGCCCGGGGTTCTTCAGCAGGGCGGGAAAGGCGGTGGAGTACCCGATGAAGGAGCCGAAGGTGCCGATGTAGAGGAACGACATGATCCAGGTGTGGCCACGTTTCGCCGCGGACGCGGTGGCACCGTAGTCGGCCCGGGCCTCACGCAGGTTGTCCATGAACAGCAGTGCTCCGACGGCCGCGGCGATGGCCAGCGGAATGTAGATCAGGCCGAGCCGGGCGAGCGCCGTGCCGGTGCCGGCGGCGATGACGGTGGCACCGAGCTTCTGGATGACGGCGACACCGAGGTTGCCGCCGGCGGCGTTCAGGCCGAGCGCCCAGCCCTTCTCCCGTTCCGGATAGAAGAACGAGATGTTCGTCATCGACGACGCGAAGTTCCCGCCACCGACGCCGGCCACCGCGGCGATCACCAGCAGTGCGCCGAACGAGAGCTCCGGATGCCGTACCGCCCACATCATCAGCCCGCATGGCACGACCAGCAGCAGCGCCGAGAACACCGTCCAGTTTCGTCCGCCGAAGACGGGAACGGCGAAGGTGTAGGGCAGCCGAAGAAAAGCTCCCACGCCGGAGGGAACGGCCACCAGCCACAGCTGCTGGTCGGTGTTGAGGGAGAATCCGGCGGGGCCGGGGCCGCCCCCGGAACTGGCCCCGAGCTTGACGACCAGGATGCTCCACATCACCCAGACCGAGAAACCGAAATGTTCCGCGACCACGGACCAGAACAGGTTACGGCGCGCGGTGCGGCGTCCACCGTCCGCCCAGAACTGGGGGTCCTCCGGACGCCAGTCGTCGATCCACCGGCTGTGGCGGGCTGATGTCATGGTTTACGGGCTCCTCGGGAGCGGGTGAACGGGATTACCGGACGGGGTGACGCGCCGCCGACGGTAGGAACCTCGTGTTTCCGGCTCTCCAGACCGGGATTACACCCACGGAAAACACTTCTCTCGACACCGCTCCGGGCGCTGTGAGCGGGTAACAGTGCGCCTTCACAGGACGACCTGGAACACCGTGCGGATGACGTCACCTGGTTGTTTCGTCCGGTGTCACCATGGTGAAACGGCTTCGTTCTACGGTCCACGTACGGAGCGCGGGACACGGCAGCGGATGACGTGCGGGCGGATGACCCTGCGGGTGGAGGTGGGATGTGGTGTCGGCCGAGCGGGTCAGGTCGGTGTGCTCGTACTGCGGGGTCGGGTGCGGCATGGTCCTCGAGGTCGAGCCTGGCCCGAACGGGGGGTCCCGGCTGCGCCGGGTCAGCGGCGACAAGGAGCATCCGGCCAACGGCGGGCGGCTGTGCACCAAGGGCGCGACCAGCGCCGACATGCTCGCCGCCGCGACTCCACGGCGGCTGCGCACCGCCCGTGACCGGCCCGTTCGCGGTGCCGAAGCCCACGACGTCCCCGTCCAGGCCGCGATCGACACCGTCGGCCGTCGCCTGCGCGCGATCATCGACGAGCACGGCCCTGACGCCGTCGCCCTCTACGTCTCGGGACAGTTGACGCTTGAGGCACAGTACCTGGCGAACAAGCTGGTCAAGGGGTTCATCGGAACGAACCAGATCGAGTCGAACTCGCGGTTGTGCATGGCCAGCGCCGGCAGTGGCTACAAGCTGTCACTCGGGGCGGACGGCCCGCCCGGCTCCTACGACGATTTCGACCACGCCGACACGTTCCTGGTCATCGGCGCGAACATGGCCGACTGCCATCCGATCCTGTTCCTGCGGATGATGGAGCGGGTCCGCGCGGGAGCCAAACTGATCGTGGTCGACCCGCGGCGCACCGCGACCGCGGCCAAGGCCGACCTTTTCCTGCAGGTGCGCCCGGGCACCGACCTCGCGCTGCTCAACGGTCTGCTGCACCTGCTGGTCGCTGGCGGCCACGTCGACGAGGAGTTCGTCGCCGAGCACACCGAGGGCTGGGCGGCCATGGAGCCGTTCCTCGCCGACTACCCGCCGGCGACGGTGGCGGAGCTGACCGGCCTCGCCGAGGACGACCTGCGCCGGGCCGCCGACTGGATCGGCGCGGCCCGCGGCACCTGGATGAGCTGTTGGACGATGGGCCTCAACCAGAGCACCCACGGCACGTGGAACACCAATGCCCTGGTCAACCTGCATCTGGCGACCGGCGCGATCTGCCGGCAGGGTGCGGGTCCGTTCTCCCTGACCGGTCAGCCCAACGCCATGGGCGGCCGCGAGATGGGCTATATGGGTCCGGGGCTGCCCGGCCAGCGCTCGGTGCTGGTCGAGGCCGACCGCGCCTTCGTCGAGCAGCGGTGGGGTCTGCCACCGGGACGGCTACGCACCGAGGTCGGACGTGGCACCGTCGAGATGTTCCAGAAGATGGCCGACGGTGAGATCAGAGCCTGTTGGATCCTCTGCACGAACCCGGTCGCCTCCGTCGGCAACCGGTCGACGGTGCTCGCGGGTCTGGCCGCCGCGGAGTTCGTCGTCAGCCAGGACGCGTTCGCCGAGACCGAGACGAACGCGCACGCCGATGTGCTCCTGCCCGCGGCGATGTGGGCCGAGACCGACGGTGTGATGATCAACTCGGAGCGGAACCTGACCCTGACCCGCCGCGTCGTCGACCCGCCCGGCGAGGCTCTGGCGGACTGGCGGCTCATCGCCGCCGTCGCCACCGCGATGGGCTACGGCGCGGCGTTCAGCTACGCCAGCGCCGCGGAGATCTTCGCCGAGATCCGCGCGTTCCACAATCCACAGACCGGCTATGACCTGCGCGGCATCACCTACGAGCGGCTGCGTGCGGGCCCCGTCCAGTGGCCGGCGGCGCCCGGCGCGGCCCCGCGCAACCCCATCCGCTACCGCAACGACGGGGTGAGCCAGCCGCTGCTGGTGCGCCCCGACGGCACCCGCCCCCGGCTGGTGTTTCCCACCCCGGGTGGACGCGCGGTCTTCCACCCCCGGCCGCACCTGCCGGCCGCCGAACTGCCCGACGACGACCATCCGTTCCTGCTCAACACCGGACGCGTCGCGCACCAGTGGCACACGATGACCAGGACCGGCACGGTGGCGAAGCTCAACCGCCTCAACCCCGGGCCGTTCGTCGAACTGCACCCCTCGGACGCCGCCGACCTCGGCATCGGCGAAGGCGACCGGGTGCGGATCGCGTCGCGCCGCGGCCACGCCGTGCTGCCCGCGGTCGTGACCGACCGGGTGCTGCCCGGTAACTGCTTCGCACCGTTCCACTGGGGTGACGTGTTCGGCGCCGACCTCGCCGTCAACGCCGTCACCAACGACGCCGTCGACCCGATCTCCTTCCAACCCGAGCTGAAGCTCGCCGCCGTGTCCCTGACCAGAGTGGACGTAGAACCGCGCACCGCCACCACGCCCGCGACCGGTCGCGCGGAACACCTCGACGCCCCCACTGGCAACGCCGCTGGCAGGGCCGCGAGTTCCGATGCGCCGATCACCGCGAGCCGTCCGGACGGCTCCGCCGGGCCCCAGACCGACGGGAGGCGTCCCGCGGACCGGAACCTGGCGCTGCTGCGCGCCCTGGGCACCACGTTCGGCCTCGACCCGGCGCCCCCGCCGCTGACCGAGCCGCAGCGCCACTATCTGTCCGGTTTCCTCGCCGCCGCGACCACGCTGGCCACACTGACCGCCGATCACACCACGGCCGTGGCCCCGCCCCTGCCACCCATCCCCGCGGACGCGCCCCTCGACCCGGCCACCGCCCTGTGGCTCTCCGGTTTCCTCGCCGGCGCTCGCCCCACCACCGAAAGCTCGGCGCCAGCCGACGTCCACCCACCGACGGACGACTCCGTCAGCATCACCGCCCCGGCCACCACAGCTACATCAGCCGGTACAGCCGGCACCAACGTCAGCGGCGACACCGGCGACAGCGGGCCCGGGGCCGGCTCGGATCCGGGGGCACGGGTGGTGCAGGTGCTGTGGGCATCGCAGACCGGTAACGCCCAGGAAGCGGCCGAGACGATCAGCGACCGACTGACGCGGGCCGGTTGGCGACCGCGGCTGCGGGAGATGTCGGTCTCCACGACCGAGATCATGCGTGACCCCGGCGATCTGCTCGTCGTGACCAGCACCTTCGGCGACGGCGACGCCCCCGACAACGGCGGCGTCCTGTGGGACGACCTCAGCGCCGAGGATGCCGCCCGGTTCGACGGTCGTCGCTTCGCCGTCGCGGCCCTCGGCGATTCGAGCTACGCCGATTTCTGCGGCCATGGCCGGCGCCTGGACGAACGCCTGGGTGCCCTCGGTGGCCACCGGCTCGTCCCCCGCGTCGACTGCGAACCGGACTACGCCGACGCCCTCGGCAGCTGGCTCGACGACGTCCTGGCCGCACTGACCACCGCACAGCCCGCACAACCCGCACAGCCCGCACGGGCCACCGCACAGCCCGCACGAGTCGAGACACGTCCGGCGACGACCGCGCTGCCCCGGCCGCGGACGTCCTCGGAGGCGGACCGGACGCCGAGCCGCACCGATCCGCTGCCAGCGCCGCTGGTCGGCAACCGTCTGCTCAGCGGGCCCGGATCGACGAAGGAGGTACGCCAGTTCACCTTCGACGTCGGTGGCGGCCGTCTGGACTACGCCGTCGGCGACGCGCTCGGGGTGTGGCCGGTGAACTGCCCCGAGCTGGTCGCCGAATGGCTGGCTCTCACCGGACTCGACCCGTCCATCCCCGTCACCCTCGAGGGCGGCCAGGGCCGACCGACCGCGGCCACGTCGATGCCGCTGCATCTGGCGTTACGTCATCACGTCGACCTCACCTTGGTGCGCCCTGAGCTGCTCCGCTTCCTCGCCGACAAGAGCAACAACAGCACTCGCGCCAGCAGCACCGCCCGTGCCACCGGCGGTGCGGACGGACCGGGGGACGTCGCGCGGTTGCGCGAGCTGCTGGCGGCCGAACGGCGCGCGGACCTGGCCACCTGGGCCTGGGGACGGCAGGCGGTCGACCTGCTGGCGCAGTTCCCGGTGCGGGCGCGAGCCGAACAGTGGCTGGCGGTGCTGCCGCGACTACGGCCACGGCTGTATTCGATCAGTTCGTCGCCGCTGGTCAACCCGTCCGCCGTGAGCGTGACCGTCTCGGTGGTCCGGTTCGCGAACCCCCACGGACGCGTCCGTGGGGGCGTGTGTTCGACGTTTCTCGCCGACGCACAGCCAGGTGACCCGCCGGTGGACGTGTTCGTGCAGCGCTCACCGCACTTCCGGCTACCCGCCGACGACACCACGCCCATCGTCATGATCGGACCGGGAACGGGCGTCGCCCCGTTCGTCGGGTTCCTCCAGGAGCGCCAGGCCCGCGGCGCCCGTGGCCGGGCCTGGCTGTTCTTCGGTGAACGCCACCGCGCCACCGACTTCCACTACGCCCCGGAACTGACCGCTCTGGCCGAGGCCGGCACGCTGAGCCGGCTGGACGTGGCGTTCTCCCGCGACCAGCCGGCCCGCGTCCACGTCCAGGACCGGCTGCGCGAACACGGCGCCGAGCTGTGGTCGTGGCTCGCCGACGGTGCCCATCTCTACGTCTGCGGGGACGCGGCCCGGATGGCCCGCGACGTCGACACGGCGTTACGCGAGATAGCCACGACCCATGGCAACCTCACCCCCGAGGACGCCGCCGCCCACCTGCGCACGCTCACCGCGCAACGCCGCTACGTCCGCGACGTCTACTGACCATCCCGGACGGCCCAGCTTGGACGGCACGCCCTGGCCCGAGGGGGATGTCACGGTCAGCTGATCATCGCGTCCGCGGTGCTCGTGGCGGCCGGGAACCGCCGCGACGTCCACCGTGATGCGTGGCTGCCGCGACGGCAGGTCGTCCACCTGGGCCAGCCCTGAGGCCAGCAGGGTGCGTCAGCTGCCGAGGACCAGGTTCGTGCCGTCGACGGACACGTTCGCCGCGGGCAGCGCGGTCTGGGCCGGACCGGCCTGCGGCGAGCCGTCGGTGATGCTGAAGTCGCTGCCGTGGCACGGGCACTTGATGACACCGTTCGCGACCGCGTTCACCTGGCAGCCACGGTGCGTGCAGGTGCTGCTGAACGCCTTGTAGCTGCCGGCGGTCGGCTGGGTGACCACGACCTTCTGCGCGGCGAAGATCATGCCGCCACCCACCGGGATCGAGCTGGTGGCGCCGAGCACGGTGCCGCCGCTGGCGCTGGCGCCGCTGGATGCGCTCGCGCTCGCGGATGGTTCGGTGCTCGCCGCCGCCGATGTGGAGGGCGAGGAGGTCGAGCCCGACGACGCCGTGTCGTCGGAACCGCCCGAACTGCCGCAGCCGGCGACCAGCACCGCGCCGGAAGCGGTCGCGACGATCGCCGCGCTGGAGAGCACCCCGCGCCGCGTCGCGGGACCACGGGAGGCGGCGGCGCCAAAGGCCGTGTCGCCGTGTCGGTCGTCGCGCGCGTGCTGGGCGAGGTCGTCGAGAGTGGTCATGTCGCTCCTTGCGGGGTCGCCGGCCAGGGTCGAGTCGCTCACCGAATGACACGGGGGCGGGCGTGGACCGGTTCAGCCTGGATCGCGGCAGTTTCAAGCCACAGTGTCATCACAGAGTTCACAGCTGCGTCATAGGTCAGCGACGTAGCGCGAGCACAAGGCAGAGCGCACAGTAACAGTCCCCGGACGAATCCCGCCGATCCCCACGCCGTCCGTGCACGATCATGGCGTGTGCCGCGGGGACGCGGGTAGCGTCAAAAGGGTGCATCCTCGGCACGGCATCCACGATCCGAGCGCCGGCACACCGTCGCGGCGCCCCGGCTCGGTGCGGCGCACCCTCACCGTCGAGACGCGGTATCCGGCCGGCCTGCGCGGCACACTGGCCGTGCACGGTCGAGGTCGGGATCTGGTGACCCACGCCGACGGCACGGTCACCGTCGCCGCCACGGGCTCCCTCGAGATCGAGGTGGACGGTTTCCACAGCCGTACCGTCACGGCCGTGCGCACCACCCCGGCGGTGCCCGCGCTCGCCGGGCTGGTCGGCGCCCGGCTGCGCGGCGGTTTCCGCACCCGGCTGCGCGAGGTCGCGCCTGATCTCGCCGGCTCGCAGCCGATCCTCGCCGCGCTGCTCGACGACGTCCCGATCGCCGTCCTGGTCAGCGGCACCATCCTGCTCCACGTCGCCCGCACGGCCGCCCTCGCCGCCGGGACCGCACCCGCCAAGCCCGCGAGTCCGCCCACGCCCACCGAGGTGGGGCTGCCGCCGGGGGCACCGTCGGCCACGGAGCTGGCGCGCGGCGCGGATCAGTGCGCGGGCTGGCGCCACGGCGCGACCATCATGGTCGAGGTGTCACGCACAGGTCGTCCACCCGCCCCGACCGGACCGCCGGCACCCTCGCTGGGCTCCCCCGACGACCCGCTGGCCTGGCACGTCGGCGCCCTCGATCCGCTGGCCCCGTTCAGCTCCCGCCGCCACCGCCGCATCGATCTGACCCCCACCGAGGCCCCCGCCGAGGCCGGCACCGACGCCGAGCTCACGGTGGACGTCCTGTTCCGGGACAGTTACCAGCCCGAGGACGAGCCGCAGACGATCGTGCACGAGTACGAGGTGCACGGGGCTCTGGACGCACACTCCACCCGGTTCACCCGCCTGGCCGCGACTCCCCGGGTGCTGCCGTGGCTCGAGTGCCCCGAGGCGGTCCCCAGCGCCGCCTGGCTGGTCGGCCAGCCCGCCGGCGACGCCCGCGCCACCGTTCGCCGCGACTTCGTCGGCCCTCCGACCTGCACCCACCTCAACGACACCCTGCGCCACCTGGCCGACCTCCCGGCTCTGGCGAGCCTGTTGCCACCGGCGGGCCAGATCTCCTCCTGAGCCACCGAGCCACGGAACCACCGAGCCGGCGGGTCACGGAGCCGGCGGGCCGTGCGTGGCGGCCGGATTCGGAAGGTGTCGTGTCCGCGACAGAACGCTGCGTGTAACCCGGGGTGCTATTGGCTGGTGTGCGCGAGACATCGAGCGGGACCGCCGACGCCGGTCGTCCGGGACAGCCCGGGTGGTCGGCCCGACGAACCACACGGGACGGTGGCACCAGGTGCAGGGCGGCGCGGGACCTCGGTTCGGACGCAGGCCGTCCGACATGACGCAACCGGTACGTGACCGACGCGTCGACGGTGTCCGGACGCCACCACGGCTGCGCATCGTCGGCCCGACGACCGGTCCCACGCCGCGGGACGGGACCATCTCGGGCCTCGAGCCCGCACCGGACGTGAAGCCGGCGGCGGACGCCTCCTATCCCGGGTGGGAGGACATCTACCGCGACAACGTCGACCGCATCTACCGGCTGATGTTCGCCAGGGTCGGCAACAGGCCCGACGCCGAGGACCTGACGGCCGAGGTCTTCACCACCGCGCTGCGTCCGCTGCGGGTGTCGGCGAGCGTCGGTGAGGTCCGTGCCTATCTCAACGCCGTCGCCCGCACGGCCCTGGCCGCGCACTGGCGGCGCACCCTGGGGGTCGCGGTCACCGTCCTGGACACCGAGCATCTGGACGCGCTGGCCGCCGAGGCCACCCACGACGCGCCGCGGCCCGCCGACCGATCGGACACGACTGTGAGCCCAGCGGTCACTCCCCCGGCGGGACCCGACTTCGTCGGCGGTTCGGTGGCTGCGGCCGAACAGATCCTCGCGGCTCTGTCACCGCGCTACCAGCGGATCCTGCGGCTACGGTTCCTGGAATCCCGAACGATCCGGGAGGCCGCGGCGGAGCTTGGGGTGAGCGTCGCGAACGCGAAGGTCCTGCAGCACCGGGCGCTACGCAAGGCTGCCCAGCTCACCCCGGGAGGACGACCATGACGCGGCGCGCGAAGCACCGTTTCATCGAGGATCTGCTCCACGGCCGCCGTCCGCACCCGTTCGCCGCCACCAGCCAGGACGCCGCCGAGCTGCGCGCGGCCATCGCCCTGCGGGCCGCCGCCCCCGACGCGGCCGCCCCCAGCCCCGACTTCCTCGCCGATCTGCACCGCCGCCTGGCCGCCACCCTGGACTCCACCGCGGACGTCACCGCGGACGTCACCGCGGACGTCACCGCGGACGTCACCGACACGCCGCCCCCCAGCGTCCGACCGCCGGCCGGCCCGCCACCCGTCGGCACCCTTGCCGCCGTTCGGTCTGATGCCGTGCGCCCGGATGCCGGCCAGCTCGGTGACGATGAGCTGGCCTCGCGGCGAGGCGGGACGGGCACACGGCGTCGGTTCGTCGGTGGCGCGTCGATCGCGGCCGCGGCGGCCACTGTCGGCGGCGCGGTGGGCGCGGTCATCCAGCGGACGTTCGCCCCGACCGATGCCGAGCCGCGGCCCAGCGCCGAGACCTCGACGCTGATGCCGGCCACCGCGGTCTGGGCGACGGTCGCCACCACCCAGGACCTGCCCGAGGGGGGCGTGCGCGCCTTCGATCTGGGGACGGTCAGTGGCTTCGTGCGCCGCAGTGCCGGGCAGGTACGCGCCGTTTCCGGTGTCTGCACCCACCAGGGTTGCCAGCTCGCGCTGGACGCCGCGGAAAGCCGCCTGAACTGCCCCTGCCACCGGACGAGTTTCGCCATCAGTGGTGAGGTGCTGCATTCTCAGCTGCGTACTCCACCGCGTACGCTACCGGAATTTCGGGTACGCGAGGTGTCCGGTGTCGTACAGGTGTATGCGCCGCCCCGTCCGGTGTGACGTCCGGCGCATTCATGTCGGCGTCTGGACGTGTAACCCGGCGGCCTATTGACAGGTGCGGAGCCGGCATCGAAGCGGGCTCATGAAGCCAAGGCCCAATACGGGCCGGAACGGTACTGTGGTGAACAACCAGTCTCTCGTCTGGTGGCGGCGGGCGCCGTTTTCCGGGGCCGTTCTCGTGACGGTCGCACTCACTGTTCTCGCCGCCTGCGGATCCTCCGGAAGCGACACGGCCGCTGCCACCCCACCACCCGCCGCCACCGCTGCGGCGGACGGCGGTGCCACTGCCACGGCGACGCCCATGACCGGAATGTCAATGTCGGGTACTCCGATGCCCGGAATGCAGATGCCCGCGGGCAGGACCGGTTCCGCGGCGCCGGCTCCCGTGACCGGGACAACCGTCGACATCAAGAACTTCGCGTTCTCCCCGGCGAACCTGACCGTCCGGGTCGGCACCACCGTCACCTGGACGAACCGGGATTCCGACGCGCACACCGTCGTCAGCTCCAACGGACCGCTGCGTTCACCGACGCTGGACACCGGTGACAGCTACCGGTACACCTTCACGAAGGTGGGCACCTACGCCTACCTGTGCTCGATCCACCCCTTCATGCTCGGCTCGGTGCAGGTGACCGCGTGAGCGCCGACACCGGTAGCACCCACGGCACCGGAAACGACGGCGACGGCGACACCGGCGGCGGTACCGGCGACAGCGGTCAGCGGGGAATGTCCCGGCGGCGGCTCGCACGGCATGCCGCCTGGTTCGGTGCCGCGGTGGCGCTGACGGTGGCCGGGGGCGAGGTGACCCGCCACGTCATCGACGACGATCACACCGATGGCGCCGCCGCGGCCGCCAGTCCGACCGCGGACATCCGGTTCGTGCAGGTCAGCGACAGCCACCTGGGGTTCCGTGGAACCGCCAACCCGGACGTCACCACATCCTTCCAGCGGGCGATCAACCAGGTCAACACACTGCCCTACCGGCCCGACTTCGTCGTGCACACCGGCGACATCAGCCACCTGTCCACCCCGGCGCAGTTCGACCAGGCGAAACAGATGATGTCCGTGCTGCGCACCGGCGCCGTCCACACGGTGCCCGGCGAGCATGACTCCGTCGACGACGGTGGCCGCGGCTACCTGGCCACCTTCGGCTCCGGTACCCGCGGCCAGGGCTGGTACAGCTTCGACCTGCGCGGGGTGCATTTCCTCTCGCTGGTGAACACGTTCACGCTGGAGGCCCTCGGTCATCTCGGCGCCGACCAGATCGAGTTCGTCCGCAAGGATGTCGCCGGCCTGTCCGCCGACACGCCGATCGTCGTGTTCAGCCACATTCCGCTGTTCGCCCTGTACCCGAAATGGGGCTGGGGCACCGACGACGCCGCCGCCGTCCTGAACCAGCTTGGCCGGTTCTCGTCGGTGACCTGTCTGAACGGCCACGTCCACCAGCTCCTCACCAAGCGGGAGGGAAATGTCACCTTTCACAGCGCGACCACGACCGCGTATCCCCTTCCACGCCCCGGCGAAGGTCCCGCGCCCACACCGGTGACCCTTCCACCGGGAAAACTCGCCGGCGCCCTCGGGATTCGCGAGGTCACCTATCAGCCGGCCAACCCGACCCTCACCGTCGCCAACACCCGACTCGCGTAACACGCGCCACCCGAGCCTGGGTTGGCCAGGCCGGTGACAATGGTGGTGGCACCTGCGCGCCACACCGGTGGAAACACCAAGGGAAACGAGCCAGGCGGCCCCCGGGCCGCCGGCCTTCCTTCCCGTACATGTGGACCTCCGGCACCTTACGTGTCCACCAGCGGGCGAGTTGAGTGAAGCAGTGGCCCATCCCCGGTCAGGCCGGGCCTCTACTGCGAAAGCGAGTCCTTCGATGAGCTCCTATGACACGATCGGCGGCGCGAAGGCCGTCGAGGCCGCCGTCGACGACTTCTACGTCCGGATCACGGCTGACCCGCAGCTCGCCCCCTTCTTCGCCGGCAAGGACATCCCCAGCCTCAAGGCCCACCAGCGGGCGTTCATCTCCGCCGCGATCGGCGGCCCCGAGACGTACTCCGGGCGCGTCATCCCCACCGTCCACGCTCCCCTGAAAATCAACAACGCCCAGTTCGACGCGGTGGTGAACCACCTGCTCGCCGCCCTGTCCGGCCTCGGCGTCTCCGCCCCCACCGCCGGCGACATCGGCGCCGCCCTCGCGCCCCTGCGCTCGGAGATCGTCACCGCCTAGTCACCACAACGGCCAGGCGTCGAGACACCGCACCGCACCACACCGCACCGCACCACAGCCGCCCGGGTCGGGCCAGGCCATCACCCGACCCGGGCTCGCGGCTGTCGCCGCCGACCACACTGCTTACGAACCCTTTTGCTGTGCGACAATCTCGCGACATCAGCCTCGGGGGGAACCATGGCAGCGCGTCGATTCGTCGTCACCGGATGGGCGGCCGCCTGCCTCCTGTCGGCCGGGCTGCTCGCCGCCGGTTGCGACGGCACGTCCACCGCGGACGCGGCAGCCGCGGATCGCGACGCGCAGACGTTCGCCTCGTCCACCGCCTCGGCCGGTTCCACCAGCGGCACAGGCAGTGATGCCGAGCAGATCCGCGAGGCCAGCGGTACCCGGTTCGACTGCCCGAGCCCGCAGCGCAACCCCCGCATTCCCACCAACGCCACCTGTGTGAACGTCGCCATCAGCGACCTCGACGGCGACGGCCGCCCTGACCGCCTGCTCGTCTTCGAGCGCACCCCGCCCGGCGGTGGGCGCGCCCTGCTCGCCCGCGCGATCCTCGCCACCGGCCAGGAGTCCGAGGTCGCGCTGGACAGCCAGTTGGACGCCGGGGATTCGCTGCACCCCACGATCCTGCAGACCATCGACCTCAACGGTGAGCCCGGCGACGAGGCACTGGTCGCCGTCGGTTACGGAGCCTCCACCGCCGACGCCGAGATCCTCACCGTCCTCGGCAGCCGGCTGACCGCCGTCCAGGACGGCGCCGGCGCCCGTTTCCCCCTGCTCATCGGCGCCTCCGCCGCGGGCGGCGACGGTTACCGCTGCGTCGCCCGGACCGGTACGACAAAGCCGTCCCTGCTGGTCAACCACGTCGAGGTCGACGGCGCCGCAGGTACCTGGACCGTCACCAGGCTCCTGTACGGCTGGCAGGGCCCCCACCTCGCCGAACTCCAGCAGTCCACCTCCTCCCAGACCGGCCAGCCCACCGAAGCTCAGCTCGACGCGCTCTCCTACGGCGCTCTCACCTGCGCCAAGCCCTACCCCGCCACCTCCTGATCCGCCGCACGCCGACCCGCGCTTCGCATGATCTGCGGTACCGGGGCTGCTCTGCATCAGTCGGGCGACGGCCGCACTGTTCGGTGGTCGCACTGTTCGGTGGTCGCACTGTTCGGTGGTCACGAGCAGCGCTGCGGCATCCTTGGTTAGTCAGACTCGCCTTTCGCCTCGCACCACCATCACCGAGGGCAGGTGACAGGCTCCGGCTGTTCGGAGGGTCGTGGATCATGCGGTTCGTGGGCGTACGAGAGGGGCGACGGGTTCTCATCGGCCTGCTGCTGGTATCCGACGTGGACGGCACCCCGAGTGGCCCCGTGTCCGCAACGTCCGCCGTCACGCTCTCGGCTCCCCCTGCATCACCTGCCTCACCTTCTGGTGCCAGAGTGGCGCTGTTGACCGAGGTGGATGAGTTCTATGCCGACCTCCACGGATGGTCCGACACCGCCCGACAGATCGTGGCCACGCAGGGCCGTTCATCCCAGGGGCAGCGCCCAACAGTCGAGATGCCCGCACCGGCCGGCATGCGCACGCTGGACGGGGTCGACCTCGTGCCGGCCGTGCGGGCGGGGGCACGGGTGCTGGGGATGGGGCTGAACTACCACGATCATGCGGCCGAGACGGGACTTGCGGTACCGAAGTACCCGCCGCTGTTCGCGCGGTGGACGGCGTCGCTGTGCGCGGGCGGGACGCCGGTGCCTGTCCCACCGGGCGAGCGGGGGCTGGACTGGGAGGGTGAGCTCGCGGTTGTGGTGGGGACGGCGCTCACCGACGTGGACGAGGCGACCGCGGCCGCCGCCGTGTTCGGCTACGCGGTGTTCAACGACCTCAGCGCGCGACGAGCACAGGGATCCTCGGCACAGTGGACGCTCGGCAAGAACGCCGACCGCAGCGGACCCATCGGCCCGGTGGTGACCGCCGACGAGGTCGGCGATCCTGCCGCAGGACTGCGACTGGTCACGACCGTCAACGGCGAGACCGTCCAGGACGGCGACACCAGCAACATGATCTTCTCGATTGGACGGATCCTCTCGTTCGTCAGCCGGACCCTCACCTTGCAGCCCGGGGACATCCTGATCACCGGCACGCCCGCCGGTGTCGGCTACACCCGTACACCCCCTCGCTACCTTCACCCGGGCGACACCGTCGAGGTCACCATCGAGCACCTCGGCACGCTCCGCACTCCCATCGTCGACTCCACCCATCGCCCCTGACCACATCGCCGTGCTTCCCGCCACCCCGACGATCGCCAGCAGCCGGGCATGCACCGCGGGCCTGATTCCACAGGCGTGATTCCGCGGGCCTGCCGGCTCGGCCATCGGCGCGGCCCGTCCCCGCTCTGCGGACACAGCCCACAGCGGCTCCACCGCGGCGAGCCCCACCGTCCGCGTCACGCCGAGACGGGCCCGAGGCAAGACATGCCCGGAGGCGGAACATGCCCTGGTCCCGTTGTACGTCGCGCGCCCTGGTCGGAGGTCCCTGGATGCCTCGGTCGCATCAATCCTGGTCACACGAGGCGATCGCCGAACACCGCCAGGAAGGGTGGTCACACGTCTAGCCCTCTCGGGGGGTGCGTTTTCCACAGGGCCATCCTTCCAGGCGATTCGAACAAGGGTTCGACATCCGCCTCGGATTGCGCTATCGTTCGATCATGCTCATTCATCCGAATGACGCCGCCGGCCCTGAACCGCATGGCGGCCCCCCTGACGGCACCATCTCCAACGGACAGGATGATCTCCATCTCGGCGTTCCCATGCCTGCCGATCTGGATTTTGAAGACAGCCCGTGCTCCTCCAATGGAGGTGAATCCTTCCGCCTGGATCACAAGATTCCCGAGGATGCCGAGAAAATCTGGACAGAGAATTCATCCGAGGGATTTCGCAGCTCTCCCCAGGATTCAGCAGGTTCCGTCGATGGGCTGCCCGCGGCCTCCGCGAGCGGCGGGCGCGGCCTGCCGGAGGCGGAAAGGCTGCTGGGGTTGTTGGACGCAGCGGTGAATGCGATGCTGGGGTCCGAGAAATGGCGCTGGTCGTCGGATGACGTCACGGAGGCGCTGTGCGCTCTGCATGAGACGGCCGCACGGCTGGCCGCGGTGCGCAGCCTGGTCCTCCTCGAAGCCGAGGATCGAGGCCTGGCCAAGGACGCAGGTGCGGCCGATCTGTCGTGCTGGCTGGCGGGTCGGATGGTCATGGCGAAGCACGAGGCCGCCCAGCAGGTCGCCCTCGCACAGCAGTTGTTCGCCGGCCCGTATCAGGCGACGGGCGAAGCCCTGACAGACGCACGGATCAGTGAGGCGCACGCCCAGGTCATCCGCGCGGGGATGGAGGCCCTGCCCGCCGAGGTTCCCGAGGAGATCCGGGCTCGGGCGGAGCAGCAGCTGATCGAAGACGCCCAGCAGCTCGACCCGTCCCAGTTGAAGAGAGCCGCGATCCGGCTCCGTGAGCAGCTCACGGAGGTGGATTCGTCCCCCGGTGGGGACGATCCCCATGAGGACAGCCGCACCGGTGAGCACTCCCGGTCCCGCCGCGCCGACAAGAACAGCCCGGACGACAGCGGCGAAGGCGACGGTCAGGATGACAGCGCCGAGGGCGCGTCCGCACGATCCGGGCAGCAGCGGGATCCACATTCCGCCCGGCAGCTGACGTTCGTGGACACACCGGAGGGCACCACGCTGATCCGTGGGGAGCTCGACCCGGAAGGAGCCGGCCTGCTACGCACGGCTCTGGACGCGCTGTCAGCCCCGGCGCCGACGGTCAATGGGCAGCGCGATCCGCGCAGCCCTGCCCGTCGCCGGGCGGATGCGCTGGTCGAGTTCGTCCGCCATGCGCTGTGCGCGGACGTCGGCCCGTCCGCCGGGGGCACCCGGCCGCATTTGAGTGTCGTCATCGGCTGGGAGACACTCCTCGGTGACGCAAACGATCCGGGAATGACCAACTGGGATCTCCCTCTGCCCCTGGAGGTCATCCGTCGCATCGCCTGCGATGCTCAGGTCAGTCGCATTGTTCTCGGCCCTGAAGGCGTCCCGTTGGACGTCGGCCGAGCTGAACGAGTCGTTCCCGCGCACATCCGCCGGGTGCTGGTTTCCCGGGATAACTGCTGCGCATTCCCGTACTGCAATCGGCCGCCATCCTGGTGCGACGCGCACCATGTGCGCCATTGGACGGATGGTGGGCCGACGAGCCTGGATAATCTGGTGCTTCTCTGCGGCCAGCATCATAGCCAGGTGCATCGCGAGCACTGGCAGATCGTCATGGGCGAGGATCGTCGCCCCTCCTTCATTCCGCCCGCTTTCATTGATTCTCAACGTCGCCCGCGTCGCAATCCGTATTCGCAGCCGCTGCCGGATATTTTCAGCTCCGTGATGGGCTAGCCCGCCCCCGGGCAACGCCCGAAGACAACCGGCCTGACCTGCCAGGCAGAGCACACCAACCAAGTCAACAACCATGTGGCGGGACCGGAGAGATACACCCCTCTGGCCCGGCATCCGTACAGAGCTGCCGCGTGGCGACGTGCTGCGACCAGCTGGGTCGCGGCGCCCGTCCCTGCGCCTCTCGTCCGCAAGGACAACGCAGGCGGCCTGGCTCAGGACACCAGCGTCGTACCCCGTCCACCGGCCGTGACCGTGGCAGAGATGAACCTGGTGGCGGCAAGCGCCAGTGATACAGGCACCACTCACACCGGTAACAGAACTGAACACCGCAGAGCCCCGCCCGCTCGGGCAGACGGACGGGCAGACGGGCAGACGGGCAGACATCATGCGCACCAGTAACGGAGATGAGCTCGACCCGGATGAGGCCCGAGCCGCGTTTCCGAGACCCCGCTTCGCCTATGCGCACCCGGCGGCGGACGATCCGGGGAGGGCAGGACCCCGCCGCGCCTGCTCACGATCACCCACCCGACCATCATCGACCCTGCCCTGCCCTGCCGTCACCGCCACCACCACGATCTTCTTTCCTTACCCCACACTGGTCACAGGAAAGTACAAATCACCCGTCTCATCTCATCCTGGCGGATAGGGCGGAACCTGCACAGCACGGTGAGCACGGTCGAGCAACATCTCACTCGAATTTACCGGAAACTCGCCGTCGGCGGCCGCATGGCGCCGCAGGAGGCCCTCTCGGAGATTTCCACAGACGGACTCCCCTGAACTTCCGGTCGACGATCCCCTGCACGACATATATCACATGACTCGACCTCCATCGACCTCCCTACTGTTCCCGCAACATTTCTGCAACATTGTCGACAGGACCGACACAGGGGTCCACTAGGGGTCACACAGGGGTACCCTCGAGAGAATTTCTGCATAATCATTGGAAGTGTGCGCCAATGCCCGGCCTGGACCAGCTCCCACACATCACGGCCGGTTGGGCCGACTTTCCCCCGCAGCCCGACCCCAGGACCTCCGGATTCCGCTGTCCCGGCCCCTCGGCATCCGGCACAACGGGATACCCGAAACGATGGGACAGCAATGAGATACGAGATTCTCGGGCCTCTTCGGCTGGCCACGGAGAATGACTACTCCTTTGTCAGGGCCCCCAAGACCGAAACCCTGCTCGCCACCCTGCTGGTCCGCCCGAACGAGGTCGTCTCCGCACATCAGCTCATCGACGAGGTCTGGGGGGCCAGCGCTCCCCGCAGTGCGAGCGCCGGCATCCACGTGATGGTGTCGAACCTGCGCAAACTGCTCCGGTCCGAGCGGCGTGGCAGTCCGATCGTGACCAGAGCACCGGGCTATCTGCTCGAACTGGGCGCGGACACCCTCGACGCTCACGAGTTCCTCGCGCTGGCCAGCCGGGGACACGTTCACGTCCGCCGCGGCCAGTACGCCGAGGCCGTGACCTGCTTCGGCAGCGCGCTTGCCCTGTGGCGGGGTCCGGTGCTCGGCCACCCGCCGGCGAGCCCGATGGTCGCCTGGTACGGCACCTGGCTGGCCGAGCAGCGGTTGAACTGCGTCGAGACCGGTCTGGAGTCCGAGCTCCTGCTCGGTCGCCACCGCCAGGTCATAGCCCGGCTGTACCCCCTCGTGGCGGAGTATCCGCTGCACGAACCCTTCTACCGTCACCTCATGGTCGCCCTGTACCGCTCGGAGCGGGTCGCGGACGCCCTCGACGTCTACCGGCTCGCCCGGCTCCGGCTACGCGATGAACTGGGCCTGGAGCCATGCCGCGCGCTGCAGGACGTTCATCGCGCGATCCTGGCCGGCGACCACCACGTGGACATGGCTCCGGTTCCCGGCTGAGCCGGCCCGGCCTCCCCAAGTCAGCCTTGCTGAGCGGGCTCGGTGTCCGGCCGCACGGAGGTGTTTCCCGGCGGAGCCGATCTCTCAGATCTCGTCCGGTATCTCGTCCGGGCTGGTGGGACGTTTCCCGTCCGGCTGGTGGTGGGGCGGAGCACCGGCCCGGCCCGGGTCCGGTCGACGAGGCCAGGGCCGACCGGACCCGGTGATGGCGTACCGAAGCGCTGGACGTCCGGGGACGGCGTCGCACGCTCAGCCGCTGCCCTCCAGGGCCGCCGCCTGCGCACCCACGATGTCCACCTTCTCGCCGCGGCCGTCCTCACGGAGCAGCAGGACAGCGACCAGCACCCCGACGACCATCGTCACCGCGGTGGCGATGAAGCCGATCCGAAAACCCTCGGTGAGCGCGGTCGCCGCCGTGTCGCCGGCACGGGACCTGCTGGCCGTGTGATCCTCGGCTAGGGTGGCGAGGATGGCGCAACCGAACGCGTCGCCCACCTGCGGCTGCTCGCCCGTGACGGCAGCGCCACCGGGGGCACGGGCTGCGCGCGGGGCTCGCCCGCGTACCACCGCCGCGCACTCCCTCGGAGGGGTCCGGAACGCTGCTGCTGGATACCGCCGGTCAGCTGGAGGCATCCACCGCCGAGGCGGACCGCTGGCTGCGGCGCATCGGTGCGGCCGAACCCTCCGAGCTGCCCGTTCCGATCGCCATGGTGGGGCTGCAGGCGCAGGCCAACGCCACCGCGGTCGGCCCGGCTACGGATGCCGCTGCCGGAGGGTGGCTGGCTGCTGATCCAGGGCGGGGTGCTCGCCGGGGCGGGCACCGGTGGTGGGCCGCGCGCCGTGCCGGACGCGCCGCGGACCGCCGTGGTACTCCAGCCCGCGAGCCGGGCCGATCTGCTGCCGGTGCTGCTGGCCCTCTACGGCCTCACCGCCCGGGAACGTCAGATGGCCGAACTGCTCATCTCCGGGCATGGCACCGACCGGATCGTGCGGACCCTGGGCATCTCCCAGCACACGGTGCGCGATCACACCAAGGCCATCTTCGCCACGGTGAACGTGGTGTCCTGGGCCGAGCTGACGGCCGTGCTCAGTGCCGAGGTCTCCGGCCCGGTTCAGGTGGGCCCGGATCACGCGATGGGCCCCTGTCCCGCGAGCGTTGGTATCGCCGGTTGACGAGCCACCGGCCAGCCCAGGACGACACCGCGGGCCCAGAGCGACACGAGGGTACGGGGGCCGGCCTCCGTCCGTAGCGGTGGACGGGCCCTCAGCGGTTCGCGGATGGGCGAGGGGGAGCTCAGACCGCAGCGAGGCGACGTACGCCGGTCTCGACGACCGGTGTGGACGTGCTGGTGACGAGCGCGGCGAGGGCGCTGTCGCGGTCGATGGCGCGCACCACCGACTCCCCGGAAGGGCGGTGCCCACGGCGAGAACACGCACCCGCGCGACGTCCGTCACCGGTGACCTCCAGCCGTTGAGCTGTGTCCGGAACGGTCGTCATCGTCGGACAGGCGCCTACTTCGCGCCCAAGCTCAGCCGGCGCTCTGGGCGAACAGCGCGGCCAGCCTGGCGGCTCCCTGCTGGCGCAGCCAGGCGTCGAAGGTCAGCAGCCGCGGATGCAGGGCGCGGGTCGCCGCGATGTCGGCCTGGTAGCCGCCCCGGCCGTTGACGAAGCTCACGGCGTCGGCGTAGGACGCGTTGTGCGCCCGGACGGCGTCGAGGGGAACCCGCACGTGCTCGATGTGACGTCCCGATGCGCGGCTGAGGGCCCGCGCCGTGTCCGCGGGACGCAGTTCTTGACATCCTCCCCGGCCTGAAGACCGGGGATTCCTACCCTCGCGGGCAGGTTTTCCTGTTTCACTGACAGACGCCTCCCCACTCTAGGAGCGGGGTGGTCTCACTCCGTCTCCGCAGGCGATCACGGCGAGCCCCGCCGCGAGAACATTCCGTGCCGCGTTCACATCCCGATCGTGGACCGCACCACAAGCGCAGACCCATTCCCGGATGTTCAACGGCAGCTTCTCGACCAGCGTCCCGCAGGACGAGCAGGTCTTCGAGCTGGGATACCAGCGGTCCACCGCGACCACGTCGCGTCCGTACCAGCCGGCCTTGTATTCCAGCATGGTCCGCAGATCCCGCCAGCCCGCCTCCGAAATCGCACGGGCAAGACTGTGGTTGCGGACCATGTTCCGTACGGTGAGATCCTCGACGACGATCGTCTGGTTTTCGCGAACGAGTCGAGTCGACAGTTTGTGGAGGTGATCCCGCCGCCGGTCGGCGATCCGACCGTGGATCCTCGCGACCTTCAGCCGGGCCTTCGCCCGGTTCGCGGAGCCCTTCTTCTTCCGGGACAGCTCCCGCTGCGCCCGGACCAGCCGGACCCGGTCGGTCCGGGCGTGCCGCGGGTTGGCAATCTTCTCCCCGGTGGACAGCGTGACCAGCGACGTGATGCCCACGTCCACCCCGACCTGCCCGTCCGCCGCCGGCAGCGCCTCGGTCGGGCAGTCCACCAGGATCGACACGTGATACTGGCCCCGGCTGTTGCGGGACACCGTCACCCGCGACGGCACCGCGCCGTCCGGGAACGGACGGGACCAGACGATCCGCAGCGGCGCGGCCTGCTTCGCCAGCCTCAGCCGCCCGTCCCGGAACGTGAAGCAGTTCCGGAAGTAGGTCGCCGCATCGTTCGTCTTCCCCTTCCGCTTGAACGTCGGATGGCCGGCCCGTTTTCCCCAAAAGTTCACGTAGGCGGTTTGGAGATTCCGTAGCGCGGCCTGCAGCGGGCCTTTCGACGGCTCGGCCAACCACAGAGTGTCCGGGTCCCGTTTCCACCCGGTGAGCATCAGATCGGTTTCCGCATGGCCGATCCGCCGCTGTTCCTGGGACCACACCCGGTGCCGTTCGGCAAGCGCCCGGTTGTACACGTAGCGGACACAGCCGAACGTTTTCGCGAGGTTCTCCCTCTGGCCGGGAGTCGGGTAGAAACGGTAGCGGTACGCCCGCTTCACCACCCGACTTCCCACACCCGACAGAACACACGATTCCCCGGTCATTCTCGCAGCCGAGTTGACGCGCAGGCCCCGCACTGAAGAACGGGGCCCGCGCGCTACGTTTCCCGGTCACCAGGATGATCTCGCCCGCCGTACCAGCCACGTGCCCTCGCCTCTTTTCACCCGGTCCGCTTTTCACCCGGTCCGCCCGGTCCGCCCGCCCGGACATTAGGTACACGAATAATTACCTGAAGAAGTCTCGGGGCAGGCTACGCGGCCGGCCGGCGGAACCTGACTCCTCCGTTCGCATGTCGCGTGGTCCCGCCCGGCCGCGCCGGTGCCGTCCCGGCGGCGTCATCCCGGCGGCGTCATCCCGGCGGGAGCGTCGCCGCCAGCCCGGTCGAGCTGGCTCGTCGCGACGCTGAGGGCTGTGGACACGCGGGTGGGGGCGGTGGGATGCGCGGGTAGGGTGGGTCTCGGAGGTAGGGACGCGGATGCTCGTGCTCCATGCGTTGTCCGGGCCGGGCGGTCCTTGCCTGTGGGCCGAGGATGCCGATCGCGTGCCGCCGGACGACCCGCTCCCGTTCCCGTCCGGGGCCCCGCGGCGCCGCCGCGGTGTGGGCGGTAGCGGCGAGCGGGACCATCCCTTCGCGGCATCCCTGGCCGCGCTTGTGCGCCTGACGGCGCCCTACCACCGGTCCTCGGCACCGGTCGACGTCCGTGCGAACGTCACGCTTCCGAGTCACTCCGGCGGCCCGCTGCCGTCTCCTCTGCTGTCCGGCCTGCGCGCTGACACCGATTCCAGCGCTGACACCGACCCCACCGCTGACACCGACCCCACCGCTGCCAGCGGTGGCAGTCACAGCGGCGCGGCTGGTGGTGACAGTGCGGTCGGGGTCGCCATGCGGCCCTCGCTGGACCGATGGCGGGTGGCGGTCGTCCGCGCCGATCTGGCGGCCGAACCGCGCGTCATGCGCGAGGGTGGTGCCGGCTGGGTAGCGGGGGCGTCGCTACGGTTCCTCGCCGAGATCTGCGCGTTCGCCGGCGAACTGCTCGACCGCGGTCGGGTCCTGCCCGACGTGGTGCTGACGGTGGACGGGCCCGACGCGCGGTGGGCACCGGTACTCGCCGGCCCCGATCTGCGCCACTTCGCCGATCTGCGCGATGCGATGCCACCCGCCTTCCGCTGCGCGGCGCCGCCGCTGCCGGCGTCAGGGCCGCATGACGTGATGTCGCCGGATGACGCGCTGCGCCAGGCGCTGGCCGCGGCCGTCGACGCGCAGGCCCGCCGGCGCCTCGACGTCGCAGCCCCCGCCGACCGCGCCGCGAGCGAGAGCAGCGCGATCGGAGGTGGCGGGATCGAGGTGAACGAGGTCAGCCGGCGCTGGGTGGCGGCGCTGGGGGGCGAGGCACGGTTCGGTGGGCCGGCGGACGAGGTGCGCGGGCTCGCCGCTCGGGTCGCGGCGTGGCGGGCGCGGGCCGCGGTGTCGTCGGCGGTCGTCACCTGCTTTCGGCTGCATGAGCCGGCGGACGCGGCGGACCCCGAGGCGCGGTGGCGAGTCGAGTTCCTGCTGCGGCCGGCGTCCGAGCCGAGCCTGCTGGTCGGTGCCGACCGGGTCTGGGACGGCCACGCCGACCGGCTCGCCAGCTGGCCCGCTCATCCCCAGGACACGCTGCTGGCCGCCCTGGGACGCGCCGCCGTCGTCTGGGCGCCGCTGCGGCGCGCGCTGCTCGAGGCGAGACCCGCCGTCGTGCACCTCGACGTCGCCGAGGCCTTCGCGTTCCTGCGGGCCGCGGACGATCTGGAGCGGGCCGGTTTCGAGGTGCTCGTGCCCACCCACTGGCGACAGCCGGCCCGGGTGGGGCTCACGCTGAGCCTGCGGGCGGTGAACCCGGTGGTGGCGAGCGTGCGGGACGCGGCGATGAGCCTGGAGGAGATGGTCGACTTCCGCTGGGAGGTGTCCCTGGGCGACCAGCGCCTCAGCCGCGCCGAACTGGCCGAACTGGCCGCGGCGAAGGTGCCGTTGGTGCGGGTCCGCGGCCGGTGGACCCGCCTCGACCCGGCCCTGCTCGCCGCCGGACTCGACCGCACCCGCCGCGTGTCCGCCGCGGGAGCCCCGTCCGCTGTGGGAACTCCGTCCGCTGTGGGAGCCCCGTCCGCGGCCATGATGACGGCCCGCGAGGCCCTGCGCCACGCCGGGCTGGACGGTCATGGTGCGGGCTGGGGCGAGCTGGAGGTCGACGTCCAGGCCGACGGCTGGCTGGGCGCGTTGTTGGACGGATCGCTGGGCGCGGGTGGTACCGGTGGCACGGCGGGCGGCGCGGCGGACGACGTGCTGGAGTTCGTGGGGGTGCCGGCGGGGCTGGCGGTGACGTTGCGGCCCTACCAGCGCCGCGGGCTCGCGTGGCTGGTGTTCCTGGACCGGCTCGGTGTGGGGGCGCTGCTCGCCGACGACATGGGGCTTGGCAAGACCGTCCAGGTGCTGGCCCTCGAACTGCACACCCGCCAGGGCGACCTGGCGCGACGCGGCACGACACCCGGCGGTGGCGACGTACCTCGGCCGGTCGGGACGCGGGCGCCCACGCTGGTGGTGTGTCCGACGTCCGTGGTGGGGCACTGGGCGGGTGAGGCGGCGCGGGCGGCGCCGGGACTGCGGGTGCTCGTCCATCATGGCGGCGAGCGGGCACGGGGGGGCGAGTTCGCGCGGGTGGCGGCGGCGCACGACCTGGTGATCAGCAGCTACGCGGTGGTGCGGCGGGACGCGGCGGAGCTGGCCGCGATCGGCTGGGACAGGATCGTGCTGGACGAGGCGCAGCAGATCAAGAACAGTGGCACCCAGGTCGCGCAGGTGGTGCGGCGGCTGCCCGCCCGCCACCGGGTCGCGCTCACCGGCACGCCGGTGGAGAACCGGCTCGCCGACCTGTGGTCGATCATGGATGTGCTCAATCCCGGTCTGCTCGGCAGCGCCTCGCGGTTTCGGGCGCGCTACGCCGTCCCGATCGAACGTTACGACGACACCGACGCGGCGCGGCGGCTGCGGGCCCGGGTCCGTCCGGTGTTGTTGCGGCGGTTGAAATCGAACCCGGCGGTCCTCGCCGAGCTGCCCGAACGCACGGAGCTGCGGGAGCTGTGCACGCTCACGCCCGAGCAGGTCTCGCTCTACCGCGCGGTGCTCGACGACCTGCTCGACCAGCTCGCCGACACCTCGCCGAACCGGCGCAAGGGTGTGGTGCTCACCGCGATGACCCGGCTGAAGCAGGTGTGCAACCATCCGGCGCACCTGTTGGACGACGCCTCCGCGCTGGCGGGACGCTCCGGCAAGCTCACCCGGGTCGAGGAGGTCCTCGACCAGATCGTCGCCGCCGGCGAACGCGCGCTGTGCTTCACCCAGTACGCCCGGTTCGGCGCCATGCTCACGCCGTACCTCGCCGAACGCCATGGTGTGGACGTCACGT
This sequence comes from Frankia umida, assembly GCF_023242945.1. Classification (NCBI taxonomy): domain Bacteria; kingdom Bacillati; phylum Actinomycetota; class Actinomycetes; order Frankiales; family Frankiaceae; genus Frankia; species Frankia umida. Next base: position 36,596 of record NZ_JALKFT010000029.1, read on the forward strand.
TCCTGCATGGCGGGACGCCACGGCACGACCGCGACGCGATGGTCGAACGGTTCCAGCGGGGCCGCGGCCCGGGCATCTTCCTGTTGTCGCTGCGCGCCGGCGGGACGGGCCTGACACTGACGGCGGCCAACCACGTCCTGCATCTGGACCGGTGGTGGAATCCGGCCACCGAGGCGCAGGCCACCGACCGCGCCCACCGGATCGGCCAGCGCCGAACCGTGCAGGTGCGCACGTTCGTCTGCATGGGCACGCTCGAGGAACGCCTCGACCGGATGCTCGCGGACAAGACCGCTCTGGCCCGGACGATGATCGGCAACGGCGAGTCGTGGCTGGCGACCCTGTCCGCCGCGGACCTGCGCGACCTGTGCGTCCTCGCCCCCGAGGCCCTCGATGTCTGAGCCGGCCGCCGCCACCCGATCGACCCGGTCCAGCTGGTCGCGGCGGCTGCTCGCCCTGGTCGAGGACCTCGGCATGACCGCCGCGCTGCGCGACGGGCGCCGCCTGGACCGCACCGGTGCCGTCCTCGATCTACGCCGCACGGGCAACCTGGTCGTCGCCCGCGTCCGCCACCTCGACGGGGACGTCCCCGCGACCCGAGCCGACCCGGAGATCCACAAGGCGCGGCTCGCCGTCCGTACGTTCACCGGCGGCCAGTGGGCTCGGATCGAGCGCGCGCTGGCCAGCCGGGCCAGCTACGCGGCGTCGCTGCTCGTGGGCACCGTGCCGCCGGACATCGACCGGCTGTTCACCGCGCTGGGTCTGTCCCCACTGCCGACCGGCGCGGACGACCTGGCCATGGACTGCACCTGCACCGACTGGCAGCGCCCCTGCGCCCACCTGGCCGCCGCCTGCCACGCCCTCGCCCGCCACCTCGACCATGATCCGTTCGAGCTGCTCGCGCTGCGCGGCAGGGAACGCGACGTCCTGCTCGACAGCCTGCGCACCTACCGCGGTGTGCCCGTCCCCGTTCCCGTGTCCGTCGCTGGTCTCGCAGCCGTCCCCGTCCGCGCGGCCGGGTCGGACCCCGCGCGGGTGGCGGACGGCGGCCCGGTGCCAGGTGGGGGGAGGGACGCCACCGCGCTGCCCCGCGATGTGGCGACGTTCTGGGCGGACTCGGCCAGCGCGCCGCCGCACCCGCGCTCCGATCGGGTCACGGACACGCCGCCCGCGTCGAGCCAGGTCGACCACACCAGCGTGCTCGACCGGTGCGGACCGCTGCGCACCAGCGGGCCCGACACCGCCGGTTCGGACACCGCCGGTTCGGACACCGCCGGTTCGGATCGCACTGGTCCAGATGGCGCCGCTCTCGCGGATGGGGTCGGTGCGGATCTGCGGCCGCTGCTTCGGCCGGCCTACCTGGCCTTTGACCGCCGCCGGCGAATCCCGGGAGATGCCGAGGCCTGACGTCCCGCGCGAGCACGGTCTCTCGGACGGGGTTCTCGGACGCGGTCTCCTGGGCATGGTCACAGCCGCGGGCGAGTTGCGGGGCGACAGCCGGGTAATGCGGTCCACAGGCATAGTCGGACAACACCCCCAGCGGGTGACACGGCTGGCGGGTCGAATGCCGCGGACGGGTCGCACCGGCGGCGCGGCAGGTCGCACGGACCGGTCGCACGGACCGGTCGGGCGGGGCGCGCGGACCGGTCGGGGCGTGGGCGGGGTCGAGGGATCGAGGCGAGGGCAACGATGGTCGTGACGGTGACGCCGGTGCGGACGGGGACACGGGCTTGGCGAGCCGGAATCCTGGTCGAGGAGAACTTTTCGCTCACCGAGCTGCATCGCTACCGCGAGCAGGACGACGTCGTCGTCTGGGTGGATCTGTGCGCGCCGGGACCGGACGAGGTGCGCCTGGTCGCGCACGAACTGCGGCTGGACGCGCACGCCGTCGAGGACGCGCTGGCCGCGGGTGAACGGCCGAAGTTCGACCGGTATCCGTCCCACCTGTTCCTCAACACCTACGCGGTGCGTGTCGACGCGTCCACCGGGGAGCTCACCAGCCACGAGATCTCGGCCTTCATCGCCGGGCGAACCCTGGTCACCGTCCGCCCGGACGAGGGTTTCGACATGGATGCCGTCACCCGGCGCTGGGACGGGCGGATGCTGGCCGCGCACGGTGTCGGCCACCTCGTCCACGGGTTGGTGGACGAGGTGGCCGACGGGTATCTCGCGGCCGCGCAGGTCCTCGACGACGCCAGCGAGGACCTCGAGGACATGCTGTTCGACGAGCGGACACCGGAGCAGGCCGTCCACCGGCGCAGCTTCGAGCTGCGCAAGAGCCTGGTGCTGCCCAGAGCAACCAGATGAACCTGGTCATGAAGAAGCTCACCGGCTGGGCGGCGGTGATCGCCGTACCGACGCTGGTCACCGGCTTCTTCGGGCAGAACGTGCCCTTCCCCGGCAACGGCGAGGACTGGGGTTTCGCCGTGGACCTGGCCCTGCTCCTGATCTCCATGACGATCCTGTTCGTGCTCTTCCGCCGACGCGGCTGGCTGTGAACACGTCCCCGCCGCGGCTCACACGGCGGGGGCCAGGACGAGGATCGAGCTGGCGGTCCCGCCGGCGGGACGCAGCAGATGGGCGGTGGCCGGCTGGCCGTCGAGCCGCAGCGACGGGTGACCGAACGCGCCGACGCCGCGGCAGTCCCACCACGGTCGCAGCCTCGGATGGTCGGCCCGCAGCAGCCGGCCGATCTCGGTGATCCGCGCGTCGTCGGCGTGCAGGTTCGCGGCCATCCGGAACTGCCGGGCCAGCGCCGGCAGCAGCGCGGCAACCGGGGCGGACGTCGTGGCCAGCAGCCAGAGCACGTGGCGGGTGGCCGGCTCGTGGTCGCCGGGATCGCCGAACACGCGGTTCCACGCCACGTTGGTGGCGAGCACGTCGAGCCGACCGTCGAGCAACGCCGCGGGGGCGACCGGCCAGGTCCGCAGCAGCCCCACCAACGCGTCCCCGTCGTGGGCGAGGGGTGGTTGCGGCGCGGTGAGACGGCGCAGGTGCGCGCGGCCCACCGCGTCCAGGGACAGGACCCGACCCACCGCGTCGAGGACCTGCCCGGACGGTGTCACCCGGCCCTGTTCCAACCCGGTGTACCAGGTGAGGCTGACGCCAGACAGGGCGGCCAGCTCCTCGCGGCGCAGGCCGCGGGTGCGGCGCCGACCGCCACCGGGCAGCCCGACGCTCTCGGGTTCGATCAGGTGGCGGTAGGCGCGCAGGCAGGCACCCAGCTCGCGCCGCCGGGCCGCGGAGCCTGTCACTGTCACTTGCACCATCGGTGGGCTCCTGGTTCGCGGTGGCGGGTCGGACGAGGCTGGGTCGCGTGATCCGTATCGGTGTGAACCTCGCCGCCGGGCTGGGCACTCCCAGCTCCGGCAACCTTGTCGATGATCTCGTCGCGACGGCCGGGGCGGTCGCCGCCGCCGGAGTGCCCACCGCGTGGCTGTCCCAGGGGTACGGCTACGACGCGGTCGGTGTGCTGACCGCGATCGCCCGGGAGGTACCCGGTATCGAGCTGGGAACGTCCGTCGTGGTCGTCCAGCCGCGTCACCCGCGGGTGCTGGCCGCGCAGGCACTCACCGCGCAGGCCGCGGCGCACGGACGGTTCACCCTCGGCCTCGGGGTCAGCCACCTCGGTCTGCTGGAGGTCTACGGCCAGCAGTTCCACCGGCCGGTCGCGGCGCTGCGCGCACATCTGGACACCCTGCTGCCGATCCTGTCGGGCCGCGCCGTTCCCGGTGCCACCGGGCCGGGCTCCCAGGCCACGGACAGTGCTGTGCCGGGTGCGACGGCCCGCGTCCCGGTGCTTCTCGGCGCGCTCGGCCCGGCGATGCTGGACCTGGCCGGACGGCGCGCCGACGGCACCATCACCTTCCTCGCCGGCCCCCGCACCATCGGTGATCACGTGGTGCCGCGCATCGGTGCGGCCGCCCGGGCCGCGGGCCGTCCGACGCCGCGGGTCGTCGTGGGACTGCCGGTGGCGGTCACCGCCGAACCGGAACGGGTGCGCATCGGCCTGGATGTCGAGTACGCCGGTTACGCCCGGCTGCCCTCCTACCGCGGCGCGCTCGACCGCGACGGATTCGCCGGGCCCGGCGCGATCGCCGTCGTCGGCGACGAGGACACCGTCGTCGCCGATCTCGCCGCCTACACCGCCCTGGGCGCCACCGACATCCTCGTCAGCCTGGTCGGCACCGCCACCGAACGCACCCGCACCCTGTGCGTTCTGGGCACCGTGACCGCGGCCGGCCTCGACATGCGCAGCGGTCTCAAGGGCGGGACGGGCTACCAGGCGGGGCGGACTACCGGGCGGGGCGCAGGCTGAGACCGGCGTCAATGAGGAAGGTGGCCCAGCAGGCGCGGATCGCCGCTGAGATCTCGGCGGCACCGCGCCATGGACAACTGGGATACACGGCGCTACTGCTCGGCGTCTCCGCGTAGACGGGCCAGTTCGGCGTTCCAGTCGACGTGGTCGCCCTCGGCGCCGGGGGGGACGGCCTCGTAGGCGTCCCGCAGGAAGGCGACGACCGTCGGGTAGGGAAGCTGCACCTCGGCGCGGCCGGCGGCGGAGGTGAACGACAGGGCGAGCAGCCGGCTCTCACCGTGGAAGGCCGGGCGTACCTCGACCGCACCCACCCCGGCGGGACGACGGCCCCCGTCGATGAGCAGCTGGCGGGCGAACGTCCAGGTCACCGTGCGGACGTCGGTGGTGCGCAGGCGCAGCCGCACGGCGTACGGGTCGGCCCGGTCGAAGCCGAGCGTCGCGGTGAACGGCAGGCGCGCACCGTCGGGCTGCAGGTAGTAGGCGGTCATCGCCCGTTCGAAGGATCCATCGCCGGCCGGCCCGCCCTGCGACGACATCCCGTCCTCCTGCTCCCTGGACCCCGCGGATCGTCCTGACTTCGCCGCACCGCGTTCGCGTCCGGTACGGGCGCGGCCCTGGCACATCGTCACACACGGGCGCCTGGGACCCAAGGCCGGGAGCAGGTGCGCAGGTCAGCGTCCTGGCGATACTTCTCGCCGACGCGACTGTCGTCTTTTCCGCCCACGAACGGTGGAGGTTGACAGGTGACACACAGGTGATCATGGGACACTCGGGAGCAGGGGCGTTGGCCCATGATGGTCGGGCGGAGGGCGGATGGTTCGGGCGAAGCGACCGTCGGGTGACCTCGAACGGTCGGTGATGCGGGTTCTGCAGGCAGCCGGCCGCCCCCTGACACCGCGGGAGATCCAGCCGCTGGTCGGCTCCGACCTCGCCTACACGACCGTCCTGACCATCGTGACCCGCCTGTACGACAAGGGCCTGGTCGAACGGGAGCGCGCGGGCCGCGCCTTCGCCTACCGGCCGGTCGCCGACGAGCCGGGTCTCGCGGTCCGCCGCCTCCACCAGATCATCGACGGCGAACCCGACCGGGAGATCGTCCTGAGCCGCTTCCTCGGCTCCCTGTCGAAGCGGGACGAGCACCTCATCCGCCAGATGCTGTCCGATCTCGACACCCGCCCAGCCGACCGCCCAGCCCCACCAGCCGACTAACCCACCGGCCCGTCGCTCGACTCCCCCGGGCCGTTGCGGCCCAAGGCCGAGGCACAACTTCGAGGTGGCGATTCGGGCACGTCACCGATCAGGTGGGGTATCCAACCGGAGACATCGAGTAGTGATCTCACCCGCCGGGGCCGAGACTCCGCCCAGATGCCGCCCAGCGCGACCATGGGTAGCGAATCGACCACTTCTGGCCATGCTCCGCCCACGTTCGGACGGACGCGCGGCTCGTCTCGCCGCATGCCGAGGGTTGTTCGGCCGCATGCCGAGGGTTGTTCGTCAGATCGGGACCGAGATCCTCGAACAACCCTCGGCACCCCATGATCCCAACCGCGATCCTGACCGGGATCTGACCGGGATTCGACCGCCCTGGGGCGATCGGCACCCACCATCACGGCTCGGCAGCCGCCAGCTTTGGTGCGTGCCGGAACGCCGGAACGCCGGAACGCCGAGACGCCGGAACGCCGGGAGACCGGAACACCGGGAGACCGGAATCGAAGCATGGCGCGGTTCAGAGGGAGGCGTTGAGGCGAGGCGGGCAAGGGGAGGCCGGCGAGAGGAGGCGGTTACCGGCGGTCCCTGCTGGCGGTGGTGAGGAGTTCGTTCAGGTCGTAGACGCATTCGCCGGTCCAGACGACGGTGCCGGCTGCGAGCAGGAGCGGCGTGGCGAGCAGCCAGCGGCGGGACCTGGGGGGACGGGTCATGGCGGCCATCCGGCGGGGAACCACCTGTGGTGGGGAGCTGATGGCCAGGTAGACGCCGCGTGCGGTGGGGGCCTGCGCGTCCGGACCGTCGTGGGAGCTGGAGGTCCGGGGGTCGACCGCGGCGAGGGCGGCGTGGGCGATGGCGCGGGCGACGTCCGCGCGGTCGCCGACGACCTGGGCCGCGGCCTCGTCGGCGGCGCGTTCGATCAGGTACTCGACCTTGCGGGTCATCGGCCACAGGATCGGCTGGAGGAGACCGGCGAAACGGGCGAGCCAGACCAGGCGGTGGTGATGGCTGGTGAGGTGGGCGCGTTCGTGGGCGATGATCGCCTCGAGCATGTCCGCGTCGACGGCGGAACGCAGGCCGGTGGTGACCACGACCCGGCCCGGGCGGCCGTGTCGGCCCGGGCGGCCGGGAAGCGCGAACGCCTCGACGCGCGGGTCCGCCACCAGCACGACCTCGACACCGAGATCGGAACCGGATGCGGCGCCGAGGTCGCTTCCGGCCCCGATCCGGCCGGCCCCGATCCGGCCGGCCCCGGCACCAGCAGCGGCACCAGCACCAGAGGTGGGCTCGGTGTCGTCGGTGTCGTCGGTGACGACGAACACGGCGGAGCTCAGGCCGTCCACGGTGGACCAGGCGGTACGCAGGGCGCGGCGGTAGCGCAGGTAGCCGTGGACGACGAACGCGGTCGCCGCGGCGGTCCACACCACGGCGACGGCCGACACCCAGGCGACGTGGCGGGTGTCGGCGCGGACGACCTGATCGGACCAGTCGCCGAGGTTGGCGACGGGGGAGGTCTCCGCGGCCGCCTTGAGCGAGAAGGCGATGATGTTGACGAAGCTCGACACGGCGACGACCACGGCCGACCAGGTGATCACCGGCGCGGCGAGATCGGGGCGGATACGCTCGGCGAGCAGCCAGGTGCCGAGCAGGGTGAGCAGCGGGACGCCCAGTACCGAGAGCACGAAATGGTCGAACACGGGCTTCCTCACCTCCGGCTGTCCGCGGGTGGGCGGTGCGCGCGCCAACCCGGCGATCAGCGCTTGCGCGCACCGGTTCCCAGTGTGCGATCCCCGGTCACGAAATATGGGCTGTCGCCAGTATCCGTATCCGCCGCGTCCCGTCGTGACCCACCAGGTCACTCGAGTCCGTGGATCAGGCGGCTCCTCCGAGGCAGCCGCCCACGCTGACTCCCACGGCCACGGGACGGGAACGGATACTGGCGCCACCTCATATCCAGGGGCCCCACGGCGCGGGCCGTTACCGCCGGGTGCGAATGGGGCCCGCCGGGCGCGCCGTCCCCCGGGCACGGCGTCCCCTCGGGTGCGGCGTCCCCTCGGGTGCGGCGTCCCCTCGGGTGCGGCGTGTCACCGGGTGCGGCGTGTCACCGGGTGCGGCGTGTCATCGGGTGCGCCATTCGCGGGAGAGCAGCCACAGCAGGTAGACGCCGCCGATCGCGCCGGTGGCCAGGCCCACGGGGAGCTGGGTTCGTCCGAACAGGTGCTGACCGGCGAAGTCCGCGGCGACCATGATCAGTGAGCCGGTGAGGGCCGCGGAGCCCAGCGAGGGGGTGGCTCGGCGGACCAGGCGGCGGGCGATCTGGGGGGCGGCGAGGGCGACGAAGGCGACGGGGCCGGCGGCGACGGTGGCCGTCGTCGTCAGCGCCACGCCGCAGCCGAACAGCGACAGGCGGGTGCGTCGCACGGGCACGCCGAGTGCCGCGGCGGTGTCGTCGCCCTGCTCCAGGATCGCCAGCGGACGACCCAGCACCAGCGCGACGGGCACCAGCACCCCGCAGGCGGCCCACACCGGCCACGCGTAGCTCCAGCCGCGTCCGTTGAGGCTGCCGACGATCCACAGCTGCGCGGCCTGGGCGTCGGCGAGGGACGCGCGGCTGAGCAGGTAGCCGTTGACCGACTCGAGGATCGCGGTGACGCCGATGCCGACGAGCACCAGCCGGCTGCCCAGCGACCCGTCACGCAGGGCGAGCAGGTAGACGAGCGCGGCGGTGACGAGTCCGCCGAGCAGCGCGCCGACCGGGACGCCGACGGCGGCGTGCGGGAACACCAGGATGACCGCGAGCGCGCCGGTGGCCGACCCGGTGGTCAGACCGATGATGTCGGGGCTGCCCAACGGGTTCGCGGAGATGCTCTGGAAGATGCCACCGGCGACGCCGAGGGCCGCACCGACGGCGATCGCGATCAGCAGTCGCGGCAGCCGGAACCGGTTGACGATCACCTCCAGGCCGGGCGGGCCGTGCCCGACCAGGCTGCGTACGACCTCGCCGGGGCTGGCCGGATAGTCACCGGTCATCAACGTCCAGACGCCCAGGACCAGCACCCCGACGGCCAGGATGGTGCTGACCGTCAGGGTGCGGGGGCGCATCCGCAGCGCGATCCGGCCGGAGGCCACCCCGAGCAGCTGCCCGCCGCTCACAGCCGGCCCATCCGGCGTCGACGGCACAGCGCGATGAACACCGGCGCACCGACGAAGGACATGACGAGGCCGACCTCCAGCTCACTCGGGGCGATGATCAGACGTCCGATCAGGTCGGCGGCGATCAGCAGGATCGCGGCGAGCACCGCCGAGTAGGGCAGCACCCAGCGGTTGTCCTGGCCGACGAGCAGGCGGGCGACGTGGGGCACGGCGAGGCCGACGAAGCCGATCGGGCCGGCGATCGCGGTGGACGTCCCGGCCATCACGATCACCGTGACGGCGCTGGCGACGCGCACCGCGGTGACGTTGACGCCCAGCACCTGACCGGTGTCCTGGCCCAGAGCGAGGGCGTTGAGACCACGGCCGAGTCCGAGGGCGACGACGGCGGCGACGAGGATGAACGGTCCGAGCTGCCACACCAGGTTCAGGCCGCGGCCGGCGAGAGAGCCGATGACCCAGAACCGGTAGCGGTCGAAGGCCTGCCCGTCCAGCAGGAGGACGGTGGTGACGAACGCGGCGAGGGCGGCGCCGACGCCCGCGCCGGCGAGCACCATCCGGTCCGGCGAGGGGTAGCGTCCGGCCGAGCCGAGGGAGTAGACGAGGGTGGCGGCCGCGGCGGAACCGGCCAGGGCGAACCAGACGAACGCCACCGGGGCGGTGATGCCCAGCAGGGCGATGGCGATGACGACCCCGGCGGACGCGCCGATCTCGATGCCGAACAGGCCCGGGTCGGCGAGCGGGTTACGGGTCATCGCCTGCATGATCGCCCCGGACAGGCCCAGTGCCATCCCGGTGAGCGCGCCGAGGATGACCCGGGGCAGCCGCACCTCCCGCACGATGTAGGCGGCCTGCCCGCCGTCGTCACGGTGCAACGCGTCCCAGACGGTGCCCAGCGGTAGGTGTTTCGCGCCGAACGCGAGGCTCAGGCCGGCCATGAGCACGAGGACGGCGAGCGCCAGTACGAGTCCGCCCGCACGCAGCCCGGTGCCGCGGCGACGCTGGGCGGCCTGGGTACGGTCGGCCGGCGCGGCGGCGGTTTTGGTCTCGACGACGGAACCCGACATGATCGTCATGGTGCCTGCTCGCCGACCCGGACGGTCACCGGGATGTCCCGCTCACGCTGGCCCGCACCGTCGCTGGGGGTGGCGGTGCTGGGGGTGGCGCGGCTGGCGGACCAGGCGTGCCACAGCTGGGCGTAGCGGCCGCCGGTGGCGACCAGCGCGTCGTGGGTGCCCTGCTCGACGATGTGGCCGCCGTCCAGGACGACGATGTGCTCGGCGGTGGCGGCCTGGCTGAGGCGGTGCGCGACCAGGACGGTGGTGCGTCCGCGGGTGACCTGGCGGGCGGCGGTCTCCAGGAGCCGGGCTCCGGCGCTGCCGGCCTCGGCGGTCGCCTCGTCCAGGATGGCGACCGTGGGGTCGGCCAGGGCGAGGCGGGCCAGGGCGAGCTGCTGGGCCTTCGTCGCGTCGAGGTCGTGGCCGTCCGCACCGATGACGGTGGCCAGGCCCTCGGGTTGGGTGCGGGCCCAGGCGGCGAGGCCGACATCGGTCAGCGCCGCCCACAGCGCGTCGTCGGACGCGTCGGGGGCGGCCAGGCGCAGGTCGTCGGCGAGGGTACCGGCGAACACGTACACCTCCTGGGTGACGAGGGTGATGCTGGGTGCGGGCGAGGTCGCGTCCACCGGGCGACCGTCGAGGTGGATGGTGCCGGCGTCCGGTCGGTGCAGGCCGGCGAGCAGGCGCGCCAGCGTGCTCTTGCCACCGCCGCTGGGACCGACCAGCGCCACGGACGTGCCCGCCGGGACGGTCAGGTCCAGCCCGTGCAGCACCTCGTGCCCGGGCTGGTAGGAGTAGCGCACCCCCCGTGCGACCAGCGAGCCCGCCGACGCGTCCGGTGCCCCGGCGACGTCCGGCGTGGGAACAGCCGGCCCGGCGACCGCTGGCGCGGGGATGGCTGGCGTGGGAGCAGCCGGCGCGGGGAGGGCTGGCGCGGGGAGGGTGGTCGGCGGGGAGGTGACGGGGAGGTCTGCGACGCCGATGAGGCGGGCGAGGCTGGCGGTGGCGGACTGCAGCGTGTCCAGCAGCATCAGGACGGCGTTGATCGGGCCGAACAGGTTCGCGAAGTACAGCGCGGCGGCGCTGGCCGTGCCGATGCTGACCGCGCCGTCGTGGACCAGCCAGAATCCGGTCGCGAGCACGGCGGCCAGGCCGGTGAGTTCGGCGATGTTGAGCCGGCCGAAGAACCGGGTCTGCAGGTAGGTGACGGCGGCGATCGCGTCGATGGTGCGGTCGACGCGGTGGCCGAGGCGTTCGACGTGGTCGTCGGCGAGGCCGAACGCGCGGACGGTGGGGGCGCCGGCGAGGGTGTCGAGCAGCTGCTGCTGTTCCCCGGCGGCGGACCGGCGGCGCTCGCCGTAGATCGGTGCGCTGCGGCGCAGGTACCAGCGGGTGGTGGCGGCCTGGATGGGCACGGCGGCGACGAGCGCGGCCAGGCCGAACCGCCAGTCCAGGGCGGCCAGGCCAGCCACGGTGAGCACGATGACCAGGGCGGCGGAGACGAACTCGGGCACGGCGCTGCGCACGGCGTCGCTGACCATCGCGATGTCCTCGGTGATCCGGGACGTCAGGTCGCCCGACCCGCCGCGTTCGACGCGTTCCAGGGGCAGGTCCAGCGCGCGGTCGACGAACCGTTCCCGGGTGGCGGCGAGGAAACGTTCACCGATCTGGGCGACCAGGCGCAGTCCGACGTAGCTGGCCGCGCCCTGGCCGACGGCGGCCGCGGCCAGCAGCACCACCGGCCAGGCCAGGCCCCGGGTCGTCCGGTCGGCGGCGAGGTCGACGACGTGTCCGAGCAGGGGGGCTGCGGCCAGGCCGCAGCCGGCGGCGGCGAGCAGGGCGGCCAGGGCCAGCCAGACCTGGGTGCGCTGTGCGCGCAGGACGCCGCGCATCGCCGTCCTGGTCCGGCGGGTGTCGGCGACCGGCAGCAGGTGGGGTTCGGTCATGACAGGACGAGCTTTCGGTAGGTGTCACTGGTACGGACAAGGCTGTCGTGGTGACCGTCGGCGTCGAGATGGCCCGCGGCCAGCAGCAGGACCCGGTCGGCGGCGGCCAGCAGCGCCGGGCTGGTGGTGACGACGACGGTGGTGCGCCCGGCGCGCAGGGCGCGCAGCCCGGCGGCGATCTGTGTCTCGGTGACGCTGTCGACGGCGGTGGTCGGGTCGTGCAGGACGAGCACCGGCGGGTCGGCGTGCAGTGCCCGGGCGAGGGCGACCCGCTGGCGTTGCCCGCCGGACAGGGAACGGCCGCGTTCGGCGACGGCGGTGTCCAGGCCCGCGGGCAGGGCCGCGGCGACCTCGTCGGCGCGGGCGGCGCGCACGGCCGGTTCGACGTCCACACCGGTGCGTCCGGCGGTGATGTTCTCCCGGACGGTGCCCTCGAACAGGCTGGCCTCGTGCGGGGCGACCAGCAGTGTGCGGCGCAGCACCGCCGGTTCCAGACAGGTCAGCGGGGTGCCGTCGAGCAGGATCCGACCGCCGGACGGATCGGCCTGGCGGGCCAGGTAGCGGACCAGGGTGTCGGCCGCGCCCGGGTCGGTGCAGGCGACGCCGACCAGCTCGCCGGCGGCCACGGTGAACGCGGCGCCGGTGAGTCCGCCCCCGTCCACTGCGGCCAGCACCAGCTCACCGCGGGGTTCTCCCGCCGGTGAACCGCCGTCCCGCTCGACCTTGACGGTGGCGGTCGGCTGGATGTCCTGGGCGGATGGGGGTGGGGGGAGCGCCGGGGGGTCGTCGAGGACACCGGCGATGCGGCCGGCGGAGGCTCGTCCGGCGGCGATGGACGCGGAGATGTCCCCGAAGGTGCCCAGTGGGCCCTGGAGGAACTGGGCGAGCCCGACCGCGGCGACCAGCTGGCCGACGGTGATGTCGCCGTGGGCGCCCAGCCAGCCGCCGACCAGGGCGACCAGGGCGAGGAACAGACCGTTGAGGGTGCTGACCGCGGCCGTCTGGCCGGCTTCGGCGCGGGTCGCGAGCAGGGTCGCGCTCAGGGAACGGCCGCTGACCGCGCGGTAGCGGGTGCGGCCGGCGTGCTCGGCCCGCAGCCCCTTGAGCACCCGCAGGCCGCGGACCAGGTCGACGGCGGTCGCGGCCGCCTGCGCGGCGTGTTCCTGCTGGTCGTCGGCCCGGCGTTCCAGGGGGGCGCTCAGGCGGCGCACGAGCAGCAACAGCAGCGGGGTGCCCACCAGGATGAGCAGGCCCAGCGGGACGGAGACCACGAGCAGCGCGATGCTCGCGACGATGGTGCCGACCGCGGCGGCCACGGCGTGGGGCAGCAGGAAGTTCACCATCGTGGTGCGCCGCACGTCGCCGGTGGCGATCGACAGCAGCGCCCCGGGCAGCAGGTCGGTGCGGGTCAGGCCGCGGGCGTCGAGCGCGCGGGCGGTGACGGCCAGGCGCAGCGCGCGGTCGGCCCGCACCCCGGCGAACAGCGCCACCCGCATCCCGAAGCGGAAGCACAGCGACAGGGCGAGGAAGTCCACCACGAGCACGGCGAGCCACAGCAGCAGAGCCGTGCCGTCGCCGGTGCGGGTAGCCCGGTCGATGATGACACCGATGAGCACCGGGACGAGCGCCTCACCGCTCTGATGGCCGATGAACAGCCCCGCCGCGGCGGCGATCCGCGCCCGGTGCGGCCCCATCGACCGCCGCAGCACCCCCTGCGCCCCCAGCACCCCCTGTGCCCCCAGCACCGCCGCCGGCGCAGGTGCCGGCGGTTCCACCGACACCGCGGATGTCCCGGCGTTCACGCGGACGGCTCGGCCATGCCGACGGCGACCCGACGCGGGCCGGTGAACGGCTCCCGGCCGTGCGCCACCGCCATGTTGTCGACGATCAGCAGGTCATCGGGCTGGTAGTCGAAGCGGACCGTGGCCCGGCGGTAGCACTGGCGCAGGTGCGCGACGACGTCGTCGGGGATGACCCCGCCATCGCCGTAGAACGCGTTGTTCGGGAAACCGTCCGGACCGTAGCTCTCCCGCAGCACCTCACGGATCTCGGCCGGCAGGCTGCTCTCATGGAATATCACTACATGGTTGAACCACAACGGGAGGCCGGTGACCGGGTGATGGTGCACCGCGTCACGCACCGCGGTGGTGGCCAGGCCCTCACCGTCCGGGCCGGTCCAGCGGGCGCGCAGGCCGCCGGCGGCGCAGAACCGCTCCACCTCGGCGCGGCTGTCGGTGCCGAACGCGGTGTTCCAGCGCAGCCCGATGTCCGCGCCGTAGTTGCGGGCGACCAGCCAGCGGCGGCGGACGAACTCGGCCCGCACGTCCGGGTCGACGAGTTCGTGCACGGCGTGGACGGACGCCAGCGGCGTCGCCCCGAGGGTGTCGGGCGGTGTCACACAGTGGAAGAACAGGGTGCGTGGCCAGACCGCCTGGTACGACATCTCGTTGTGCAACGGGATCGTCGCCGCCGGCGGGTACTCGGTGGACGTGTAGATCCCCCCGGAGATGACGCTGCGCGGCGACGACTGTTCGGTGTAGGTCAGCGGCTCACCGGACAACGCCCGGATCGCCGCGGCGAGCCCGTCCGCACCGCCGACGTCGAAGCCGCGCAGCAGCAGCGCGCCGGCGGACACCAGACGGGCGCGCAGGTCCCGGTGGTGCCGGTGCAGGTGGTCGGCGACGACCCCCGCACCGGCGACGATCTCCGGAAGCACGCTCAGGCCCTGCCGGCCGCGGCCGACAGCTTCGGCACGATGTTCGTCAGCGCGAACGGGATGCTCAGGGTCGACGGGAACGCCATCGACAGCGCCGTGGGGGTGTCCAGCGGGACGTAGGAGCCGCGGGTGACCGCGGGCAGCGCCTGGAACAGCCGGTTGCCCTGGATCTGGGCCTTCTCGTCGTCGTCGCGGAAGGAGAACAGCACGATGTCGGCGTCGAGCAGTTCGGTGCGTTCCTCGGAGACGACCGCGCGGCCCGCCGGGCCCGCCGGCGGCAGGCTGGTGACCTTGGACGACAGGGTCAGGCCGAGTCCGGCGAGGAACTGCGCGGAGGCGTCGTCGGGCGAGACGACGGTGGCCAGCGCCCCTTCGGCGTTGAGCAGGCTGAAAGTGAACGTCCTGCCGGCGAACCGCGCCTGGTTCTTCGTTTTGGCCTCGGCGACCTGGGCGGTGACGGTGTCGACGAGCCGCTTGGCCTCGGCGTCACGGCCGAGGGCCTGGCCGATCCGGGTGACCCGGGTCTGCCAGGTGTCCTCGGAGACGTCCTTGTCGTAGGACAGGGTCGGGGCGATCGCGGTGAGGTTCTTGAAGTCGTCGGACAGGCTGTAGCTGTCGGTGGCGAGGATGAGGTCGGGGCGCAGCGCCGCGATCCGTTCGAAGGGCAGGTTGTCCTCGTAGCTGAGCTGCTCCGGGGCCTTCTTGCCGGTGAGCCTGGCCTCGACCCACGGCGGCAGACCGGAGTCGAAGTTCGTCGCCGGTGTGATCGCGACCGGGAGGACGCCGAGCGAGACCGCCTCGTCGGTGTCCCGTTCGAACCCGACGGTCACGATCCGCCGCGGCTGCGTCTTCAGGACGGTGTCGCCCTCCGCACCCCTGATCGTGAGCGGGAAGCCGGTGGTGGCGGTGGTGCTGGCGCCGCCGGTGGAGCCGGTGCTGTCGTCGCCGCAGGCCGTGAGGCCGAGCGCGACCGCCCCCGCGGACACCGAGGCCAGGAAGGACCGGCGGGACAACGCGGTGGCGGGACCGTGACCGGTCAGGTACTTCATCGGGTTGTGACTCCTTGACGTCGCGAACCGGAGGGTGTCAGTGCGGGTGGTGTCTGGTGCGGGCGGTGTCTGGTGCGGGTGGTGGGACGGGAAATCCTCAGGTGGGACGGGGTGCCGCCCGCAGTGCCGCGGCGACGAGCGGGCCGACGGTGCCCAGGGCCGCCGGGGACAGCAGGTCCTCGTGGTCCTGGTCGACGCGGTGGACGTCGAAGCGCCCGGTCACGTACGGCGCCCAGGCCCGCGGATCCGGCGGCGGCTCGGCGGGGTCAGCGGAATCGGCGGGGTCGGCGGGGTCGGCGGGGTCGGGGCGGGCCTGGAGGAACGTGACGGTGCCGGCGTACCGTCCGCGCGGGGTGCCGGTGTGGACGTCGGCGGTCGCGAGCAGGCTGTGCGCGAGAGCGGCGATGCGCTGCTCGGACAGGCCCGCCAGCAGGCTCGACGACTGGCTCGCCAACGCCCGTACGGTCGCCGGTGTCACCTCGTCGGGGTTCAGGTCGTCCACCGGATGGCCGGTGCGGGCCGCCAGGATGTGCAGGAACCGGGCGAACGCCGTCGTGCGATCACCGGCGGCGGCCCGGGCGGGCGGGTCGTCGCCGGGGTAGCCGTCCATCATGATCAGGACGGGGACGTCCCGGCCGAGGCGTTGCAGTTCGCAGGCCACCGCGTGACCGAGGACCGCGCCCAGCGACCAGCCGAGCAGGTGCAGCGGGCCGGCCGGTTCGGCGGCCATGATCGCCGCGGCGTAGCGGCCGGCGATCTCCTCGACGGTGGGGACGGTGCCGGGCGCCACACCCGTGGCCTGCACCCCGTAGACCGCCCGGTCGTGGCCGAGGTGGCGCAGCAGCGCGGTGTAGGACCAGCTCAGGCCCAGGCCCGGATGCACGCAGAACAGCGGCGGCTGGGCCGGCGGGCCCGACCGGGGCCGGGCCAGCAGCAGGATCTCGTCGAAGGCCTCGTCGCGGGGCGGCTCGCCGTCCCCGTCGATCCAGGCGGCGATCGCGGTGGGGGTCGGCGCCCGCAGCACCGCGCGCAGCGGCAGGTCGACTCCCAGGTCCGCCCGGATACGCACGGCGAGGCGGGCGGCCAGCAGGGAGTGGCCGCCGAGGGCGAAGAACGACTCGTCCACACCGACCCGCGCACGGCCGAGCAGGTCGGCGAACAGCACGCAGATCGCCTTCTCGGTCTCCGTGGACGGTGCCCGCACGTCGCCGTCGTCGAACGTCGGTGCCGGCAGCGCCCGCCGGTCGAGTTTGCCGTTCGGCGTGGTCGGCATCGCGGCCAGCACGACGATGGCGGCCGGCACCATCGGATCGGGCAGCCGCGCCGCCAGCGCCGCCCGCAACGCCACCGGATCCAGCGCCCCGGCGATGTCGGTAACGCCCGCGCTGTCAGGCATCCCGGTGTTCGCTGGGGTGACGGTGTTCGCTGGGGTGACGGTGCTGGCTGGGGTGACGGTGCCGGCTGGGGTGACGTAGCCGATCAGGCGGGTGGACGGGCCGTCGGTGCGGGCGACGACGGCGGCCTGGCCGACGCCGGGCAACGCGGCGAGCAGGGCTTCGACCTCACCGGGTTCGACCCGGTAGCCGCGGATCTTCACCTGGTCGTCGGCCCGGCCGAGGAACTCCAGGGTGGCGGTGTCGGTCCAGCGGACCAGGTCCCCGGTCCGGTAGAGCCGCTCGCCGGCGGCGAAGGGGTGGGCCACGAACCGGGTCGCGGTCTCCCCCGGACGTCCCAGATACCCGCGGGCGAGCCCCGCGCCGCCGACGTAGAGCTCCCCCGGCACACCCACCGGCACCGGTGAGAACAGGTCGTCGAGCACCAGGACGCCGAGTCCGGCGACCGCCCGGCCGATGTGCGGGGCGGCCGAGGGGTCGACGACGGTCCAGGTGGCGTCGACGGTGCATTCGGTCGGGCCGTAGAAGTTGAGCGCGGTGGTGTTCCGGGCGGTGCCGAGCTGGGTCCACAGCCGCGAACCGACCGCCTCGGCGCCGGTCGCCACCACCGCCGGCACGTGCTCGCCGCGCAGCAGCCCCTCGGCCAGCACCAGTTCCAGCAGGGACGGCGGGACGTCGAGAAAGTCGATCCGGGCCCGGCGGACCGTCGCCACGATGCCCGCCGGATCGCCCATCAGCTCGTCGGGCAGGAGGTGCATGGTGTGGCCGGCGAGCATCCACACCCACGGGTCCAGCGTCCCGTCGAAGGCGAACGACAGCACGTTGAGCACCCGCAGCGGCCGTCCACCGGCGCGGGCCACCGCGGGTTCGATCACGTCCCGGCGGTGCGCCGCGGCCAGGTTCGCCAGCCCGCCGTGGGTCGCCACGACCCCCTTGGGATGTCCCGTGGACCCGGAGGTGAACACCGCGTAGGCCGCGGCGTCGCCGCCCGAGGGCCCGCGCGGCTCGCCGTGGGCGACCCAGTCCCCCGGCGCGTCCACCAGCACGACCCGCCCGGCGAACCCGGCGCGCCCGACGATCCCCGTGGGCCCACCGTCCCGCCTGGTGACCTCCGTGGAGGTCACGATCACGGCGGGCCGGGACTGTTCCAGCACCGCGGCCACGCGCCGCGCCGGATGCGCGGGATCGACCGGCACCACGACGCCGCCGGCCTTCCACACGGCCAGCCAGGCGACCACGACGTCCACCGACCGGGTCAGCACCACCGCGACCGGCACCTCGGGACCCACCCCGAGTCCGGCCAGATGCGCTGCCAGCCGGCGCGCCGCCGCGTCCACCTCGGCGAACGTCAACGACACCTCCCCGCACACCACCGCGGTGCCGGGCGCCGCGGTGAGGCCGGTCGCGGCGGCGGGGGCAGCGGCGGCGGGGGCAGCGGCGGCGGGGGCAGCGGCGGCGGTGACCGCGCTGTCCCAGACGTCCAGCGCGGTGGTGGCGGAGGTGGCGGACGGTGCGGTGGTGGCGGTGAACGGGAAGGGGGCTGGGGCCGGAGGGAGCAGGCGGCCGACGGGTAGGCGGCCGTCGTCGGTGAGGATGCCGGCGAAGGCGTCGGCGAGGGTGTCCGCCACGGCTCGCACCCGGGCGGTGGCGATCAGGTCCGGGCGGTGTTCGATCTCCAGGGCCAGTCCGCCGCCGGGGGCGCCGCCGGGGTCGGCGACGAGGGTGACCGGGTAGTGGGTGGCATCGTCGGTGTCGGCGACGCTGACCCGCACGCCGAGCGCCGCGCGTACCCGGTCGATCTCCCCGTTGTCGACCGGGTACGACTCGACGACCAGCACGGTGTCGAACAGCTGGCCGAGTCCGGTGGTCGCCTGGATGTCGGCGAGGCTGAGCTGGTGATGGTCGATCGTCTCGGTCTGTAGCCGGTGCACGCGGGCCAGCAGGTCCGCCGCCGACTCCCACGGGTCGAGCGCGACGCGGACCGCGACGGTGTTGATGAACAGGCCGACCATGGTGTCGACACCGGGCAGTTCCGGGGGACGCCCGGACACGGTCGCCCCGAACGTGATGTCCCGGCGCCCGGTGAAACGACCCAGCGTCACCGCCCAGGCGGCCTGGATGACGGCGTTCACCGTCACGCCCCGCGCCCGGGCGAACCCGGTGAGCCGCGCGCGCACCTGCGCGTCCAACGGCACCGCCAGATGCCCGATCCCCGCGGCGCCCGACTCACCTGCGCGGCCCGCCTGAGCTGCGCTGCCCACCTGAGCTGGGCTGTCCGTCTGAGCTGGGCTGCCCGTGGCGGCGGGGTTGGCGGACGGCTCGGGGTCGGCGCTGGTGGGCGGCCGCGGGGCGAGCAGCGTCGGTTCGGTGACGCCGTCGAGCACGCGGCGCCACACCGCCAGGGAGACGTCCCGGTCCTGGCGGGTCAGCCAGGCGAGGAACTCCCGGTAGGGACGGGGACGGGGCAGCGGCAGGCCGGCGTGGAGCGCGAACAGGTCGCGGAGCAGCAGGGGCGCGGACCAGCCGTCCAGCAGGATGTGATGGTTGGTGATCACCAGCTGGTGTCGGGACGGGCCGAGCCGGATCAGCTCGAAGCGGATCAGCGGCGGCACGTCCAGCGCGAACGGCACCACCACCGACGAGGGCCGCGGCCACGGGGCCTCAGCCCCGGCCGTGGCGTCGGGGTCGGGGTCGGGGTCGGGGTCGGACGCCGGGTCGGCGATGGTGTCGGTCCAGGACACCGTGACGTCTCGCAGCACGACCTGGACGGGACCGGTCGGGCCGATGACGAAGGCCGTGCGCAGCACGGCGTGGCGCGCGACGAGACGCTCGGCGGCCGTGCGCAGCCGGACCGGGTCCAGCTCGCCGTCGAGGTTGATGACGGTGCGCACCGTGTAGGCGTCGCGCAGGCCCGGGTCACCGGCGTCGGCCAACGCGTGGAACAGCAGGCCCTCCTGCAGCGGCGCGAGCGGCAGGACCTCTTCGATGTTCGACCGGCCGGCGCCGCGTCGAGCGGTGATCGTACTGGTCACGGCTGGCGCCACCGTTCCTCAAAGGCGTCGAGTGTGTTCTGGTCCAGGGCCACCAGGGGCATGTCGGACGGGGTGTGGCCGCCGGCGTCGCCGTCCGCGACATGCGCGGCGAGGGCTTCCAGGGCCGCCAGCCACGCCGCCGCGAGCGCCTCGACCTCCTGGTCGTCGAACAGCGCCGCCGGGTAGGTCCAGCGGGCCCGCAGGACCGGCCCGGACGGGGTGTCCTCGGTGAACGCGGTGATCTCCAGGGGTGCGGCGGCCGGCGCGGTCGGGTCGGCGATGCCGCTCAGGTCTGCGAACCGCGCCGGTGTGGACCAGGCCGGTGCCTCGTCGGCGGTGTCGTCGGTGCTGGCGTAGCGGCCCAGGTAGTTGAAGACGAGCTGGGGTTCGGGTTCGCCCGCGAGCGCGGCGGCGGTGGTGGGGTTGAGCTGGCGCAGCAGGCCGTGGCCGAGCCCGTGGTCGGGCAGCAGCTGGCGGGCCTCCTTGGCCCGCCGGATCAGCTCGCCGGCCATCGCCCCGCCGGCCAGGGCGTCCTCGAGCGCCTCCCGCGCACCGGTGACGGCAGGCTCGGGCGGGGTGAGGTCGGCGACGTCGAGGCTGACCGGGTAGCGGCTGGTGAACCAGCCGACGGTCCGCGACACGTCGGACCCGGGCACCGCCGGTTCCTCCCGGCCGTGTCCCTCCTGGGTGACCCGGACCCGGGCCAGCGGCTGGCCGCGGTCGTCGGCCCAGGTCGCGACCGCGAGTCCGAGCGCGGCGAGCAGCACGTCGTCCACGCCGGTGAAGTAGGCCTCGCCGACGTCGGCGAGCACGGCCTGGGACACCTCGATCGGCGCGTCGGCGGCGACGGTGCGCTGCGTCGAGGTCAGGTCCCGGGACGGGTCGAGCGCGCGGGCTCCGAGCACCGGGTCGTCACCGGCGGCGGTGCGCAGCCAGTGGTCGAGTTCGGCCACCCGCGACGGGGTCCGGGCCGCGTCGACCAGGCCGAGCGCCCAGTGTCGGAACGAGGTTCCGGGCGGTCCGAACTCCGCGGCCTGGCCGGCGCGCGCCGCACGGTAGGCCTCGGCGAGATCGGGGACGAGGATGCGCCAGGACACGCCGTCGACCGCCCAGTGATGGGCGACCAGGCTGAGCAGGCCGCCGGCGGGGCCGGCGTCGAACCACACCACCTGCAGCAGCCGCCCGGCCGTCGGGTCCAGCCGGCCGGCGGCGGCGTCGGTCTCGGCCCGGACCACCTCGGCCACCTCCGGTGACCGAAGCGGCCCCGTCAGCGCCACCCGCCGCACCACAGGCCCGCCGAACCCTGCCGGCCCCTCGGACGCCGAGCCGGACGTCACCGAGCCGGATGCCGCCGAGCCGGATGCCGCCGAGGCGTCGGACGTCGGTGGCGCGTCGGGTACGGGGGCGCCGAGGGCGGGGATGGTCATCGCCCAGCCGTCGGGGCCGGTGGTGACGACGGCGCGCAGGGCGTCGTGGCGGGCCAGCAGGGCGTCGACGGCGGTGGTCAGGGTGGGCAGGTCGGCGTCGGACGGGGCGACGACGACGGTGGCCTGGGCGAAGCGGAAGCGCAGACCGTCGCGGGCGAGCACCGTGCGCATGATCGGGGTGAGCGGCACCGGGCCGGTCGGGGCGTGCGCGGGGGTGCTGGCACCGGTGGCGCCCCCGAGCGGGTTCGCGGCGGTCTTCGCCTCGGCGACGGTCGCGAGTTCCCCGAGGGTGCGCTGTTCGAAGACGTCCACCGGGGAGATCCGCAGACCGGCGCGGCGGGCGCGGGCGACGAGCTGGATGGACACGATGCTGTCGCCGCCGAGGGCGAAGAACGAGTCGTCCGGACCGACGTCGCTGACGCCCAGCAGCCCCGCGACCAGCTCGCACAGCAGCGCCTCGGTGGTGCTGCCCGCGGCCCGGCCGGTGCCGCGCAGGTCGGGGGCGGGCAACGCGCGCCGGTCGATCTTGCCCGAGGGCAGCAGCGGGAAGGTGTCGAGGACGACGACGACCGCCGGCACCATGTGCTCGGGCAGCCGCCGGCCCAGCCACACCCGCAGCGCGTCGCCGTCCGGAACCGGGCCGGCGGCGGAGCCGGTGGTGTCGGGGGTGATGTCGGGGGTGAGGTAGCCGACGAGCTGGCTGGCGGCGCCGCGGTGCAGGACGACGACGGCCTGACGGACATCGGGATGTTCGGCGAGGGCCGCCTCGATCTCCTGCAGCTCCACCCGCATCCCACGGACCTTCACCTGGTGGTCGGCGCGGCCGAGGAACTCCAGGGTGCCGCGCGGCGTCCACCGGGCGAGGTCGCCGGTGCGGTAGAGGCGTTCGCCGGGCGTCCACGGGTCGGCGACGAACCGGGCGGCGCTCTGGCGGGCGTCGCCGACGTAACCGCGGCCCAGGGGCAGGCCGCCGACGTACAGCTCGCCCTGCACACCCACCGGGACGGGGGCCAGTCCCGCGTCGAGCACGTGGATGCGGGTGTTCGGGTTCGGGGCGCCGATGCTGATGCCGCGCCGTGGCTCGGCGCCGCGGTACACGGCGTGGCTGACACCGATCGTGGCTTCCGCCGGCCCGTAGCCGTGGTACATGACGGCGTCGAGCTTCGCGCGGAACCGGCCGAACAGCTCCGGGGTGAGCGCCTCACCGCCGCACCAGACGTGGCGCAGGGTGCCCGCGGCCCGGCCGACGCCGGGCAGGGCGAGCAGCATGTCCAGCATGGACGCGACCAGGTAGGTGAAACTCACCCGCTGTTCGACGATCAGGTCGAGCAGGTACTCGATGTCGCGTTCGCCGCCAGGTCGGGCGACGACCAGGGCGGCGCCGGTGACCAGCGGCAGGAAGATCTCGTTGATCGAGATGTCGAAGCCGAGCGGCGCCTTGAACAGCACGGCGTCGCCGGGGCCGAACTCGAGCATGCCGCGCTGCCACAGCAGCCGGGCGGCGATCGCCCGGTGGCAGATCATCGCCCCCTTCGGTGTGCCGGTCGACCCGGACGTGTAGATGACGTACGCCAGGCCGTCCGGGTGCCCGGGCGCCACCGGCACGGGCCGTACCGCCGCGGGCAGCTGGTCGACGAGCAGCACCGGCACGTCCAGCTCCGCCGGCAGACCGTACGCGGCGGCGTCCGCCACCGAGGGGCCGTCCACCGAGGGGCCGTCCGCGGTGGTGGCGGGGATGCTGGTGGCGGGGGTGCTGGTGGTGAGGACGGCGCGCAGGTGGGCGGTGCGGTGGATGTCGGCGATGCGGCGGGCCGGCCAGGCGGGTTCGAGCGGGACGAACGCCGCGCCGGTGCGGCCGATGCCGAGCAGGGCGGCGATGAGCTCCGCCGAACGGTCCAGGTGCACGCCGACGATGTCCTCGGCGCCGATGCCGTGGGCCAGCAGCGCGGCGGCGACGCTGTCGGCGTGGCGGTCGAGCTCGGCGTAGGTCCAGCGGCGGTCGCCGTCGACGACGGCCAGGCCCTGGGGGGTGCGGGCGGCCTGCGCGGCGAACAGACTCGCGAGGTCGGCGTCCGGTACGGCGGCCGCGGTGTCGTTCCAGCCGGCGAGCAGCAGCTGACGTTCGGCCGGGTCCAGGACGTCCAGGCGTGACAGCGGGGTGTCGGGTGCGGCGGCGAACGCGGCGAGGACCCGGCGCAGCCGCGCGCCGATCCGTTCGACGCTCGCCTCGTCGAACAGAGCCGTGTCGTACTCGACGCTGCCCAGGTAGCTGCCGTCGGGTTGGGGGGCGGCGTCGATGGCCAGGTCGAACTTGGCGGCGGCGTCCGGATCGTCGTAGGGCAGGGTGGTGGCCTCGATGCCGGGCAGACCGCCTGGCGGCGGCCCGGCCGGGCGGAAGTCGACCATGGTCTGGAACAGCGGATGGCGTCCGGCTGCCCGCTGCGGGCGCAGCGCGTCGACGACCCGGTCGAACGGCGCGTCGGCGTGCCCGTAGGAGTCCAGGGCGACCTCGCGGACGCGGCCCACCAGCTCACGCAGGGTCGGGTCGCCGTCCAGGCCGGTGCGCAGGACGACGGTGTTGACGAAGAAGCCGACCAGCGGGTGCAGCGCCTCGTCGGAACGTCCGGCGGACAGCGCGCCCAGGGGGATGTCGGTGCCCGCGCCGAGCTTGTGCAGCAGCGCGCAGACCGCGGCGGTCAGCGTCATGAACTCGGTGGCGCCGACGTCCTGACCGAGGCGGCGCACCCCGTCGACGATGTCGGCGTCGACGGTGAACCGCACCGTGGCGCCCCGGCCGCGGGTGCCGGCCCGGCGCGGCCGGTCGACGGGCAGCGCGAGCTCCTCGGGCAGGTCGGCGAGGGTGTCCGTCCAGTGGCGCAGGTGCGCGGCCAGGGCGCTGGTCGGGTCGGTGGGGTCGCCGAGCGCGTCGCGCTGCCACAGGGTGAAGTCGGCGTACTGCACGGCCAGCGGCGCCCAGGTGGGTGCCGCGCCGGTGCTCAGGCGGGCGGTGTAGGCGGTGGCGAGGTCGGCGAGCAGCGGGTCGGTGGACCATTCGTCGCCGGCGATGTGATGCAGGACGAGTCCCAGGACATGGTCGTCGGGGGCCAGGCGCAGCAGGTCCAGGCGCACCGGTGGTTCGGTGAGCAGGTCGAACCGGTAGCCGAGGATGCGCGCGAGCTCGCCGTCGAGGTCCGCCTCGGTCACCTCGACGACCGTGACGTCGACGTCGCACCGCTCCAGCACCTGCTGGTAGGGGACGCCGTCATGGTCGGGAAACAGGGTGCGCAGCGCCTCGTGCCGATCGACGACATCGCCGACGGCGGCGGTGAGCGCGGCCGCGTCCAGCGGGCCGCGCAGCCGGGCGACGAACGGGATGTTGTAGGTGCTCGAAGGCCCTTCGAGGCGGTGCAGGAACCACAGCCGCTGCTGCGCCGGTGACAACGGCAACCGCACCGGACGTTCCCGGGCGACCAACGCCACCTCGCCCGCGGGCAGGCCGGCACTGGTCGTGGCGGCGGTGCTGGTGGCGGCGGTGCTGGTGGTGGCGGCCGTCGCGTCGGGGGCGGTGACGAGGGTGTCGACGAGGGCGGCGAGGACGGCGACGCCGGGATGGTCGAAGACCGCCCGCACCGGGACCTGCGCGCCCGTCAGGGTGCGCAGCCGGGCGATGAGCCGCGCGGCGAGCAGCGAGTGGCCACCCAGGGCGAAGAACGCGTCGCCCGGGCCGACGTCGGCGACCCCGAGCAGGTCACCGAACAGGTCGGCGAGCAGCCGCTCGGTCGGGGTGGCCAGCGCACGCTGCGCGGTGGCGCCGCCGGTGAACGCGGGTGCGGGCAGCGCGCGCCGGTCCAGCTTGCCGTTCGGTGTGCGCGGCAGCGCGTCCAGCACCACGATCACCGTGGGGACCAGGTAGTCCGGGAGCACCGCGGCGAGGGCGGCCCGCAGCCCGTCCGGATCGGGCGCAGTCGTGGTGGTCGGGGTGATGTAGCCGACGAGGCGGGTGGTGCCGGTGTCCGTGCGGGCGACGACGACCGCCTGGCCGACACCGGGCAGCCCGGCGAGCACCGCCTCGACCTCCCCGGGTTCCACCCGGTACCCGCGGATCTTCACCTGCTCGTCGACCCGACCCAGGAACTCAAGGGCCCCCACCGGCGTCCACCGCACCAGGTCACCGGTGCGGTAGAGCCGTTCGCCGGTGCCGAACGGGTTCGCCACGAACCGGCTCGCCGTCTCCCCCGGCCGACCCAGATAGCCCCGGGCCAGCCCCGCACCCGAGACGAACAGTTCGCCGGCGACACCGGCGGGTACCGGACGCAGCGCGGCGTCGAGCACGTGGGCGCCGAGGCCGGCGACGGGCCGCCCGATGTGCGGTGCCCGGCCGGACTCGACCACGGTCCAGGTGGCGTCGACGGTGCATTCGGTCGGGCCGTAGCAGTTCAGGCCGACGGTGCGTTCGGCCGCGCCCAGCTC
>NZ_JALKFT010000002.1:0-112473 GCF_023242945.1 Frankia umida
CACAACCACCAGAACGATCAACACACAAGATC
Source organism: Frankia umida (assembly GCF_023242945.1). Taxonomy (NCBI): domain Bacteria; kingdom Bacillati; phylum Actinomycetota; class Actinomycetes; order Frankiales; family Frankiaceae; genus Frankia; species Frankia umida. Next base: position 33 of record NZ_JALKFT010000002.1, read on the forward strand.
CAGCGAACTACCAGCCACCCCCGGCGACCCCAGCTGAACAGCTACGGGCGCTGGGTCGCCTGCGCGACCGCGGGGGCCGGGTGTTCCCGGCGCTTGTCGCCCACGAGTGGGCGCTCGACCTGTCCGTCCGGCCCGACCTGGGGCGGCCCTCGTCGACCGCCGATCTGCTTGAACGCTGGGACGAGGCCCTCCCGGTGCTCGAGGGGCTGGTCGGCGCGGTCGAGGGCTGGCTGCCGGTGGCCGAGCACCGGGTGCTGAGCCCCGTGGAACCGCGGCAGATCTTCCAGGCGGGAGCCAACTACCGCACACACGTGATCGACATCGCTGTCGCCCACCACGACCCGTCCGACGGTCGCACGACCGAGCAGGTGCGCGCGGACGCCGCCGCCGAGATGGACACCCGGCTCCAGCACCCGCCCTGTGTCTTCCAGGGACTACCGAGCGCGATCTGCGGCCCGTGGGACGACGTCGTCCTGCCTTCGGATGGCCGGCAGCCCGACTGGGAGCTGGAACTGGCCGCGGTGATCGGCCGGCGGGCCCGGCGGGTGAGCCCCGAGAACGCGCTCGACGTGGTCGCCGGGTGGACCATCGTCAACGACCTCACGTTGCGGGAACGGATTTTCCGCACGGACATACCGGCGCTCGGCGCCGACTGGCTGGCCGCCAAGAACTCGCCGACCTTCCTGCCCACGGGGCCGGTCCTCGTCCCCCGCGCCACCCTGGCGGACCCCGGTGACCGGCGGCTGACCCTGCGACTCAACGGCGAGGTCATGCAGGACGAGTCGACCAAGGACATGATCTTCGACGTGGCTCGTCTCGTCGCGTACTGCTCGACGGTCGCGACGGTACCGCCCGACGATCTCGTGCTGACCGGCAGTCCGGCGGGCAACGGGCTCCCGCGCGGGCGGCTGCTGCGCGCGGGGGACGTCCTGGACTCGACGATCACCGGCCTGGGCGCCCAGGCCGACCGCTGTGGGGCCTCACCCCGGTCGCGGAGGACGACGGGCTCGTCTTCCTCGCCGCCGAGGGATCACCGGAGCAGTACGTCGTGCGGCTGCGCAAGGACCGGGACAAGCGCCTCGACCTCGTCTCCTACGGCGCGTGGACGCCCGCGGACGTCGACACGCTGGCCGAACGCCTCGGCCGATCCGGTGTGCGGCGGGTCAACGAGCCCGCCGCCCTGCCGACCGTGGGCGGCGGCCACGGTTTCCGTTTCTTCGACCGAGCTGCGCGGCCTGGACGAGTATCTGCGTGGAACCGGCCGGCTGCTGCGCGCCGGCACCCCGGCGTCTACGACGTCTCCGAGGCGTTCAACCAGGACCGGTGGGGGACGGCGAACCCGTTCGGCGACCAGCTCGCCAAGGAGAGCTTCAACGACGTCGACCGCGGCCTTTTCGTCGCCCCACCCGTCTGACGCCACGTCTGACGCCACGCCTGACGCCACGCCTGACGCCACGCCGCTGCGAACACGTCCGGACGCCGCACCGGGGGCCTCAGCCCGTCGCGGCCGTGGCACCCGCCGGGCACTCGGTGCGGGCCGCGGCGAACAGCTGCTGACGCAGCCACACATGGCCGGGGTCCCGGGCCCGACGGGTGTGCCAGAACGCCGACTCACGCAGCGGCTGGAGGAGCATCTCGGGCTCCAGCAGCCGGATCTCCGCCGCCCCGGCGACCCGTCTGGCCAGCCGTTGCGGCAGTACCGCCATGAGGTCGGTGCCCGCGAGGAGGAAGGCCATGGCCACCATGCTGGTGGACGTGGCCGCCACCCGGCGCGGGTAGCCGGCCGCGTCCAGGTCCTGCTCCACGAGGCTGGGCCGGCCATGCGGGACGTACGCGAGCCAGGGGGAGTGGCGCAGCAGGTCGGCGGTGAGACGGTCGCCGGCATGGGGATGATCGCGCCACACCACACCGACGAACCGGTCCTCGATGATCGGCATCCGCGAGCAGTCCGGGATCAGGGCCTGGTCGACGATCCGGTCCGGAAGGATCGCGAGGTCGACCTCGTCCCGGTTGAGCGCTTCCAGGTAGCGCACGCCGACCGGGGAGGCGTCCACCTGCAGGCCCGTGGCCAGTCCGATCAGGCGCGCGATGAGCGGGTGCAGCAGGGCGGTGCTGACGTAGTCGCTGCTGATGACCGAGAAGTGGCGTGAGTCGGTGGTGGGGTCGAAGGTCGGCGGCTGGACGATGGTCTGCTCGATGGTCGCCAGCACCTCGCGCACGGGCTCGATGAGAGACTGCGCCCGGGGGGTGAGCTCGAGATAGCGACCGTTACGAAGGAGCAGCTCGTCGCCGAAGACACGCCGAAGCCGGGCCAGCGCCGTGCTGGTCGCCGGCTGGGACAGGTGCAGGCTCTCCGCGGCACGCGTCACGTTCTTCTCCCGTAACAGCGCGTCGAGCACGACCAGCAGGTTGAGATCGATCTGTCCGAGCTTTACCAATCCGGTGGCCCCTTTCCGATAGTGACGGTCACGACCTTGGCGCCTGGTGGACAGTTGTATACCGCTGCTTCCGGGCGAGTGGATGGCAACCCGGCGAGAATTGCCCACGGAACGGGGCGCTGGTTCGTCCACGGCGCCCCGGAGCCGTGTCGACGGCCGCGCCGACGGCGTGGAGGAGGGCATAACCAAGTTCGCCGGGGAAGGGGAAGGAGACGGCATGTCGGACGGTGCGGGCCTGGAGAAAACGAACTGGGCCGGGAACGTGGTCTTCGGAGCTTCTCGGCGCGTCGCGCCCACGTCCATCGAGGAGCTTCAGGTCGTCGTCGCCGGCTGCGGGCGGGCGCGGCCGGTCGGCACCCGGCATTCCTTCAACACGATCGCGGACACGACCGGCACGCTGATCTCGACGGCCCGGCTGCCCGGTCTGATCCGGGTCGACCCCGGCGCTGGTGAGGTGACCGTGAGCGCCGGAACCCGCTATGCCACCCTCGCCCGTGAGCTGCACGCCCAGGGCTTCGCGCTGCCCAACCTCGCCTCGCTGCCGCACATCTCCGTGGCCGGGGCGTGCGCGACCGCGACGCACGGCTCCGGTGACCGCAACGGCAACCTGGCCACCTCCGTCGTCGCCCTCGAGCTGGTCACCGCGACCGGTGACCTGCGCACGCTCCGCCGGGGTGTGGACCCCGACTTCGCCGGTCAGGTCGTCGCGCTCGGCGCGCTGGGGGTGGTCGTGGCGGTGACACTCGACCTCGTGCCGACCTTCCAGGTCCGCCAGGACGTCTACCAGGGTCTGACCCGCGCCGCCCTGCTCGACCACGTCGAGGAGATCTTCTCGGCCGCCTACAGCGTCAGCGCCTTCACGGACTGGAGCTCCACGCCGTCCCGGCTGTGGGTCAAGCGGCGCGTCGTCGAGGGGACCGGCGAGGCCGATCCGGCGCCGGTGGAGATGTTCGGCGCCCGGGCGGTGCACCATCCGGCGCACCCGGTGCCCGGCCTCGACCCGGTGCACACGACCCCACAGCTCGGGATTCCCGGACCCTGGCACGAACGGCTGCCACATTTCCGACCGGGCTTCACGCCCAGCGCCGGTGACGAGCTGCAGTCGGAGTACTTCGTCGCCCGCGGCCACGCCGCCGCCGCGATCGAGGCGATCCACCGGATCGGCGACCGGATCCGCCCCGCCCTGCAGATCAGCGAGCTGCGCACGATCGCCGCCGACGACCTGTGGCTCAGCCCCGCCTATCGCCGTGACGCGATGAGCCTGCACTTCACCTGGCTACCGGACGAGGCCGCCGTCGCCCGCGCGCTGGCCGCGATCGAGCACCAGCTCGCACCCTTCGACCCCCGGCCACACTGGGGAAAGGTCTTCACCCTGCCCGCGCGGACCATCCGCGCCAGCTGTCCCCGCGCCACCGACTTCCTTCAGCTGGCCGAGCGCCACGATCCGACCGGCACCTTCCGCAACCCGTACCTGGCGCGCACCCTGGGCCTGGCCTGACCGATCGCCACGTGCCGGCTCGGCCGTTTCGGGCTCGGCCGGCAGGCGGGTGACGCCGCCGGATGGTTCGATACGTCCATGATGAGCAGAGAGCGGCTGACCAGAGCGAGTCCTCGGTTTGTGATGGGAGCGTTCCTGGTGAGCGGGGTCGTGCACCTGGTGCGACCCGCGGTGTTCGAGCCGTCCATCCCGCGGGCGTTGCCGAAGCCCCGGGAGATCGTGCAGATCAGCGGCGTCGTCGAGCTGGCCTGTGCCGCCGGGCTCGCGGCCGGCGCGGGCTGGGCCGGCCGGGCGAGCGCCGTGGTGCTGCTCGGGGTGTGGCCGGCGAACCTGCAGATGGCGCTGGACGCCACCACTCAGGCCCGCGACGGCGGCCAGCCGCGGGACATCGTCCGGGCGGCCTTGACGTGGGCACGCATGCCCCTGCAGATTCCGATGATCCGCGCCGTCCTCACCCCGCAGGCCCGCATCCCGGCCTGAACAAGCCACGTGGCTCGTCCGAAATCTGATGATGGTCGCGTCGAACGGTGGCTGCTACGCCGGTCCCCGGGGTTCCCGCCGTGTCAGAGCCGGGTGGGACACCCGCCGCGTGCGGGTTGGCCAGACGGCGGTGATCGGAAATCATGGCGGGCGTGATGCCAGAGAGATCGCCGGGTCCGGACATCGGGGCGCGACTCGTACTCGAGGTTTCCGGGGTCGACGTGCCGGGATGGCCGGGGCTTCGCGGGCAGCTGGCGGCGTTGGTGCGGGCGTGTCATCCGGAGCCGACGGTCGCGGTGACGGTGTTCGCGTCGGCGCTCGCGGTCGCCAGCGGTCGCACGGCCGGCGGGGTCGCCGCGGTGGCCTCGGCGGTGCTGGCCGGTCAGCTCACGGTCGGCTGGAGCAACGACCTGTTCGACCGGCACCGGGACGCGGCCGGGGAGCGAACGGGCAAGCCCCTGGTCGGTGACGGTCTGGCGCCGCGAACGGTGGCGGTGGCCACGGGGGCGGCGCTGGCCGCCTGCGTGCCCCTGTCGGTGGCCGCGGGCGGGCCGGCCGGGGCCACCCATCTCGTCGCGGTCGCCAGTGCCTGGGGATACAACCTCGGGCTGAAGGCGACCCCGCTGTCCGCCGGCCCCTACGCGGTCTCGTTCGCGCTGCTGCCCGTCTTCGTCGTGCGCGGACGGCCCGACCGGCCGGCGACCCCGCGGTGGCTGCCGCTGGCGGCGGGGCTGCTGGGTGCGGGCGCCCACTTCGCCAATGTCCTTCCCGACCTTGAGGTCGACGCGCGCACCGGGGTGCGCGGCCTGCCACAGCGGCTGGGCGCGACCGGTTCGCGCCGATCCGCCGCGGTGCTGCTCGCGGCCGGTTCCGTGGTGGCCGCGCTCGGCCCGCCGCGCCGTAGCGCCTGGCGGCTGGCCGCGTTGGCCCCGGCCGCGGCGCTGACCGGATGCGTCCTGCGTCGCGAGGACCGGTCGGCGTTTCGCGCCGCGATGGCCGTCGCCGCGATCGACGTCGCGCTCGTCGTCACCGCCGGGGTGGGACCCCGCTGAGGTCCGTGGGTTGTCGGTGATGGGAACTCTTCCCCAGATTCGTTACTCTGCGAGTTGATGCAGGCACATTTTGTGCCGGCGGGAGGCTGGCGCTGCCGTCGGCCGACAGCTGCGACGCCCCCTCGGGAGACCTGTGAACGTTGCCTCGCCGCCACGGCACGAACCACGTCGGCCCAGGAACGATCCCGCGCAGTACGACGACCTCGCCGACGAGTGGTGGCGTCCGCACGGGCGACTCGCCGCACTGCGCTGGCTCGCCCAGGCCAGAGGACGGCTCATCCCGGACCCGCCCCACCCCGGTGCCGCGCTGCTCGACCTCGCCTGTGGCGCGGGGCTGCTCTCGGTGGCGCTCACCGGACGGCTTGCCGGCTGGCGCCATGTCGGCGTCGACCTGTCGGCACCGGCGCTGCGTCAGGCCGCCGGGCACGGCGTGACGGCGATCCGGGCCGACGTGCACCGGCTGCCGTTTCCGGACGGACAGTTCTCCTGCGTCGTCGCCGGCGAGCTGTTCGAGCACCTGGTCGACCTGGACGGTGCCTGCGCGGCCATCGGTCGGGTGCTCGCGCCGGGCGGCACGCTCGTCATCGACACCCTCGCGAACACCCTGTTCTGCCGGCTGGCGCTGGTCCGCATCGCCGAACACCTGCCCGGCGGGCCGCCGCCGCGGGTGCACGATCCGAAGCTGCTGGTCGCCCCCGACCGGCTGGCCCGGGCACTGGAGCGGGCCGGCATCGAGATGACACTGGTCGGCGGGCTGCGTCCGTCGCTGGTCGACTACGCCCGCTGGCTCGCCCGCCGGGCCGACTCGGTCCGGATGCTGCCGACCGGCTCCACCGCCGGGGTCTACCAGGCGCTGGGTGTGCGTGCCACGAACGGCCGGGGCGGCCGGTGAGCAGCCGGGTGCCGGCACCGCGCACCGACGGCGGCAGCGGCGGCATCCTCGGCGTCGACGGCGCGCAGCTGGCCCGCGGGGCCGTCGACGCCATCGCCGCGCGGGCCGGTGCCGCCGACCGGGACGGCGAACTGCCCGCGGCCGACCTCGACGAGCTGCGCGACGCCGGCCTGCTGGGCCTGCTCGTGCCGACCCGGCTCGGCGGATTCGGCGGTGGCTTCGCCGACTGGGCGGACGCCGCCCGCGTGCTCGCCTCGGCCAGCGGCGCGACCGCGCTGGTGCTGAACATGCACACGTCGGTGGTGGGCGCGCTGGCCCGGACACCGGACGAACTCGCCCGGGCGATGGGCGCTCCGGAGTCGTTCTTCCTGGCCCGCGACCAGCTGCTGGCGCGCGCCGCCGCCGGGGAGTTCATCGCCGTGGCGATGAGCGAGCGGGGTGCGGGCTCCCGACTGTCCGCGTTGGCGACCCGTTACCGGCGCGAGGGCGACGGTTATCGGATCCGCGGGGTCAAGGCGTTCTGCTCGGGTGCGTCGCACGCGGACGTCTTCTTCGTCGCCGCCCGCGCCGCGGAGTCCATCCCGACCGACCCGATCGACCCGACTGCTCCGCTCGACCCGTCCACCTCTGCGGGTCCGTCCGGGCCGGCGATGGTCAGTCACTTTCTCGTGCCCTCTGGTCCCGGGGTGAGCGTCGAACCCAGCTGGGACTCGCTCGGTATGCGGGGCACCGGCAGCCACGACGTGCGCTTCGACGTGTGGGTTCCGGCGCAGGCGCTCGTCGGCGGCGTCGCCGGACTGAGTCTGCTGGTCGCACAGGGAATGCCGCAGTGGCTGGTCGCCTCCTACGCGGCGGTCTACGCCGGCGTCGGCCGGGCCGTGTTCGACGCCGGGGTCGACCATGTCCGCGGCCGGCGTGGCACCGGGATGCCGCCCGGCCTCGCCGGGCTGCCCGCCGTGCGGGCCCGGTTCGGGCAGGCCGACGCGGCCCTGGCCGCGCTGGACGCCGTGGTCGACGAGTGCGCGCGCCGGATCGACGCCGATCCCGGCAGCGACCTGACGAACCGGTGGGTGTGGCGGGCCAAACTGCTCGCCGGGCGCACGGTGCAGGACGTCGCGGCCTCGATCGTCGAGGCCTGCGGGACCGCGGCCACCCGCCGCGGCCACCCGCTGGAACGGCTCTACCGCGACGCCCGCTGCGGCTCGCTGCAACCCGCGACGAGCGATGTCTGCGCGGACTGGCTGGGCCTCGCGGCACTCGGCGGCGACCCGGAGGCCGACGCGAGTGTGGCCCGGTGGTGACCGCGGGGCCCGCCACCACAGCGGTGATCACCGGCATGGGCGCGGCCTTCCCCGGCTCCCTCGACCAGCAGAGCCTGTGGGACGACGTCTTCGAGCACCGCTACCAGGGCGACGCACTGGCCCGCAGGCTGTTCCTCGGCGCCGGCGTGCGCACCCGCCACGGCGTGGTGGATCCGCGTCAGGAGGACATCAGCGCCTGGTCGACGGCGGCCCGGATGCGTCGCTACGTGGCCGAGGCCGGGCCGCTGGGCAGCCAGGCCGTACGCGCCGCCCTGGCGGACGCCGGGATCAGCGCCGCGGAGCTGGGCCTGTTCGTCGTCGTGTCCTGCACCGGATACGCGACACCGGGCCTGGACATCCAGCTCGCCCGCGACCTCGGGATGCCGTCGTCGGTGCGTCGGCTGCTGGTCGGCCACATGGGCTGTTACGCCGCGATCCCGGGCCTGGGGACGGCGGCCGACTTCGTCCGGGCCCGCGGGCTGCCCGCGCTCGTGCTCTGCGTGGAGCTGCCCTCCCTGCACGTCCAGCCCGTGCAGGCGCACCGCGACCTGAGACAGGTCGTCGTGCACGCCCTGTTCGGCGACGCCGCCGCGGCGATCGTCGTCATGCCCGACGCCACCCGCGGCCTGGAGGTGCTCGACACCACGGCCGCGACCGCGCCCGCCACCGAGGACCTGATGACCTGGCAGGTCACCGACCACGGCTTCCGGATGGGCCTGTCCCCGCGGGTGCCCGACCTGCTCGCCGCGCACGTCGGGGCGGCGACGGCGGCGCTGCTGGCACCGATCGCCGCGTCGCTCACCGACGTCGAGGGCTGGGCCGTGCATCCCGGTGGTCCGCGCATCATCGACGTTGTCGAGCAGCGGCTGGGTCTGCTACCGGCGCAGACCGCGGTGACCCGCGGCACCCTCGCAGCCCGGGGCAACTGCTCGTCGGGCACCGTTCTGCTCGTCCTCGACCAGCTTCGCCGGGACCTCACCCCCGACGCGACCGTCGTCGCGATGGCGTTCGGCCCCGGCCTGACCCTCTGCCTCGCCCTGTTCCGCCACCGCCAACCCGGAGCCCACCCGGCCCTGCCCTGACGATCCGAGGGCTCCTGCCGGGCGGGGTGGGTCCGGGAGCCTTACGGCTGCTGGGCGTGCAGAACCGCGACAGGGCAGGGGGCGTGCAGGACGCACTGGTGGGCGGTGGAACCGAGGACGAGTTCGGCGAAGCCGCCGTGACCTCGAGTGCCGACGACGAGGAGCTGGGCGTCCTGGGCGGCGAGAAGCAGGGCACGGCTGGCGGAGTCGTCAACGGCGATCAGGTGGAGGTCGAGGTCGAGGTCGTCGTCGAGGGTCGCGGTGACGGTGTCGGCGAGAAGCCGTTCGGCGTCCTGGTGCAGCGAGACGAAGTACTCGGTGGGCGGGGCGAACGGCGCGATGTACACGCGGTAGGCGTTGATCAGGTAGAGCGGGGCCTCGCGTGCGATCGCCTGGTCCGCGGCCCAGCGCACGGCGGCGCAGGAGGAGTCCGAGCCGTCGACACCGACGACGATCGGCCGGCGGTCCGGCTGCTGGCCGGAAGAATCGTCGCCGCGGACCACGACGACCGGTCCGGTGTGCTGGTGCAGCAGCTGGTGCGCGACGGAGCCGGCCAGTACCCGGTGGGCGAAACCTGATCCGCTGGTGCCGATCACGGTCATGGCGGCGTTCTTGGCCTTGTGCACCAGGGCATCCACGGGGTCCTGCTCGACGACGACCTGGCGGAGCTCGATCGGCGGGTCGGGCATCGGCACCCGGGCGATCGTGTGGTGCAGGATCTGCTCGGCGGCCTTGGTCAGCCCCAGGTAGTCGGCGTTGACCGCCGCCTGGTAGACCCCGCGGGGCAGGCCGTCGGCGGTCCAGCCCAGCAGGGCGATGACGGGCCGGTGCTCGAGCTGGGCGGTCGAGTAGGCCCAGCGCAACGCCGCCTCGGATCCGGGGGAACCATCGATACCCACGAGAACGCCCTGTCTGCTTTCCGCGCTCATGCCCACGGCCTCCAGCCCTGTCAATCGCTCGTTACGGTGAACCTGGTGCGGCCCATCATCCGACGGAGCCGGCCGGCCGGCCGAATGGCGAAGGGCACCCTCGGCGTGGGCCCTTCGGCCTGTGCCGATATGTCACTCGTCTGTTTTCGTTCGCCTGCCGTGACCTGGGAGGGCGATCGACGGCAGGTGCGGCCGACAAGTCCGGAAAAGGGAATTCAGGTTTCCTGCCGGGTCGGGACCATGGACCGCTCCCGGGCATACGCGGATGGGAACACCAGAGGTGGACCCTGTGGTCAGGGGGCGGAATGCCGGCCAGTCGTGCGGATGCTCGTGGTCGGAGGCGGTCGGCTCCGGTCGGCTCAGGTGCCGGGTCGGTCCGAGGCGCCGGAGTCGAAGCTGTCGGACCACACGGCCTTCGCTCCGCTCTCACCGATCCGGACGACCTGGATCACCGAGCCCACCGCCGTGACGATGGTGAGCACGGCAATGGTGATCATGATGGCTGTGGGAACCGGTCGCCTGGCGCCCGGACGTTCCTGGCCGTCCAAGCGCTCGGCCGCCGGCGCATGGCGACGCTGCAGCAGCCAGAGCCCGGCCGCCAGGACAAACAGGGCCAGTACCCACGGCAGCAGCGCGTCGCCGAGTTCGGCGTGCCGGCGGACCAGCGGGCTGGAGGGCACCCGAGCCTCAAGCCACTCACCGGCGTGGGTGGTCAGTGGAACGCTGACGAGCCCAACGAGCGCGACCACCGGTGTGGCAGCTCCCAGTCGACGGCGGGCGGTCGGCCACACCGCTGAACAGACGGCGAGGGCCGCGGCCAGCGGCACCACCACCACGACCACGTGCACCAGCAGGGCGTGCGCGGGCAGGCCGCGAATCTCGGTTGGTCCCATGAAAGTCCACCCATCTCCGGCCAGCTCCGGGCGGGAGTCGCTCGGCGAGCCATGCCAGTCCAGCTGCGGCGATGCCGTACCCCACCGGCACGACTTCTACTACTCGAATAGTAATACTACTCGAGTAGTAGAAGACATATGATGAGCCGGTGAGCGGGGAACCCAGATGACGGGCCGGTCCGGCCGGCGGGAGGCGGGACAACTCGAGAACGCCCTGCTCGCGGTCCTGTGGGCGGCGCCGACGGCGCTGAGCTCGGCCCAGGCTCAGCAGGGGCTGCGCGAGCAGGGCCTGGACCTGGCCTACACCAGCGTCGCGACCACCCTGACCCGCCTGCACGCCAAGGGGCTGCTCGAACGGTCCTCGGCTGGCCGCACCTACGTCTACACGCCCAGCGGGCGGGCGGCGCAGGAGGCCGCGGCGCGGATGCGGTCCCTGCTCGGCGGTGGTCGGGCCCGCGCGGTGGTGCTCAGCCATTTCGTCGACGGTCTCGAGCCAGGCGACGAGGCGACACTGCTCGAGCTGCTGCGTCGAGCGGAGGCGGACCCCGGCGACCAGGCGGGCCGGTCTCCCGCACGGCCAGGTGGGGCGGCGGCGGGCGAACACGGCGGGAACGAGCCCCGGCGACCAGATACCCCATCCGACCATTCATGAGGGACGGGCAGTGAGGTACATGGTGTGGCTGCCGCTGCTGGGCAACATCGTGCTGGCCGTGGGACTGCCCGCGTTGGCCCGCCGGCTGTCCCACCGGCGCGGTTACGCGGCCGTCACGGCAGCCGCGGTCCTCGGTGCCAGCTGCTGGCTGTGGTCTCTGGTCCTGCTCGCCGCGGTCCTCGCCGACCGGCTCGCCTATCTGCGCTCCAGCGGCGGGCTCGCCGGTGCCCCGGCCGGACTGCGGACGGTCCCGCTCCTGCTCACCGTCGTCGCGGCCGGCACCCTGGTCACTATCATGATCAGAACGGGCAGGCTCGGCGCACGTCAGGCGCGCGAACTCGTGCACGCTGAGCGGCTCGCCAGGCTCCCCTTCGTCGGCGACGTCATCGACCTGCCCGACGCGGTCCCGCGGGCATGCGCCGTCGGGGGGTTGACCGGCGGCCGGATCGCCATCACCAGCGGCCTGCGGCGCTGTCTGACCGAGGATGAGCAGGCGGCCGTCCTCGCCCACGAACGGGCCCACCTGGCCGGACGGCACCACTGGTACCGCATGGTGGCCGCCTGGTGCGCCGCGGTCTGCCCCCTGCTGCACAGCCTGCCGGGGCTGGTCGAGCAGGGCTGCGAACGGGCGGCTGACGAGGCGGCGGCACTCGCCATCGGTGACCGGCGGCTGCTCGCCCGCGCACTGGGCAAGGCCGCCCTCGCGGCCGCGCGCGCCCAGCGGCGACCACCCGGGTCCGGTGTGAGCCCCGCCTTCCTGCACGGTGGCGTCCCCGACCGCATGGCGGCGCTGCTCGAGGATCCCCCTGCGCTGGCACGGGCCCCACTTCTGTCGGCGACCACGTGTCTGGCCACGGCCGTGGTCATGGTGGTGGCCACCGTCCACGCCAGCGTCGACTGTGTGGCGTTGTTGCGGCACTGATCTGCGCCCCTGCACGTCGGTGGACCGCGTAGTCTCTGCGCCATGGGCGTGATCAGTGTCTTTCTCCTTGATGACCACGAAATTGTCCGTAACGGGCTGCGCCAGACGCTGGAGCGGCATGAGGACATCAAGGTCGTCGGTGAGGCGGGGCTGGCGGCCGAGGCACTGCGGCGTATCCCGGCGCTGCGGCCGACCGTGGCGATTCTGGACGGTCGACTTCCGGACGGCAGCGGGATAGACGTGTGCCGGGACATCCGCTCGGATTTCCCGGACATCGCGTGTCTGATTCTCACGTCCTATGACGATGACGAGGCCCTGTTCTCCGCCATCATGGCGGGTGCGGCCGGTTATGTGCTGAAGGAGATCCGGGGCAATGATCTGGTCGGCGCGGTCCGGACGGTCGCGGCCGGGCAGTCACTGCTGTCGCCGTCGGTCACCCGGCGGGTGCTGAGCAGGCTGCGGGAAGGCCCCCGGGAGGACCCGGTTCTCGCACCGTTGAACCCGCGGGAACGCGAGATCCTCGGTCTGATCGCCGAGGGGCTGACCAACCGGCAGATCGCCGGGCGGGTTCACCTGGCCGAGAAGACGGTGAAGAACTACGTGTCCGGCATTCTGGACAAGCTCGGCCTGACCAGCCGCACCCAGGCGGCCGTCATCGCCTACAAGCACCTCGGTGGCGATCTGCCGTCGCAGTAGCCCCGCTCAGGTCGCCGTCATCAGGGCGCTGCCTGGGCGCGGGAACGGTCCGTCACAGGGGCACGGCCCAGCGCAGGTGGGTTCCGCCGCCGGCCGGCGCCGTGACGGTGAACGTGCCCCCGAGGGATTCGGCGCGGGTGCGCAGGTTGTCCAGTCCGCTGCGCCGGGTCGTCTCGGACATGCCGACACCGTCGTCGATCACTTCGATGATCAACTGGTCGTCGACGACCTGGACGGCGAGCGTGACCGAGCTCGCCCGGGCGTGGCGGGCGACATTGGACAGCGCCTCGCGTGCGACGGCGCTGGCATGCTCGGCGAGGCCCGCGTCGACGACACTGTTGACCGGCCCGGCGTAGCGGACGGTGGGGACGAACCCGAGGCCGGGCCGGGCATCGGCCGCGATCTTGTCAAGGGTGTCGCGTACCCCGCCGCCGCGGGCGGTGCCCGTGGACCCGGGTCGCAACTCGAAGATCGTCCGACGGATGTCCCTGATGGTCGCGTCGATGTCCTCGACGTAGGTGGCGAGCCGACCGGCGTTCGTCGGGTTCTCGTACTGGGCCAGATCCTGCAGGCCGAGCGCTATGGCGAAGATCCGTTGGATGACGTGGTCATGCAGGTCCCGGGCGATCCGCCCGCGGTCGTCTGCGACCAGGAGACGTTCGCGTTCGGCCCGGGCCTGGGCCAGTTCGAGCGCGACCGCGATATGACCGGCGCAGGTGGCCGCCATGTCCAGGTCGAACTCGGTGAACGCCGGCCGGCCCTGGTCCCGGCCGACCAGCAGCACGATCGCCCGCTCATGGCGGGGGACGGGCAGCGGCAGCACCATCAGCGAGGCGGTGTCCTCGCCCCGTTCCAGGTCGGAGGCGTCGAGCTGGGGATCGTCGACCAGAATCGGGCGCTGTTCGGCCAGCGCCTGGCCGACGAGCGTGCCGTCCTCGGCGATGACGGCACCGGTCGGATTCGGCTCGCCGGCACCGAGTGCGACCGCGAGTCGGACGGTTCGTCCGGCTCGGCTGTCATCGCCGTGTGCCGGTAGGGCCGCCGAGGCGGTCACGACCGCGCAGTACTGGGCCTCGCCGACCGCACACATCCGGTCGGCGACCAGTTCCAGGGGAGTGTCGGTGCCGGTGGTCAACAGCCCGACGAGCTCCGCGGCGGTGCTCATCCACTGGTGCCGTGCCTGGGACTCCTGGAACAGGCGGGCGTTCTCGATCGCCACCCCCGCCTGCGCGGCCAGCGCCAGGACCAGTTCCTCGTCCTCCGCGGTGAAGGGCTGACCGTCGCGCCGGTCGGTCAGATAGAGGTTGCCGAACACCTCGCCGCGCACCAGGATCGGCACGCCGAGAAACGTGCGCATCGCTGGATGCCCAGGGGGGAAGCCGGCCGCGTGCGGGTCCCGGGCGATGTCCTCGGCCCGGCGGGGGCGCGGATCATCGATCAGTGCGCCCAGCAGGCCATGGCCGGTGGGAAGATGCCCGATCCGTTCGGCCGCGTCCGTGTCCATCCCGACGTGGATGAACTCCTCGAGCCGCCGGCGGTCCGGGGTGAGCACGCCGATGGCGCCGTAGCGGGCGTCGAGCAGCTCGCAGGCCGCTTCCACGATCAGCCGGAGCAGCACCGGCAGCCGCAGATCCGTGGTGATCATCCGGGTGGCGCGTAGCAGGCCCCGCAACCGGCCCTGGGTGGCGATGACGTCCTGGGCGCGTTCCACCAACTGGGTCAGCAGCTCGTCCAGTTCGAGCCGGGCGACCGAGGGAAACGTCAGACCGGCTCCGGGAGCATCCCTGCCGGGAGTTCTGCCCGCGGGCCCGGTGGGCGCGGCGGACGCGGTCACCCCACCGGTGCGGACGGAATCATCGTTACGGTCGCTCACCGGCACCCCGAGTGCATGTCGCAGGAGGACTGCGGATCGCCGATGATGATAGGGCTGCGCACCACATGGCGATATGTCACGTGCCGTCAGGCAGGGGGCGCATCACGGTCTCGATGGCTGCCGAACATGCCAGTGACACACGGAGATCGAGGATCGTCGTCTCGCCGCGGGCGAGAACTCAGGTGAGGAGTCCGCGCGCGGTCCGCAGGGTCCCCGCCACCGGCACGGTCGTGGTGATCGTGGTGGCCTCCGGCCAGGGATCGGCGCTGCGTGCCAGTTCCAGCAGCACCGGGACGGTCGCGTCTGACACCCCGCCATCGCCACCCTCGGCCCCACCCGCGCGACCGCGTCCGTCGAGCCCGTCGAGCCCGTCGAGCCCGTCCGTCGTGGTGCCGGCGGCGGCGGTGCGCGCCTCCATCCGGGCGGCGATGCGGGTACGGGCGATCTCCGGTGTGACGGCGCAGCGCAGTTCGATGAGGTCGGCGGCGGCCTCGAGGGCGCGTCGCGCGGCCTGTCGCCGGTGCCGGCGGCTTCCCCAGGAGGCGTCGAGGATCACCGACTCGCCGCGTTCGAGGGCGACACCGGCGCGGCGGATCAGCTCGGTGTAGACGGCATCGGTCATCTCCGCCCGGTAGAGGCCCTCGCCGGGTTCGGCGGGGGCGGGGGTGGTGGCCGACAATCCGGCCAGTTCCTTGCGGATGACGTCGGAGCGCAGCACCGTCCAGCCTTCGGCGGACCCCACGCCGGCGGCCAGCGTCGATTTTCCCGATGCCGGCAGGCCGCCGACCAGGACGAGGCGTGTGCGCCCGCGCCGCAGCCGGGACAACGCGAGTGTGGCCAGCGTCCGTGCCTGCTCGGCGGCGTCGGCGTCGCCCTGCGCGGATCGGATGCACGCCACCTTGCAGCGGACGAAGGCCCGGTAGGCGACGTAGAAGTCCTCCAGCGACCGGGGATGGGTCTCGCCCGAGAACTCCCGGTAGGCCGACATGAAATGGTCGGCCAGGTCGCGGCGGCCCAGGCGTTCCAGGTCCATCGCCAGAAACGCCACATCGGCGAGTACGTCGCCGGCACGCAGCCGCTGGTCGAACTCCAGACAGTCCAGGATTCGTGGCCCGTCGTCCAGACAGAACACGTCGTCGGCGAGCAGGTCACCGTGTCCGTCCCGGACCAGGCCGCGCTGCTGACGTTCGGCCAGCAGCGCGCCACGGCCGTCGAGGTACCGGCTGGCCAGCCGCCCGATCTCGGCCACCTGCCGCGCCGGTAGCGGATCCCCGAGAAAGGGAGCCACCCCGGCCAGCCCCTCCTCCCACAGAGCTCGCAGAGTCTTCACACCACCGAGTTCGGTGATCTCCGTCGAGGTGTCACAGCGGGTATGGAAGGCGGCGACCAGACGGGCCGTGTCCCGCAGTACGCCGGTCACGTCCGTGCCCGAGGTGACCAGCGCGGACAGGCGACGCGAGGCGGGCAGACGGCGCATCACCACCATGTGGTCGCACAGCTGGCCGTCGGGCCCGGACACGTCGGCCACCCCCAGGTAGACGTCCGGCGCCATCCGCCGGTTGAGCGCCACCTCCGCCTGGCAGGCCGCCAGCCGTGCCTGGCGGGTCCGGAAGTCGAGGAAACCCAGGTCCGCCGCCTTCTTGACCTTGTAAACCCGATCTCCGAGGAAGACCAGAACCGAGGTGTGCGTCTCCACCACGGACGCGGGGCTCGGCATGATCTGTGCGGTCATGGATCCAGCCTTTCCTGACGATGGGCGACCGGAACAGGTCTCGGGCGTCCGACCTGCGGGTGACCCGGTACTCCCGTCGGCTTGTGTCGGTCCGCGGGTGAGTTGTGCCCTGCGTGCCATCGGGGTCAGGGCCGGATGGCGTCGGACCGGGCCTGTAGGTGCCTCATGCTCCGCATTCCGGGTGGTGCGAGACAGGGACCTTCGGCCTGCGCCGACCGACCCTTCCCGCCCATCGCCCGCGGACTCCCAGGTGATCCTCGTACGTGTTCCGGTCGCGTCGCCACCGCGGACACCGGCCGGCATGGTCATGCGTTGCGGGTCAGCGTGCCGTTGGTCCGCGGCGGCTGGGACCTCTGGTAGTCGCTGTGCACAGCCCGAAGGACCAGTGTTGGTCCATGAGCTTTCGTGGCGCACGACGCACCCATCCCGTTGTTCCGACCGCCGGGTATGACGCCGAGCGGTCTCGGCCAGCCGGTGGTCCGTCCGTCGGCCAGGCGGTGCCGATCGACGCGGCGGCCAGGGCCTGCTGCTGCCCGAGCCAACCCGTCGCCCGGGTTGTCCTGCCGGGGGCGGGTGACCGTGCCGCGCAGGAGATCTTTCTGTGTGCCCATCACCTGCGCGCCAGCGCCGCGCGCCTGCGGGAGCTGGACGCGCCGATCTACGACGAGTTCGGGCTGCCCGTGACCACCCCCGAAAAGATCTTCGTGGGCGTTCGTGTCGATGGGGCCGGCGATCGGAACGCGAAGGAGGGAGCATCATGCGCGCCTGTGACGTCATGACAACCGAGGTGTACTGCGTGGGCCCGGAGACCTCGGTGAAGGAGGCGGCGACGCTGCTGCTTCGTCGGCAGGTCCGCGGGCTTCCGGTGGTCAACGCGGACGGCACCCTGGTGGGTGTGGTCACCGAGGCGGACCTGTTCACCATCGGCTGCGCACCGGACCCGCGCCGCCATGCCCGCCGTGATCTGATCGTGGCCGCCCTGCCATCGGAGCATGTCGACGCCTCTGGCCGGCCCGAGGACCGGCGGATCGTCGCCGACGTCATGTCGACGCCCGCGGTCACGGCGAGGGCCGATGCCGACCTGGCCGATCTGGCTCGCATCATGCTGTCCGAGCATCTGACCCGGCTGCCGATCCTCGACGACCACAACCGGCTCGTCGGCCTGGTCAGTCGCCGCGACCTGGTGCGGTTGCTCGCCCGGCCCGACAGCGACATCGCTGACGATGTGCGGCAGGTTCTTCTCGACTGGTATGCCGAGGTCTCCCCGGCGGTCTCGGTGGCCGACGGTGAGGTGACGCTGGCCGAGCCGGCGGCCGCCCTTCCCGACCTGCTGCTCGCCCTTGTCCGCGCGATCCCCGGTGTCATCGCGGTCCACCTCCCCGCACGGCATCGTTAACGCGCATCTTGTGGATCCTCGATCATCTCCGCCGTCGACACATTGTCATGGTGAAACCGCTGGACGTGTAGCCGGCGGCGCTGTTGCTCGCCGTGTCTGGAAGCAGATGGTCTACCCGGAAAAATTATCCGCCGTCGCCGTCGCCGTCGCCGTCGCCGGTGGCGTTTGTCGTTCGGGAACACGACATTTCCGTGAGAACCAGAAAAGCGACCAGGCCGAGTGATCGGCCTGGTCGCTTTTTGTTCTCGTCCTACCGGTGGCCACCGGATGAGGTGCGTCGGTCAGGCCGGTGCCTGATCGGCGAGGTCGAGCACCTCGGTGACCGGACGGCGCCGGGTCGGCGGCAGCGGCTGCGCGGCGGGGTCCGGGTAGCCGATGCGGAGGATCATCTGGGCCGTTCCCATCCCGCCGGTGGCCTCGCGGACCAGGGCGCGGGTGGATTCGAGGTCGATCGCCTGGCCAAGAGGGGAGGCGGCCAGACCCGCGGCGGTCGCGACGACCAGGACCCGGGCCAACGCCCGCCCGGCGTGCAGCCAGCTCTCCGGGTCGTCCCCGTCGGTGCCGAGCACGAGCACGCCGGGGCGTTCGACCCGGGGTTCGCGCAGCTGCTGACCGGCCTCGCCGATCACGTCGAAGTCACGCAGGGAGAACTCCGACTGGCGTGGCTCCTCGCTGCCCACCACCACACCGCGGGGGACACCGTCGGTCGCGTCCGGGTCGGTGCGACTCCAGTGGAGCAGCTCGGCCTGGTAGGCCGGGTCGTGGGTCTCGATCCAGTCCGCGTGGGCGAGCACCACCGACAGCTCCACCCGGGCCTCCCGGCTGGCCAGCGAGTCCAGCCAGCCGCCTTCCTCCTCGGCGGCCCGGCGTAGCCCGTGGACCACCTCGGCGGGCAGGTCAGCCGGGTCGAAAGGCCGCCGGTCGGTGTGACGGTGGTGGACCGCCGAGGCAAGGGCGAGATCCCCCGGAGCGGGTGCGCTCGTGCCGATGACCCGCAGGGTGGCCAGACGCCCGTGGGTGATGTCAGGGCCGTCCGGCAGCTCGTCGATCTGTACCGCGAGCCCGGCCGCCCGCAGCGACACCCAGGCGTGGAACAGTGCCGCGCCGCAGCTCATCACCAGCTGGCGGTGGTCCGGGTCTGCGACCGGGGTCGCGCGGGTGAGGTCCGCGCGGAGTTCGAGAACACCGTCCCGAAGGCGCCAGCGCCACGGCTGGGAGTTGTGGATCGAGGGCGCCAGGATGGCGGTTTCCACCGCGGACCTGGCCAGGTCCGCGGACATCGTCGTCGTGCTGGTCACCATGGACGTGCTCCCATCACTGCCGCGGCAGGCACATTCCGGTCGGCCCGCCACCCGATGTCGTCTGTCCGGACACGTTCAGTATTCCCACTGGGATGGGGTCGGACTTCTTTCCTTGGGCTGTCTTTTCGGGGTCGATCGTCCCTCCTGTCCAGGTCGCTCGGCCCGTCTCGGAGCGCCCGCGCCGCCGCACGCGGTCGGGGCGCCCGCGGTCAGGCCCACATATTACGGATCTTCGTTTTTTGTCCCATGATTCAGGTCGAAAAGGTGAAATTTCCCGTTCGTTGTTCGCGTGCGGGCTGACAACGAGCCCTTGGTACGGAAGAACAGGGTCCAGTGACCCGGCCGGTATTGCCGCACAGCCCTCGATCGGCGGCCGTGGCGAGACGACGCTGTGTCCGACACAGCAGAGATCTCGATACGACGGAGGTGCGCGATGAGCGGAATCGTGGTCGGAGTGGACGGCTCGATCGAAGCCGAGCAGGCACTGCGGTGGGCCATGCGGGAGGCACGGACGCGCGGCACCACGGTGACCGCCCTGCTGGCCTGGTCACCGAAGCACTCACCGGCCTCCGTCGTCACGATGAGCGTTGGCTCCGGTCAGCACGAGACCGAGACCACCGCGAGGCGGATCCTGGAGACGGCCATCCATAACGCGACCGACCCGCGATGCCCGGTACCGGTGGTGGAACGGGTGGAAGCACGGCATGCGCCGGACGCCCTCCTCGCCGCCGCGGGCACCGCCGATCTCCTGGTGGTCGGCAGGCACGGGGCGAGCCGGTTGCCCCGGCTCCTGATGGGGTCGGTCTCGGCCGCCTGCGTGCACCGGTCGACCACGCCGGTCGTCGTGGTCCGCGCTGATCAGTCGCGGACGAACGGGCCGGTCGTCGTGGGCGTGGACGGTTCGCCCACGTCGATCGAGGCGTTGCGCTGGGCCGCGGGAGAGGCCCGCCTGCGCGGTGCGGTACTGCGGGTGGTGCATGCCTGGGCGCCGGTGCCGGTGGGTTACCCCGCCGTCTACGTGGGTGTGGACTTCGAGGCCTCGGAGAAGGCCGCCCGCTCGGTGCTCGATGCCTGCCTGGACGCGGGAATCGCGCAACGTGACACCCTCACCGTCGAGGACATGCTGGTCACCGATGGCGCCACCCATGCGCTGCTGACGGCCACCGAGGACGCCCAACTGCTCGTCGTCGGGTCCCGGGGGCACGGCGGCTTCGCCGAACTGCTGCTCGGTTCGGTCACACACCAGTGCCTGCACCACGCTCCGTGCCCGGTGGTCGTCATCCCGGCCGTGGCATAGCCGGCGACGACGTGCCCGGCATGGCGCGCTCCGCATGACCCGCTCGCGGACGCGTATGCGAAAACCGTTTCTGGCGCGCACGCTGAACGGGCCACCTCGGCCTTTTCGGGCACGGCAGGGAGACGGTGACGCCGCCGGATGGTTCGATATGTTCATGACGAGCCGAGCGCGCCTGGCCAGGCCGAGTTCGCGGCTTGTGGCGGGAGCGTTCCTGGCCAGCGGGGTCGTGCATATCGTGCGACCCGCCTGGTTCATGCCGTTGATCCCCCGTGCGCTGCCGTGGCCCCGGGAGATCGTGCTGGTCAGCGGCGTGGCCGAGCTGGCCTGCGCCGCGGGGCTCGCGGCCGACGCGGCCTGGGCCGGCCGGGCGAGTGCCGCGCTGCTTCTCGGGGTGTGGCCGGGAAACCTGCAGATGGCGCTGGACGCCACCGCTCGGGCCCGGCGGGGCGGTGGCCAGCGGCGGGACATCGCCCTGGCGACCCTGGCCTGGGCACGCCTGCCGCTGCAGGTTCCGATGATCCGCGCCGTCCTCACCCCATCCGCCCGCACCTCGGTCTGAGCGGGCCGGATCCGGCCGTCGCGCCACACAGGAAAAGTGCGTCCCGGACGGGTTGGACAGTGCCTCCCGTGGAGCCATGCAGGCGATCACATGGCGCGGGACCATGAGCTTTCAAGATCGATTATATGGGCGTTCGTGGTGTCCGTCGGGATATCGGATCATGGTCGCGTCGTGCTCCGACGGCTACTCGAAACCTACTTGAAGTTTTGATCATGACTCTGACCTGCTCGGATGCCCTCCAGGGGCGTCTACTTGAAGGACTACTCGAAGGCGACATCGGTCCTGCGCGCGGCCTGTCCTGGTACGCGGTGGAACCGGCTCCAGGCTGGGACTTGACGATGCGTCCGACATTCGTGTCGAAGGGTCGATCCCGCAAGCCGTCCACCAGGCGAGCAGAGTCATCGAGGATCTGATCCCGAAGCGGCGCGTGCTCGACAGG
Organism: Frankia umida; assembly: GCF_023242945.1. Classification (NCBI taxonomy): domain Bacteria; kingdom Bacillati; phylum Actinomycetota; class Actinomycetes; order Frankiales; family Frankiaceae; genus Frankia; species Frankia umida. Next base: position 21,465 of record NZ_JALKFT010000002.1, read on the forward strand.
GACGGCACCTTTGTCGGCCGCTCGATCGTCCCACGGGATGCCTGGCTTGAGGGGCTGGTCAACGCGGTGATCCATCGTTCGTACAGCCTTGGGGGCGACCACATCAGGGTGGAGATCTATCCGAACAGGATCGAGATCGAGAGCCCGGGTCGTTTCCCGGGGCTCGCCGACCCGTCGCGACCGCTGGACATCAGCCGTTTCGCACGAAACCCGCGGATCGCACGGGTCTGTGCTGACCTGCGGGTCGCGCAGGAACTCGGCGAGGGAATCAAGCGTATGTTCGAGGAGATGAGGAGGGTTGGCCTCACGGATCCGATGTACAAGCAGAGCGCCGGAAGCGTGAAACTGGTACTCGCGGCCATACCTCGCCTTGATGCCAGAACCGCGGCGAGCCTGCCCAAGGGCAGCCAGGACGTTCTGGATGCCCTGCGTGCGTCGGGTAGCCCCTCGGGAACCGGCGATCTCGCCGGGGCTCTCGGTATGAGCAGGCCGGCGCTGAAGACCCGCCTCAAGGCGTTGGAGGCCGAAGGTCTGATCCGGTGGGTTGGAAAATCGAGCAGGGACCCCAGAGCCGTCTGGGTGCTGATCGACGGATAGCGGTCACTTTTTTCCGTGCTCGATTGCGCCGACGGCGGACTCGGAGACGCGGTGTTCGCTGCTGCGGGAGACTCAGATCATGACAATGGCACAGTCCGCGGATCTCGCCGGTCTTGGACGGGCCGAGGATCAGTTCCAGTCCGTGGTGGCTGCCAACGACTCCGCGGGGCTCGCCGACGTGCTGCACGACGACCTCGTCGCCCGCGGGCACGACGGTCTGCTCCACGGCAGGGCCGAGGATGTCGCGGGCTACGCCTCGGGAGCCTTCGCCGTGACCTCGTACGTCGAGCTGCGCCGGCACTGTCTGCTCCACGGCGCGACCGGAGTCACGTTCGTGCGCGCCGCGATCACCGCTCGGATCAGCGGTGAACCCGTCTCCGTCGTCATGGACTACACCCGCACCTGGGTCCACGACAGCGGCCGCTGGCAGATCATCGCGGCCCACCTGTGCCCCGCGCCGGAACAGCCCAGGGCCGCAGCGGCGGATCAGTGAGAGATCGGCGTGCGGTCCGACCTGGTCAGTGACCGAGGAGGCGACGCAGGATCCGGTCCGCACTGGCCGGTCCGCACTGGCCGGTCCGGGTGGTACTGGTGGCGGAGCCGCACATCGGCGTGGCATCGGCACGGCCCGCTCACTTCTGCCCCCCGCCGTCGAACGAGCTGACGGCCAGGACCTCAGGCCGGGCGGTTGACCAGCAGGTCGAAGGCGGTCTGGATGGTGCGGGCCTCGTCACCGGTGAGGGAGCCGAGCACGTCGGCCAGCCAGTCGCGGCTGTGGCAGAGTGCGGCCGACGCGGCGATGCCGTCGGGGGTGGCCGCGATCAGCTTGACGCGTCCGTCGGCCGGATCGGAGCGGCGTTCGACCAGGCCGAGTTCGATGAGGCGGTCGACCTTGGCGGTGAGGTTGGACGGATCGCAGCCGAACTGCGCGGCGATGTCCTTCATCGAGGACGGCCTGATCGCCGCGAAGCCCAGGACCCGCGCCTGGGCGAGGGTCAGCCCGGCCTGCTGGGCAGCGGTCTCGAAGTCGAGCAGGTAGGCGCCGACGAAGTCGAGCATCGCCCGGCGGATCTCGGGAAAGCTACCGCGCGCGATCTCGCCGGTCAGCGTCTCCCCGGTGAAGGACGGCCGCGTACCCACCCGCCCACGATACCTGAGACTCTCCACCAACTTCTTGACACTCTCAGGTAACTACCTGAGACTCTCATGTGGTTGGCCTCTGGGTGAGGCCTCGACGAAGGGGCTTTTCATGATCACGGAATCGTCCCCCGGGCCGCTGCGGTCGGCGCCGGTCATGGTCGGCAAGAGCGCCGAGCGGCAGGTGGAGGAGGTGGTGGCCGCCTACGTACGCGCCGCCGACCACCGGGACGGGCCGGCGATGGCCGCCCTGTTCACCGAGGACGCGGTGGTCGAGATCTACTACACCGGCGACGGCGGCCGTACCCCGCTCGGCAGTGTGCGGACAGCGGCTCGGATCGGGCAGGCGGTGGCGGCAATGATGGCCCCGCACCCGCCGCGCGGCTGGAGCCACCACACCACGTTCAACCACATCGTGGACGTCGACGGTGACACCGCCACCATCGACGTCCAGTTTCTGGTTCACAACGTGGTCGGCCGCGCCGAACCCGAGGGCGGGTGGCCGCCGGGAACGTCCGGTGCGCAGGGGACCATCACCCCGATCGAGTCCGGCTACAACCGGTCCACGCTGCGTCGGGTCGAGGGTCGGTGGCTGATCGCCGAGCATGTGATCAGCCACGACCTGCCCTACGCGTTTCCCCGGGACTGAGCGCGGTGCGGGCGATTCGCCGAACGGCACCCGACCCCGACGGGCTGCTCACCGGCATTGAGATCGACGATCGCGACCAGCCGCCGCCGCCGGACGGGTGGGTCACGGTGACGTTGCGATGCGCGTCGGTCAATCACAGCGACCTGGCCGCCATCCGTGGGCACGGGTTCGATCCGGCCGGGTCGCCGCGGGTGCTCGGCTCGGACGGTGCGGGCCTCGACCCGGACGGCAACGAGGTCATCGTCTATCCCATCCTGGCGGCGGCGCGGTACCCCGATCCGATGCACGATCCCGGTCTGCGGATGTTGTCGCAGGGTGTCGACGGCACCTGGGCCGAGCGGGTCCAGGTGCCCCGCGCCAACCTGGTGCCGAAGCCTCCGGAGCTGACCTGGGAGCAGGCCGCGTGCCTGGGTACCGCCTGGCTGACCGCCTACCGGATGCTGTTCGGCCGCGCCCGGGTATCGCCAGGGCCCTCACCGGCCAACAGTTCGGCAAGATCGTCCTGCGCTGCGACCGGTGAGCCTCGGCGCGCCGCCCCCTCGGCGGTGCGGACTGTTCCGGAGTCGCTACTTCTGCCCGGCGGTGGGGCTCGACACCTCAGGCTGCTGAACTGCCACGGGCTTTGGACGTCCCGATGCGGTGGGTGAGTGCGGTGTGGCGACGCCCGGCTCCCGGGGTTCGGACCGCGGCCGCCAGCGCCTTACGGGATCCGACCAGGACAACAAGTTTTTTGGCGCGGGTGACGCCGGTGTAGAGGAGGTTGCGTTGCAGCATCATCCACGATGAGGTGGTGAGGGGAAGCACGACGGCAGGGTATTCACTGCCCTGGGAGCGGTGGATGCTGACGGCGTAGGCATGGGCGAGCTCGTCGAGTTCGGAGAAGTCGTAACTGAGACTTTCGTCCTCGTCGGAGAGCACGGTCAGCGTCTGTTCCTCGGAGTTGATGGCGGTGACGACGCCGACGGTCCCGTTGAAAACCCCGGCCTTGCCCTTCTCGTAGTTGTTGCGAAGCTGGGTGACCTTGTCGCCGACCCGGAACACCCGCCCCCCGTAGCGGCGCTCGGGCATGCCCTCCCGCGCCGGGGTGAGGGTTTCCTGCAGCAGGATGTTGAGATTGCCGGCCCCGGCCGGTCCGCGGTGCATCGGTGCCAGGACCTGAATGTCGCGGCGGGGATCGAGCCCGAAGCGTTTCGGGATGCGGCGGGCGACGATGTCCACCACCATTGTGGCGGTCTCCTCCGCTGGATGCAGACCGGAGTCCTCGGCCGGCTCGCAGGAAAACCAGAAGAAGTCCGCGAAGCCGTTCAGCTGTGGCGGCGTCCCGGAATTGATGCGGTGGGCGTTGACCACGATGCCGGACTGCTGTGCCTGCCGGAAGATCCTGGTCAGTCGGACCCTGGGGATGGTGTCGGCGGCGAGCAGGTCGCGCAGGACCTCACCGGCGCCGACCGAGGGAAGCTGGTCGACGTCACCGACGAGGAGTAGATGTGCTCCCGGCGGGACCGCTTTCACCAGCTTGTTGGCCAGGATGACGTCCATCATCGAGGATTCGTCCACCACCACCAGATCGGCGTCCAGCGGATTGTCCCGGTCATATCGGGGGTCGCCGCCGGGTTGCAGTTCCAGCAGCCGGTGGACGGTGGCGGCCTCGTGCCCGGTGAGCTCGGCCAGCCGTTTCGCGGCCCGCCCGGTCGGCGCGACCAGCACCACCCGGGCGTTGCGGGCCCGGGCGAGCTCCACCACCGAACGGACGGTGAAGCTCTTGCCGCATCCGGGACCGCCGGTGAGCACCGCGACCTTGCTGGTGAGCGCGAGCCGGACCGCTGCCTCCTGTTCGTCGGCCAGCTCTTGACCGGTCCGGCCCCGCAGCCAGCCAAGCGCCCGGCACCAGTCCACGTCCGTGAACGTCGCCAACCGATCCTGGTCGGCGTGGAGCAGCCGCAGCAGCCCGTCGGCGAGGGAGGTCTCCGCGCGGTGGAACGGCACCAGGTAGACCGCCGGAACGGTGGCGTCCCCGGCCGGAACGCCCTCGCGGATCACGCCCTCATCGGCGGCGAGCTGCTCCAGACACGGGCCGATCAGCTCGCGTTCGACCTCGAGGATCTTCACCGCCTCGGTGACCAGATTCGGTGCGGGCAGGAAGCAGTGCCCGTCGTCGGCGGCCTGCGACAAGGTGTACTGCAACCCGGCTTTGATCCGTTCGGGACTGTCGTGGGGGATGCCGACCGCCTGGGCGATGGTGTCGGCGGTCCGAAACCCGATTCCCCACACGTCGACGGCGAGCCGGTAGGGCTGCGTGCGGACCACACCGATGGAAGCGTCCCCGTACTTCTTGTAGATCTTCACGGCCAGGGAGGTGGACACCCCCACCCCCTGGAGAAACACCATCACCTCCTTGATCGCCTTCTGCTCCTCCCAGGCGTCGGTGATCTTTCTGGTGCGTTTGGGTCCCAGCCCGTGCACCTCGATCAGCCGCGCCGGCTCCTCCTCGATGATCCGCAGGATGTCGGTGTCGAAATGCGCGACCATCCGCTCGGCCATCGCCGGCCCGATTCCCTTGATCAGCCCCGAGCCGAGGTAGCGGCGAATGCCCTGGATCGTGGCGGGCAGCACCGTGGTGTACGAGTGCACCTGGAACTGCCGGCCGTACCGGGGATGACTGCCCCACTGTCCGGTCAGCCGCAGACTCTCCCCGATCTGCGCGCCCAGCAAAGGTCCGACCACCGTCAGCAGGTCCGGGCCGGACCGCTCGGTGGCCAGCCGGGCGATGGTGTAGCCGGTCTCCTCGCTGACGAAGGTGATCCGCTCCAACACCCCCTCCACCACCGCCTGGTGCGCGGCATCAGCAGAAGCACGCGTAACCGTCACAGCCAGCCATTATGCGAGGTCCGCGCGGTGGAGGTCGTCGGGGTGGGCCAGGTGGCGGGGATCTGGACCGCCGCGCGCGGGTCGGCGGCCTCGACTCCAGGCCGCACCCGCCCATGGCAGCAACCCTCTTCGCTCAGAGGCGAAAAATCTGTCCCCGCCACAGTAGACATCGGTCCTCGCGTCAGGTAGCTTTGCTCTCGTAGCCAACGGAGTCCAGGGTCGCGGCAGACACGAACTGTCGCGAGCAGGACGGTGGCCAGGGAGGCCGCCGAGCATCACCGCGGAAGTTCGGCAGTACCCCGTCAGACAGCGAGTGGAGAGGAGTAGACGCCATCAGGATCGCCCGGGCGATGGTCCAGGTCGCTCGGTCACTGCATGCCCCGGATTGGAAGGTGGTTCCCGGTCACGCACACGCGATCTCCGCACCCGCCCTCTGAGGCGGCGGCGCGGAGCCAGGAACCCGGCGAACCTGGCCGGTAGATGGTGTTGAGCCCTCGGGGCCCTGGTGTCGGACGACACCAGGGCCCCCTTCGACGTATCCGCGATTCGATGTGTTCACATCCGACGCATCCACATCCGATACAGCTACAAGAGAGGTGCGATGAGTCCTGGAACGACCCGCAAACCGGCTGACAGCCTCGACGACGACGACTACCCCGCCTATACCGTGGGCCGCGCGGCCGACATGCTCGGTACCACGCCCGCCTTCCTGCGAGCCCTCGGTGAGGCTCGCCTGATCACTCCGCTGCGTTCGGAGGGCGGCCACCGCCGCTACTCCCGCTACCAGCTGCGCATCGCCGCCCGCGTCCGGGAGCTCGTCGACCAGGGCACCGCGATCGAGTCCGCCTGTCGCATCGTCATCCTCGAAGACCAGCTCGCGGAAGCCCAGAAGATCAACCAGCAACTACGCGACGACCAGTCCGCCAGCCGCTGACCACCGAGCCGCCTCGCCCAGAGCCAGGCGGCCGTCGGGGACATCCACACCCGCCAGACCCGGTCGGCGAACGTCCGCAAGACAGGCCGTAAGCCTCTATCCGGCGTCCTTGTCCCGGAACAACGACGCCGCCTGGTGTTCGCTGGGAGAGCACCTCAGTCGGGTGCGCCTACCCGTATCCCCGCTCTGTCACCGAGGACAGCCCCCATGACCCAGGTCTTCCCTACCGGCATGCCCAGAACCGATTTCGGCATCCGCGTTCCCGAGCGGATCCATCCCGCGGCCGAACAGATCGGCGACCAGCTCATGGCCTGGGCGTCCCGGGTCGGCCTGGTGACCGACGCCCGCGAGCGTGCCCGGCTCGACGCCGCCGGTTTCCATCTGCTGGCCGCGCGCATCCTGCCCGACGCACCCCGCGGCGGCGTCGAGGTCTTCGCCCAGTGGGTGCTGTGGCTGTTCCATCTCGATGACGAGCAGGACGAGGGGCCGATGGGTCTGCGCGCCGAGCTCGTGCACACCACCTACGCCGCGATCACCTCGATCATCGAGGGACGGCCCGTGCCCGCCACCGCCCCTGCCTCGGTCACCGCCCTGGCGGACCTGTGGCCCCGCACCGCCCGGGGGATGCCCGCGCCGTGGCGCCGCCGCATCCTCGAGCACATCCATCACCATCGCGACGCGTTTCTCACCCAGATCACCCACCGGCACAACGGCACACTGGCGACCCCGGCCGAATACCCGTCCCTGCGTCGCGACGACAACGCCATGTTCATGTTCGATCTGCTGGAAGTCGTCCACCAGACCGAGATCCCGCCGGGCCTCGCCGCCACCAGCAGCTGGACCGAGCTGTGCGCGGCTTCCAGCGACATCGCCGCCTGGTGCAACGACGTGGTGTCCCTGCCCCGGGAGAGCGCACGCGGCGAGACCACCAACTACGTCCTCGTTCTTCGCCATGCCACGGGCTGCGACGAGCGCACCGCACTCGAACAGGTACACGCCCACATCACCGGACGGTCGCACGACCTCGGCGAGGCCGAACGTGCGTTTCTCACCGACGCGCGGCGCCTGGCGCCGACGACGGACCCGGACCGGCTACGCCTGATCGTGCGCACCATCCGCGACATGCCAGGCGCACACCTGGCCTGGATGCTCACCTCCGGCCGGCACCAGGAGCGCACCCCGGCCCCGTAACCCGCTGAACAACGGGCCGACTCCCGCGTCCTCGCCAGCCTCCTGGCCGCCTGTGCTGTCCGGGTCCGGGTCCGGGCCCGGGTCAGCCGGGCGGGTGGACGACCAGGACGGCACCGCCGGCATGGGCGAGGACGGAGCTGGCCACGCTGCCGAGCAACTGGCCGGCCAGCCGGGAGTGCCGATGCGCGCCGACCACGATGAGCGCGGCCTGGCGCTCGGCGGCGGTGGCGACGATGCCCTGCCAGGTCGGCGCCGCCTGGACGGTGATGTTCTGGGCGCGCAGTCCCGCGGCCTCGGCGAGCCGGACACCGTGCGCGGCGACGTCGGCGGCGGCCTTCTCGACCTCGGCGGCGTTGTTCGCGTCGAAATGCTGCGGGCCGACCGGTGTGAATCCGACGTCGGAGGGCTGCCACACGCACAGCACAAGCGTCTCCCGTCCGGGCGGAAGCTGCGACGCGGCGTACTCGATGGCATGGCCGGCGACATCACCGCCGTCATAGGCGAACAGCACCGGCCCGGTGGGACGACCAGCCCGGGTGCCGGGCCGCCCGGCGTCGGCGTCGGGTGTGGCGTCGGCGTCGGGTGTGGCGTCGGCGTCGGGTGTGGCGTCGACATGGGGTGTGGCGTCGGAGCGGGGTGTGGACATCAGTCGACGCTTTCCGGGACGGGAAGGGCCACGTCCAGATCATCCAGATCGTGGGATCGGCGGAGTCGGCTCAGCAGCGGCGGCGAGTACCAGGCCGGACGCTGGCCGGCCAGGAACGTGTCGAGGTCGGGGGTCTGCGGGCGGGCACCGCTGAGGGCGTAGATCGTGACGCCCAGCGCGGCGCCGGCCAGAGCGAGGCCCAGACCGATCCACAGGGCGATGTTCGTTCCCTCGTTGAGGTCACCGGTCACCGTGGCCGCGAAATGAGCGAAGATCGGCGCGATCATGAAAGCCGCGACCGCGCGCAGGAGCTCGACCACGGCGAACACCCGCGGCAGGCTGGCGGAGGGCAGGGAGAAACCGGCCACGAACAGCGCCGGGGCGACCGTGGCGCCCAGGGCGAGTCCGGTCAGCGCGGAGCCGAGCAATGCCAGTGGCTGGCTGTCGGGCATCCCGAGCCGGAAGACGAGAATCCCGGCGGCGAGCAGGATCATGCCCACCAGCGGCAGGTAGTGCAGGGAACGCCGGGCGATGACCAGGCCGAACACACCCGCGGCGATCACCGCGCCACCGAGCTCGGGCAGGAAGAGCAGCCCGACCCGCACCGGGCCGTACGTCTCGGAAAGCACCGAGGCGGTCAGCGCCGTCGCGGACACCGACGCCGCCGCGGCGAACAGCGCGGTCACCACGCCCGCGACCGGGATCGCGCTGGTGAGCATCTCCCGCACCATCAGCAGTGGCTGCGCCGCCCGGTACTGGTAGACGATGAGACCGGCGATCAGGGCCAGACCGCCCAGCAGCGGTGCGATCACCTCGACGTCCAGGAAGCTGTGGCTGGTCAGTTCGGACGCGCCGAGGAAGGCCGCGAGGCTGCCGGCCGCGGCCAGCGCGATGGCCGGCAGGTCGCGCGGGGCGTCGGGGTTCGCCGGGGGTGCGTCCTCGAAGGTGAGCACGACCAGCAGCAGCGCGAGCACCGCGACCGCGGTGACGATCCAGAACAGCGGTCGCCAGGCGTCCGCGTCGGCCTGCAGACCACCGATGAACGGACCGAGCGCGACCGCGCCGAAGATGCCCATGTTCATGATCATGACGGTGGTGTGCAGCCGTTCGCGCGGATAGCCGATCGCCAGCGGCGGGACGGCGGCGATCAGCAGCATGCTGGTGGCCAGGCCCTGCACCGTGTGGCCGGCGATGAACATGGCCGCGTTCTGCGCCACCGCCGTCAGCACCGATCCGACCACGAGCAGAGCCGCGTAGGCAAGCAGCATCCGCCGCTGCGGCAGGTGCAGGCCAAGCTGGACGGCGAGCACCGTGCCGAGCGCGTAGGCGGCGTTACCCAGACCCGAGCCGAGACTCATCGTCTGCGCGCTCATGTGCAGCTGGCCGGCGATGATCGGCGCCAGCGGGTCAAGCGCGGCCGACAGTGCCAGATAGGGAATAATTGCGAACATCACCATGGCGGCGGATGCCGCGTATCTGCCAGCAAGGGGACCTTGGCGCATAAATACCTTCTGGTGCTGGGCGTACGGGAACAGCAAGAATGATTGACCTTGAGATAGCGGGTTTTCTACCGATACCCTCACGTGTCCCCCGCTGGACGAACAGGGGGAGCGGGCGGACTGTGAGAATAGTTACCCTCTGCTAAAGATGGGCTTTGGCGGGAATACCCGGCGCGCACCTGGCCTGGGCTTCTCGCCGCTGGCCCGAGTTTCGGCCGCGGCCCTGGCCCTGGTCGGCCCGGGTCTTCGTACCTGGTCCGGCCTGGGTCCGCGTGCCGAATCCGGCCGCGATCCCTGCCTCCGTACGGCTGCGCCGTCGCTCGACGGGATGACCTTCGTCAGCTGCTCGAGACCCGCACGTGGCGCCCGGCTGGCCGGCAGGTTGACCCGGTGGCGGTAGCGCCGGCAGGCTCGGCGCACAGGCGGTGTCGTCGCCGCGAGGCGTGGCGTCACCCCGGCTCCACGAGCGACCGCTTAGTGGGCTGACGCTCGCCGGCTGCTGCGCTGCGGCGGTGACTCCCGGACGATGTCGTAGCCGCGGGTCACCGCGGCTACGCGGTTGTCGACACCCAGTTTCTGGAACACGTTGGCGATGTGCCGGGCGACGGTGCTTTCGGCGATACCGAGTTCGGCGGCGATGCGGCGGTTGCTGAGCCCCCGCGCCAACTCGCTGAGTACCGCGGTCTCACGCCGGGTCAGCAGATGTCGCTCCGGCTGCAGGAATCGCCGCACCGCTGCGACAACGGCGGCGGGGTCCGCCAGAACGGGATTGTCCGCGGAGCCGGGACGCAGGTCGAGAACCCCGGCAGGCAGACGCTCGGCGAGCGTGCGCGCCAGCGCCGGGTTGGGCTGCTGGGCGTCGCGGTGGTGGACGACCAGGGTGGGAGCCTGCACCTGAGCCAGCTGCCCCCGGACGTCCGCGCGTAGTTGCTGGGAGACGATGTCGACGGCGACGTCACTGTTCATGGTGCTGATCCGGTGCTCGGTCACCCAGGATGCCAGCGCCGCGTCGGCGTTGGGTAGCAGCAGGCTGGTCAGCGCCTGGTTGGCGATCCGCCAGTTGGTCTGGATCAGCCGGCCCAGGATGTCGGGCATCTCGGGGTCGATCAGGCCGTCGGCAGCCGGCCCGCAGTACCGCGCGCAGGTGCCGACGAGCACCAGTCGACTCACCCGTTCCGGCCGCTGCGCGGCGTACGCGATGGCGATCGGTCCGGACAGGCCGGCCGCCACGATCGCGGTGCTTTCGCAGCCGGCTGCATCCAGCACGTCGTCGACGTATGCCAGGTGCATGTCGACGGTGTAGGGCGAGGCGTCCGTCAGGGAAAGGCCGGTGCCGGGCAGGTCGAAGCGCAGTAACCGGAACGAGGCCGCGAGGGCGCGGTAGAACGAGGACAGACAGGGAGCCGACCAGTCCAGGATCAGATGGCCGGACAGTTCTGGGAGCACCAGGAGCGGAGACTGCGTCCCGGAACCTGTCGCAGACCAGGCCACTTTGCGGCCTGGACCGGTCAGCCGCCAGCGGGTTGGCGACACGCCGTCATGGCCCCTGGGCACCGCGATGGTCATCAGAATCACCCCGTACCTAGGGATCGGGTCCTTCGGCGCCTACAGGCCCGTCGTTCCGGTATCGGCCGGCACCGTGATCAGGCGGCGGCGAGCCGGGCCAGCGTCGTGATCGTCTCCGGGACGCCAGCGGTGACCGCCGGGCCGATCTGCGGACCGAGGGTGTCAGCCTCCGGGCCGGTGATCTCGATCCGGTGCGTGATCCGGGTGCGGCCGCCATCCACCGGCTCGAGTCGGTGGATGGCACGCAGCACGATGCCGCCGAGGTTCGTCTCGTCGATGAACGAACGGTTCTCCACCACTTCGACGAGGGTGATGGTCACGGGGTCCTGCCCCTTGGGGGTCAGCTTGCCGGTGGTGCCTGGTACGAACGGCCCATCCAGGGTCAGGCCAACAATCCCGGAATCCCAGGTACCCCAGGATTCGGGGTTTGTGTAGAGCTTCCACACAGCCTCGGCGCTGACCTCGACGGTGGCTGAGTGTTCGTATTCCCACATGCTCGGGAACCCTTTCTGTCGACAAGGAGTGGCTGGGGTGCTGGAGCCCGCACGTGAATACTGTTGCAGTCACAACAACTACCCCCGACCGCTTCTCGATTCTATACGACCGGGTGTCGCCTGTCTTTCGAACTTCGTGCGGTCGGGCGTGGACGCGGTGGTTGCGACGGGATACCCGCCTGTCGGCCGGGGGGTGTGTCATTCATGCGACACAAATCGTTGATCTTCTCTTGTGAAAAGGAATCCTTAAGATTAGCGCCCCAGGTGCGGACCGGTGGATCGCTGTTTTCCGGAGGTGACCCGGGAATGCCCCACACGGAGCGGCCGTATCAGCCCGAGTGACTGTGCCGACCCGAGCGGGTGTGCCAGAGGGTCGTCGGACGGTCGCCCGAAGGCGGTCAGGTCGACGGGCAGCCCCAGCGCCAGAGCCATCGCGACGACACCCGCCAGCCCGCGCCACGACGTCGAGCCGGCCTCCACCGAGACGGCGGGCAGGCCGCTGATCTGGGCCGCCAGTTTGCTGAGCACCCGGCCTGGTCCGACCTCGACCCACGCGTCCACGCCGGCGGCGGCACGGTGCACGGCGTCCATGAAGTACACCGGCTCGGTGATCTGTCGGGTCAGCAGCGCACGCAGGTCGTCGTCCGGGCCGAGGAATCGGCCGGTCACGGTCGAGACCACCGGCCGGCGAACCGGCCCCAGTCGTTGGTGGGCCAACCGGCGGCGCAGCGGTTCGACCGCGGCCTCCACCATCGGGGTGTGAAAGGCATGCGAGACCGGCAGATACATCGAGCGCACACCGCGCACGTCCAGGGCGCGGACCAGGATGTCCACGCCGGACCGGCTGCCGGCGACGACAGTCTGCTCCGTGCCGTTGCGGCATGCCACCCAGGCCGGCCAGGTCCGTGGCCGGATGCCGGTGGACCCGTGATCCTCAGGATCGAGGTGATCGACGTGATCGTCGGAGTCGATGAGGAGGGTGCGCACCTGCTCGACGAGGTCCGGAGCTGCCGCGACGCTGGCCATCGCCGTCCCGGGCACGCCGTGGGCGCTCATGATCGCTCCACGGGCGCGTGCCAGTTCCACCACGTCGCCGTCGTGGACGGCGCCCGCCCAGGCAAGCGCCGACAGTTCGCCGAGGCTGTGCCCGACCGCGACCGTCACCGCGCCCTGCGGCACTCCGATCGCGTCAAGGGCGAGCCGGGCGGCGAGCGAGGCCGTGACGATCGCCGGCTGGGCCAGCGCCGTGTCGACCGCGGGCCCGGGTTCGTCCGGCGGTGGCAGCGGATCCAGATCCGCCTGCTGGTAGAGCTGCGCGACGGCGGGCAGGAACTCGGCCAGCACGCCACCGCTGTCCCGGGCGGGCGAGCCCTGCCCGGGGAAGAGCAGCCCGATCGACGAGCGTGTGGTCAGCCGCCGCAGGTGCACGCCGTGCCGGGTGTCCCACGCGGCTGTCCGCCCCTGCGCGAGCCACCGCGTCAGCAGCGCATCGCCCCGTCGGGCGGCAGCGGGCGGCCAGGCCGGGTGGACCGCCCGCCAGACCTCGCCCGCACCGCCCACCCGGGTCGTGGTGGCGGACGGTTCGCCGGTGCGGTCGTGTCCCGCGTCGTCGTCGGCCAGCATCCGCGCCAGTGACGCCGCATCGTCGGCCTGTGCGACGACCATCGCGACATCGCCAACCTTGATGATCTCTCTCATGACCCTCCTCGCCCCTGGACAGGACGGTCCAGGCCGGCCTCGGCCGGCCGCCCACTACCTGCGGGTCGGCACCGTCAGCCGCCGACCCGCAGGTAGTGGGCCCAGTAGCCCTGGTGATCGCCGTAGTGGGCGGCGAGCTCGTGAAACTCCCGTTCGTCGATGGGACGGCCATAGACCGCGCTCGCCGCCTTGAGCCCCTCCGGGTCCTGCGGTGCCCGCTCCATCCGGCCCAGCCCCCTGATCAGCACGAAGGACGCCGACCAGGGCCCGATGCCGGGCAACCCGAGCAGCCAGGCACGGACCTGCTCGTAGTCACCGTGACGCAGGAAGTTCTCGTCCACCGTGGTCAGTGCCGCGACGCAGCCATGCAGGTAGGAGCTCTTGCGGGCGTGGCGGACCAGCTCCGAGAGGGTCTCGGCGGGCAGCCCGGCGAGCTGCTCGAGTGAGGGAAACGGGCGGTGGGTTCCACCCCATCCGGCCACATCGTTGTCGAAGTACCCGACCAGCCGTGCCTTCATCGCCCGGGCAGCCGCCATCGGTGCGCGCTGAGCCAGTACCGCCCAACAGATGTTCTCCAACACCGATGGCAGTTTCACCTGGTGGTAGCCACGCAGCCGGGCCACCAGCGGCGCGAAGGCGGGGTCGCTGGTGGCCGCGGTGTAGAACGGCGCGAGGTCATCGTCCACGCTGAGGAAGAAACCGATCCGGTCGAGCGCCGCCGCGACCACCTGGTCGGGCAGCGCCTCGACGGAGCCGAGCTCGCAGCGCAACGCGCCCGTGCCAGTGTCGTCCCAGCTCACCCGTGCCAGCACGGTCTGATCGCCGATGCGCCACGCCTTGACGACCCGGTCGCCGGCAAGTGTCTGCTCGCCCTGCATCGCCGGGAAGGCGCGCAGGAACGCGAGGGACGCCTGCCAGTCGAAGGGCTGGCGCACGGGCAATGAGCACAGAACGGTGTGGTTCGTCGTCTGCACTGGTCAGGGCCTTCCGGTCGGCGACAGGTCAGACACCCTCAACACGGTGCGCCTGCGTCGGTTATCGAGAGTCCCGTCAGCGCCACGCAGGCCCCTTGACCGTGGTCATCGGTGCCGTTGACCACGATACGAGTGACAGCGGTGTCTCTCTGCGCATCGAGAACATGTCTGATTCCCGATACCTCCCGCGGCCTCACCCCGACCGCGGTGGGCGGCCGGACCTGATGGCGCAGCGTCAGGCAGGCGGTGACGATCTTCACCACGAATCCGGCCCCCAGCAGATCGCCGTACACCGTCGCCGGCGCGCTGACCGAGAGCGGTGCGGCCGGTGCGGCGTCGGCCGCGGAGGCGGCGGAGGCCGCGGCCAACGCCCGCAGCTCGTCGAGGTCGGCCGCGGTTCCACGACCGTCCCCGACGACGTGGACGCCGGTGGTGGCGGTGGGCCGCTCGGCAGCGGCCGCGGCCACCCGACTGATCGCCGCCGGCAGGCTCCCGCCGATCTCGATGGCCTCGATCCGGGCGTAGACCGGCCGGTCCTGGCCGCCCCGCGCGGCCGAGCCAGCCCATCCGGACCCGCGGGTCAGAACCAGTGCGCCGGCACCCTCGCCCAGGACCACGCCGTCGGCTCGGGTGTCATAGGGCCGATAGGAACCTGACGGCGAGACCAGACCGGCCGCGCGGCAGGCGTTGTGCACCAGAGCGGAGCACGGTGCTTCCACCCCGCACACCACGACCACGTCGAGCCGGCCGCTGGTCAGCGCGGTCGCCGCCATCTCCAGGGCGACGGCGCCACTGATGCGCTCGGCGGCGACCGTCTTGCTGAAACCACCGAGCCCGAACGCGATGGAGATCTCGCCCTGCGGAGCCGTCGGGAACCACGCGGTCGCCACGTAGGAGTTGATCGCGCTGCTGTCACCCTCGCCATACAGCCCGTACAGCTGGGGCTCGACGAAGGACCAGCCGCCGGTCGCGTTCGCGGTCACGATCCCGATCCGGTCCGGATCGACGGCGTCCGGCGCGGCCAGGCCGGCGTCCGCCAGCGCTTCTCGGACCGCGGCGGTCGCCAGCAGCGTGAACCGGTCCACGCGTTTCGTGTGCCGGCGCGGCAGCCCATGGGCGAGATCGGCGTCGGGGACGATCGCCATCACCACCGGGGCTGTGTCCGGGCCGAACAGCGACCGTCGGGTGAAGGCCGGCTCGGCACGCAGCAGGCCGGCCCAGAAGTCCGTCGCCCCGCAGCCCGCGGCCGTCACCACACCGATCCCGCGGATCACGATGTCCCCGTCCCCGTCCCTGTGGCCGTGGCCTGTGACGGGGATGGACGGGGCGTCCGGCCGGTTCTGTTCAGTGCGCATGCTCACTCCTTCGACCGAACCGCTCGATCACCAGGCTGGAGTGGATCCCGCTGAACCCGCTGCTCGTCTTCAGGATCGTGTGGATCGGCAGTTCGCGGGCAGCCCCGGTCACCACGTCCAGCGGACAGGCGGGGTCCTGACGGTCCAGATTGATCGTCGGCGGGACCAGGCCGGTCTCGATCCCGCGGACGGCGCTGACGATCTCGATGGCGTTCGCCGCGGCGAGGCTGTGACCTGTCATGGACTTGATCGACGTGATCGGGATCTGGCCGGCGCGGTCCCCGAACACCCGGCGCATCGCGTTCGCCTCGGCGAGGTCGTTCTGCGGCGTTGACGAGCCGTGCAGGTTGACGAAGTCGATCTCGTTCGGTTCGACGCGGGCGTCGGCCAGCGCCAGCCGGCTCGCGTGGGCGATCGGCGCACCGCTGTCCGGCATGCTCGTCATGTGGAAGCAGCTGTTCACGCTGCCGAAGCCGCTGATCTCCGCACGTGCCCGGGCGCCGCGCCGGGCCGCGTGCTGCGCGGACTCCAGCACCAGGATGCCGGCGCCCTCGGCCAGCACGAAGCCGTCCCGATCGACGTCGAAGGGTCGGGAGGCGCGGGTCGGCGCGTCGTTGCGCAACGAGGTCGCACCGATCTGCGCGAACGCGGCGACCACCAGGGGGGTGATCGGCGCCTCGGCGGCGCCGGTGACCACCACATCCGCCTGCCCAGCTCGGATCAGGTCGCAGGCGGCGCCGATCGCGTCGATGCCGCCGGTGCAGCCGGTGGTGACCGTGTAGTGCCGCGGGATCCCGCCGAGGGCAGCCGCCACCTGCGCGTTCAGTGATCCGAACTGGAAGGGGCTGCCAGTGCCATCGACCCGCGTGACCGCTCGGATCGGCTCCTTGCCCTCCGCGGACCAGCGTCGGAAGCTGCCCTCCATCGAGGTGATGGCGGAGATCGCCGTCGAGATCACGACCGCGACCCGACGCGGACCGACATCACCGAGCTCCGTGAGGGAGTAGCCGGCGTCCGCCACCGCCTCGCGGGTCGCGGCCAACGCGAGCAGCAGGCTGCGATCGGGCGCGCCGGCCCCGGCCGACAGCGACGCCGCGAGCGGTTCCCCGGCGGCCCAGTCATCGGCGACGACACCCGCGATGCGGCTCATCGCAGGCGGAATGGGGAACTCGTTCACCACCCGCACCCCGCTGGTGCCGGCGAGGCTGGCCGACCAGAAGCTGTCCACATCGGTTCCCAGGGCGTTGACGGTGCCCAGACCCGTCACGACGACCCGCGTGCGGCTCACGGCTGCACCGCGGGGGTGACCAGCGAACGCAGCCGGCCGAGTTCGACGTCCAGGGTGCGTCGGGCGGTGGCCCGCAGGGCTTCGTCGGCGTCGTCGGGCAGGAGCACGGTGAACGAGACCTCGGCGCCGTCCGGCGCTGGGACGATGTCCACGACGGCGCGTTCGGCCCGACCGGCGACCATCGAATGGATGACGCAGGTCGCCGCCTGCGTGCCGACCTGCGTCTCGGTCCAGGTCTCGATCTCGCCAACGACCGAACTGACCCGGTAGCGTCCGTTGACCTGTGCGCCCACCGCGGTGAAGAAATCGGTCCACCGCGGCAGGTTGGGTACCTCGGCGACGAACGCGAGCAGTGCGTCGGGCGGCGCGGCCACCGACACGGTACGGCTCAGGCTCTGCATGGGCTGGGCTCCTCGGGGACGATCGCGACGACGCGGGCCCAGCCCGCACCGGCATCCTTGATCTTGATGGGGAAGCAGGCCACCTCGAAGCCGGTCGGGCGGCCGATGGCGGACAGGTTGGCCAGCCGCTCGATCTGGCAGTACTCACGCTCACGGCCGTAGATGTGCGCCGGCCACAGCACCGC
Organism: Frankia umida; assembly: GCF_023242945.1. Lineage (NCBI taxonomy): Bacteria > Bacillati > Actinomycetota > Actinomycetes > Frankiales > Frankiaceae > Frankia > Frankia umida. The sequence goes on from NZ_JALKFT010000002.1 coordinate 38,947, forward strand.
CGGGTCCCCGGTGGCGGCCCAGTCGGCCAGCATCCGGTGAAACGGCGGGTCGAAGCCGAAGCTGTCCACCCCGATGACCTTCACTCCGCTCTCGACGAGGAACCGGGTCGCCGCCCGGGTCACCCCGCGGAAGTCGGTGAAGTACTCCGGACGTCCCCACAGCCGTGCGGCGTCCGTGTCGATCAGCACGATGTCGCCCGGGGCCAGCTCGTGTTCGGCCTGGGACAGCCGGGCCCGCACCTCGTCCACATCGACCGGTTCGGTGCTCTCACCGCGACAGTCCAGCAGCACTCCCGGCCCGTGGAACCACTCCAGCGGCAGCTCGTCGATCGTGCGTGCCCGCCGCCCCTCGCACTGGGGGCCGTAGTGGGCCGGCGCGTCCACATGGGTCGCTGTGTGCGTGGTGAGCCGGACATGTTCGAGGGACAGGCCGAGCCCGCCCGGGAACTCGGCCCGCCCGATGCCGGCCGGGCCGCCGAGAATGTCGGCGCCCTCGGCGTGACCGACCCGGTCGATGACCGTCGGAACGGGTTCGCTGGGCGTCGGCTCGATGGTCAGGCTCAGGTCGACATAGCGGTGCCGGTGCCGGCCGCCGCCGCCCGGGGCGGCCGGCCCCGCCGTGGTCGTGGTCACCATGACGCGTACGTCGCGCGTGCCTCGGCGAGCAGCTCGCGCAGCTGGCCGGCGTCCGGCGTGGCCGGGCCGGCTGACGCCGGCCCGCGTCCGGTGGTGGTGGCCAGGCCCATCAGGCCGGCCAGCGGGACGAAACTGGGCAGGTGCGGGTCGGCGAGCAGCCCCGCCACCGACGAGCGCCAGTCACGCGCCGCGGCGTCGTAGGCATGGGTGCTCGCGGCGGCCCGGTCGGCGGTGAGCCAGTCCTGGTAGGCGAGCACCGCGGCCTGCGCCGAGGCGCTCGGATCCGTCGCCAGGATCGACAGTCCGCCGGCCCGCAGGCCCGAGGCCAGCGCGGTGTCGACACCGCGCTGCAGGAACGGATCGTCGAAGCCGGCCGCGTCGCCCGCCAGGGCGTACCACCGGGACGCGGCCGGCACGCAGGTGAACGTCTCGTTCATCGCCGGTATCGCCGGGAGCAGCTGACGCGCCCCCGCCAACAGGCGGGCCAGCACCGGGGTGTCGGCGATGACCGCCGCCAGTACCGCCGCCGGCCCGCAGGAGTCCGCCGCCCCCGGCTCGCCCGAGCGGCCGGCCGCCTTCGCGTGCCGGGCCGCCGCGGCCCGCGACGCCGTGTCCGTGCCCAGCACGATCCCGACGCTCACCCGCCGGCCACCGAGCGGGATGACGAAGGCGTAGCCGCCGTCCAGCACGACGATCGAGGTCGTGCCCGCCGCGGCGAGCGTGTCGGCGCGGTCGGCCTCGATCTCCCAGTGCGAGAAGACGGCCTGGCGAGGATCAAGCTGACGGCCGGGACGGTAAAGCCCCAGCGCCCGCCCGAGCGTCGCCGACTTTCCGGAGGCGTCGACGACGAACCGGCCCCGCAAGGACCAGCGGGAGCCGTCCGCCCTCGAACCGGACAGGATCGGTTCGCCACCGCTGGTGCCGCTCGCCGGGTCGCCGCCCGCACCGGGGTCGACGATGTCCACGGTGTGCCCACGCAGGTGGACGACTCCCGCGGCGGCGGCGGCGTCGGCGAGGGCCGCATCGAACCGGGTGCGGTCCAGGCGCGCGGTCGGCGGGACCCCCTGGCCGCCGGCGCTCACCTCGACCGTCGCCCAGCGCGTGCCATCAGGAGCGCTGACATGGACGCGGTGGCGGTGCAGGAACAGTTCCGCCAGGCCCGTGACGCCCAGGTCGGCGAGCAGGTCGGCCCTCGCTCCCTCCCAGGTCTCCGGCAGGTGCGGTGCGTCCGGACCGGCGCGGTCCACGATGGTCACGCTGCGCCCGCTCCTGGCCGCGGTGATCGCCGCCGCGGCGCCCGCCGGGCCGGCCCCGATGACCACGACATCGGTCGTCATCGCACACCCGCCACGGCCGGCCCGGCCCCGGGCGCGGACACCGCCGTGTCGTCGTCCGTCGCGCCGATGTCCGCGTCCGCGTCCGCGCCTGTCGTGCCGGGAGGTCCGGGACGGGCGAACGCGGCGGCGAAGCAGTCCAGGATCGCGGCCACCCGGGTGGTGAAGCCGTCGTGGAACCGGTCCGCCCTGGCGTCCTCGCTGGCTGTGGTCCCGGCAGGGTCGGGGGCGAGCTGGTACTCGCGGATCGCGGTCACCGCGCAGCCGCCGTGGGCCGCGGCGAAGATCCAGGATCCGCGGTGCCAGGTCATCATCGGCGGTGCCGTCGGGCTGAAGAAGTCGATCCGGTCGCGGGCGCGCCACCGGACGGTGCGGACCTCCTCGGTGCGGCCATCCCGATCGACCCGCATCGTGAACTCCTGGCCGCGGCCGTCGCAGTAGCCGACGGTCACCGCACTGATCGGATCCCAGACCCGCTGCCAGGCCTCGATATCCCAGAAGGCGTCGGCGACCCGCGCCGGACTGGCGGGGATCATCCGGGTCACCTCAAGCCGTCGTGTCACGTTCCAACGCCTCCTTGAACAGCGCGAGGTTGGTGCGCAGGAAGCCGCGCAGCCCGGCGGCGAAGGCCGCCTCGCGGTCGGCGTCCCGGTCGGCGTCCCGGTCGGCGTCAGCGTCGGCGAGGGTGAACCCGCGGGCGGCGATGACCTCGGTTCCGGCGCCGCCGTCCGGGCTTTCGGTGAAGGTCCAGCGCCCCGTCATCCGTCGCAGCCCCGGGGGCGGCGTGGTCTGACACAACTCCAGTTCACGTGGTGCCCGGAGGTAACGAAAGCCGCGGACGGTCTCCAGCCCCGCGGGCCGCTCGACCGTCATGGAGAACTCCTGATTGTAACCGTCGGTGTAGAAGACGGTGACATCAGTGACATCGGGCAGGATGGCGGGCCAGCGTTCGAGATCGGCGAACGCGTCGTACACCTCGCTGATCGGGCGGGCGATCACGACTTTCTCGGTGACATCCATACCGTCACCCACCGACCGGCTGGGCGGATCGGACGGCCGGCGCGTCGGACGTGCCCAGCGTGGCCGGCTGACCGGTGGCGCCTTCCAGCACGGCACGCCAGGTGCTGATCGCGAGGTTGGCGTGGTCCAGCAGCATCTCGGTCACCGCGTCGGCCGTGGACCGCTGCGGGGTCGGCGGGAAGGTGGTGGACGCCACCGTTGGCTCGAGGTTCCAGGCGTGCGTGGCGGTGATCTCGCAGAAGCCCTCGGGCGTGTCCTGGAACCGCCAGGTGCCGCCGTGATGGGCCAGGAAATGTGGTGGCTCCGGTTGGAACCATTCGATCAGATCCGGCTGGCAGTTGCGGATCGAGCGGACCCGCAGCATTCCGGTCGGCGAGTCGACGGCCATGTGGAACTCCTGGTACTGGCCGTCGTCATAGCGCACGTCGATCTCGAGAACGTGCGGCAGATGTGTCGGCCAGGCGGCCATGTCGTGCAGCGCCTGGTAGACGACGGCCTTGGGCCGGCGAATCACCGCACTGGTACGGCAGCGGTAGGCGAGGGTAGGAGCGTCATCGATCGTCTCGATCGCCCGGGGAGCCGCCACGGTGCCCGTCTGCTCGGGGGTGGCCGGCCGGTCCAGAGCCGCCGCGAGCAGCTCCACGACATCCTGGATCGAGCGTATCGAACCGACCCGGTTCGAACCGTCCGGCAGATCCACCCCGCGCCCTCGGGCGAGGGAGCTGAGCAGGTGCACGATCTCCTGGGAATCCATGCCCAGTTCGTCACGCAGCGACGTGGCCGGCTCGGCCTCGCCGTCGATGTCCATGTCCACGAGTACCTCGCGGACCTCGGTGAGCAATGTCATGACCATCCCTCTCTCAGCTGGCGCCGAGCCAGCTCTCGCGAGACCCGGCGAACAGGTCGACCATCGGTGTGTTCATCGCCCAGTGCGGGTGGGACAACGCCGTGGAGTCCTGCCAGAACATGTCGTTGGTGAACTCGAGCATCACGTTCATGTGCCATTCACGACCGAGCTCGGTCAGTGTCAGCTGGCGGCCTTCCAGGGTGGCCAGGGAGCGGTTGATAATACGGTCTACGGGAGCTCGGAAATCGTCCAGGAACTCACTGCCGAAGCAACGCTGATATTCGTCCAGGTCGACTCCGAAGTACTGCAGGACATTGATCACATAACGTTCGCGCCGGACCTGCGGGGTAAGCTGGTCGGAAACAGCAGTGATCATGTGCTCGCCACGGCCGACGGCGGCGATGTACTCCTCGACATCCTTCTTCGCGCCGATCCGGTAGTTGTTGATGAACCCGTAGGCACTGGGTCCGACGCCGAGGATCTCCACGTTGTTGCGGTGGAACGTCCATTCGTTGTAGGTGTTCTCCCAGCCGGGCACGCAGTAGTGGTCGAACATGTAGGTCCGGAACCCGGCCCGGGCTGTCGACTCCACCAGGTCGGCGTACATGCTCCGCACGTAGGTCGACTCCTTGTCCAGCAGTGGCTGGACCCTGCCGATGTTGATGAGCTTGTCCTGCGGCGTGCCCGGATGGACGCGGTAGAGGTAGGTGGTGAGGTGCTTGACAGCCAGGTCGCGCAACCGGTTGAGGTCGGCCTGCCAGATCTCCCGACGGTGCCCCGGCATGTTGTACATCATGTCGATCTGGATGTTCTCGAAACCGCGGTCTGTCAGTCCGGTGATCGCGCGGGTGCTCTGCTCCGCGGCATGCGGTGAGCCGATGGTCCGCAACAGGCCGGCGTCGAAGGACTGCACGCCCAGGCTCACCCGGCTGATCGGTGAGTCGGCGACGTAGTCGAGTTTGTCGTCGGTGTAGTCGCGGGCATTGCCCTCGAGGGTCACCTCGAGCTCTGGCTCGTGCGGGAAGTTCGTGATGATGGTGTCCACGATCCGCTTCAGGTTCGGCGTGGACAGAATGGAGCCGGTGCCGCCCCCGAGATAGACCGCGCGCAGTTTTCCGGTCTGGAAGCGCCGGTACGAGGCCCAGTGTTCCAGGTCGCGGATGACCGCGTCGACGTACCGGGCCTCCTTTCCGTGCGGATCGCGCGGTGCGAGCAGATCGATGAAGTAGGGGCAGGACAGGCACCGCACCCGGCAGAACGGCACGGACAGGTACAGGACGAAGTCCTGGCCGACCTCGTCGAGACCCAGGTTCGCGGTGAACGCGTTCCCGACCTTGTTGGCCCACAGCGCCGGCGGATAGAGGATGAACGGTGTGGTGTACCTGGCTGGGTAGGGATGTTTCGCAGCGGTCAGGTCCGGGGCAATGGTCATGGTTCTCCTTCGGCCGGATTTCGGGGGAGCGGTCAGACGTGCGCGCCGCGCGGGCGGGTGCTGACACGAACGGGCATTCCACCGGCGGGCCGCAGCGTCATCATGGCGCCGGGATTGATGGGCGCGGAACCTGCGATGGAGCAGCGGAAGTTCTGCACGACTGTTGCCAGGAGAAGCTGGGCCTCCATCATCGCGAAATGAATGCCGAGGCACTGTCGTGGGCCGCCGCTGAACGGAATGTAGGCATAGTTGTCGATCGCCTTGGCGGCTGAGTCGAAACGATCGGGGCGAAACGCCTCCGCGTCCGGCCAGAACTCCGGGTGCCGGTGGACGACGTACGGGCAGACGGTGATGGTGGCGTCCGCGGGAAGGTCGTATCCGCCGACCTCGTCGGGCTGGTGCCCCCAGCGGGCGAACAGGTAGATCGGTGGGTAGAGCCGCAACGTCTCCTGGACGACCATCTTGGTGTAGACCAGTCGGGGCAGGTCGGCGGTGGTGGCCGCCCGACCGCCGAGGACCTCGTCGACCTCGTCCTCGAGGTCGGCCAACATCTTCGGATGTCTGGCCAGGAGATAGAAAGCCCAGGTGAGCGCGTCGGCTGTGGTTTCGTGGCCGGACAACAGCAGCGTCATGACCTCATCCCGCAGCTGCTGGTCGGTCATGCCCTCGCCGGTCTGCTCGTCCCGGGCGGCCATCAGCAGGGTCAGCAGGTCCCTGTTGTCCGGCTCCGGCTGTTCCCGGCGTTGGGCGATGATGCCGTGCACGACGGTGTCGAGAGTGGCGGTGCTGCGCCGGAACCGCCGCACGGTCGGCTGGAAGGGGATCTTCAGGGCCAGTGGGCCGAGCGGATTTCCGAGCAGCTTCGCGAAGTCGTCACTGACCTCGGTGAAAGCCCGGCTCACCCGGCTCGCCTCGTCGGTCAGGTCGAGGCCGAACAGGGTCTGCCCGACGACGTCCAGGGTGAGCCGCATCATCTCCGCGTCGAGGTTCAGCGTTGTGTCGCCGGCCTGCCGCCAGCGTGTTGCCATCCGCTCGGTCGCGCTCACCATCAGATCGCCGTACTCGTCGACCCGCTGTTTGGTGAACGCCGGCTGGATGAGCCGGCGCTGCCGGCTCCACAGATCTCCGTCGCTGGTGACCAAACCCCTTCCCATCACCTGGCTGAGCAGCTCGAACGCCGGATGTGGTGACTTGGTGTAGTTCGCCGAGTTGGTGGCGAAGATGTGCCTGATGTAGTCCGGGTGGGTCACCAGGTAGAAGTACTGGTTGGCCACGAATCGGACCTTCACCAGATCGCCGTGCTCGTCGAACAGGTTCCGCATGAGTTCGAGAGGGCGGCGCTGGAAATCGCGGCTTACGCCCAGTGCGCCACTGCCGGTCGCGACCGGCGGCCGTGTGCTGGCGAGAACAGTGGTCACTTCACGCTCCAGACTCTGGTTGGATCGTGCCCGGACGGCGCTCCGCCTGTGGTGCCGCTCGGTCATCGGCGGCGCGGGTCGGATTTTCCGGACCGGCCTGGTGGGAAGGTCGGACCATCGGGGTGCCGAGCAGATAGGTGACCGGCGGGCCCGAGCGCGAACCGGCCGTCTGACCGGTTCTCCACACGTAGTCGTCGGCGGCCAGATCAGCGGTCAACGCCAGCATTTCGACGGCGGTCCGGGTGCGCAGGTTCGAGACGATTCCGTCCCAGGTGACGGCGACCGGGACAACGGGCAGGACATAGGTGAGAAGCAGCCGCCGCCACTGTGCTGGCCGGTGCCGGGCAGCATTCGCCAGAACCAGCACGGGGGCCAGCACGACTGTCTGCGCGATGGGTGCCCACCGGCGTTCGGTGAATTCGAAGACACCGACGGCCCGGCGGGCGGAGAACGCGTCGGCCAGAACGACGCGGGCGGCATCCGGCCGCAGATGGTGGAAGCTGGTGAACATGGTCCGGATACCGGTCAGGTCGGTGGGGACCGAACGGGCATCAATGCTCTCGGTCCGGTACTGCAGACCATCCCCGATTTTTTTGGCGGCGGCCTCGAACGCGGCCACGTTGGGATACAGATCCGTGAGCGTCACGGTGACCGGGAGGTCGCCGACAGCGGCGCGGGCCTGGTCGATGTCGGGCTTGAGATGTGCCCACGGCCCGGACCCACCGGAGCAGAGGTCGACGATCTGGTTCGTGCCCTGGGAATCGAGGAGTTCGATCAGCATCGGCACGACCGGTGCATAGACTTTCCGGCCGACGACCAGGGTGTCGCGGAGCCAGTCGGTGACCGCATCCCGCAGGAACCCCGGAAACCAGCCCAGGTCTTCGAATTCGAACAGATGACGTCGACGCATCACGCGGTCCATTCGCCGGGATCTGCTGGAGTCTCACAGTGAGTCTCGTTGAGATTCGGGCGTATCGGTATCCGAAGATCTATGTAGATGTTCGGTGCGTGGGCGGACCGACGGATTCTACATATTTTCTACATGATTTTGGGGTGTGGCATGGCCTCGCTGGTCCGGGCATGCGGCACGTCCGCGACCGCTCAGGTCGGCGGTCGGACGCTGGTCGTGGCCACCCGTTCCTGCCCGCCCACGCCGCTCGACCATCGCGTGCGCGCCCGCTGGTGGGCATGCGGTGCGCCGCGGCGGACGGGGCCCGCTGCCTCATGAGAGGCTGCCTTCATGTCTTCGCGGACGTGCCGCCAGGGAGGGTGTGCCGGCCGGCCGTCAGGTCGGGTCCACGCGCCCCAGGCGGCGTAGGTGGGCGCCAGCGCCGCTACCGGCGAGGTGCTGGAGTTGCTGGCGGTACGCGGCGACGCGGATTTCGCGCTGCGGATGCAGCGCTTCTTCCCGCGGCGGATTCGCGCTCTCGGTGTCAGCAACGCCACGGTGGTGGCGGTCGCGAACGAGTATCTCCAGGGGTGTGGAGACGTTCCGGCCGGCCGGCGACTCGAGATCGCGGAGGAGGTGCTGGAACGCGCCGTCTACCACGAGGAGGTGCTGCTGGCGTTCGCGCTGCTGCACAAGGTCGCCAGAGCTCAGCTGGACGACGACCTCCTCGACCGCGCCGAGATCTGGCTGAACCGGTATGTGTCGAACTGGGCGCAGTGCGACGACCTCTGCCTGAAGCTGCTCTACCCGTTCCTGTGCGGGCACCTGGAGCTGATTCCACAAACACGCGGGTGGGTCGCGGGCGAGTCCGGGTGGACGCGCCGGGCGGCGAACGTCGCGGTGGTGAAGTTCGTTCGGCGCAGGGTGGGAAGGGTCACGTTCGAACTTCCCCTCGCGCACGCCTTCGGCAACACCACCTCGCTCCTGCACGACGACGATGTCTACGTCCAGAAGGGATGCGGCTGGCTGCTGAAGGTGGTCGGCCAGGTTCATCCGGCTGACCTGGCCGACCACCTGCGTCGTTGGCATGGGCAGATGAGGCGGGAGACCTTCCGTTACGCCGTGGAAGGTCTGGACCGGGAAACGCGAGCGGCTCTGCTGGCGCTGGGTTGAGCAGCCCGGTCACCTTCGTTCGCGGCGGGCCCGGTCGGCGTAAAGACGGCGCTGCTCCAGTTCGATCTTCTTCCAGGGGCGTAGGAGTTCGGCGGCGAGGCGGGCGTCTCGGCGGGACTGGAGCCAGGCGTTCTCGCGCAGCAACCTGCGGTAGCTGGCGAGCCTTCGTTCGGGCAGCGTGCCGTCCTCGATGGCGGCGAGTACCGCGCAGCCGGGTTCGGTACGGTGCTCGCAGTCCCCGTACCGGCAGTCCGCGGCGAGTTCGGTGATCTCGGCGAAGGTCGCGTCGAGCCCGCTGTCGACATCCCAGACGCCGATTCCACGCAGACCGGGGGTGTCGATGAGAATCCCACCGGAAGGCAGCGGAACCAGCTCCCGCCGTACGGTCGTGTGCCGACCCTTTCCGTCCTGCGGCCGAACCCGTCCGACAGCGAGTTTCTCCTCACCCAGCAGGGCGTTGACCAACGTCGACTTGCCCACGCCGGACGGCCCGACCAGGACTGCCGATCGGCCACCCAGCACGGCTTCTCCGGGCGTCGGCCCAGAGCCCGTCGGGTCCGCGACCGCGCCGGCGGCGAGTTCGTCGCGCAGGGCTGCCAGACCGGTCCCGTCGAACGCCGAAACGGTCAGGATGTCGACGCCGGGTGCGGCGGCGGTGACCGCGTCCAAGGCGACGGCGACGGTGGCGGCGTGGCTGCCGTCGACGAGCAGATCCGCCTTTGTCAGAACGATCAGTGGTCGGGCTCCGCTTTCCCAGGCCAGCGTGAGCAGCCTTTCGACGCGGCCGAGATCCGGCTCGGTCGACAGGGTGGCGACCACCAGCACGATGTCGATGTTCGCCGCCAGCACCTGGCCTTCGGAGCGGCCCGACGCCGATGAACGGACGAGGGCGCTGTGCCGCGTGAGCAGCTCGACGATCGTGGGGTCCGCCGCGGTGGACAAGGCCGCCCAATCGCCCGTGCAGGGCGTCAGGTGCGCGTCGCTGGCACGGGTCAGGCCGATCCGGGCGTTGGACATCCCGCGCTCGGTGACCAGATCGCAGCGATCCCGGTCGCGACGGAGGATCCGGGCTGGGATCAGCCCGGCGGCGCGGCGGGGTGCGAACCGTGTTTCGTCGGTGGCGGTCCAGCCATAGCGACGCAGTTCGGCGCCGGGAACACCGGCCGAAGATGCGTTGGTGGCGGCCGGCGGAGGGAACTGCGAAGAAGCACGTCGAGAAGACAACGTCGAGACCCTTGGGTGAGGTGGGTCCCGCTGGCCTTCTGCCACCCATGGTGGAATCGGGAACCGGGCGGAGGAAATCCGCGCGGCGAGGTGACAACGGTCAGTCGGTGACCCGGGGGGAAAGTGGGAAAAACGCTGCACAAGCGATGACAACCCGCGTGGCCATGAGCCACCTCCCGAAGATTCCGACAGCCCGTCGGCATGCCGACCCGGACTGATCCGTTTACCGTGAAAGGACGGTACCATCGCCGCCGCACGGCCCGCCAACCATTTTCCCGCACCGCCCCCGTTGCCCGCCGTCGCGGCTCCGGCGTCGGGTCCAGCGCTCCTTGCCGGTGTGTCGTCGCCGGTGTGGCGTGGCGCGCCATGGCATGGCTGTCGTGTCGTGCGGGTGTGCGGAGCGGGGCGTGATCCCGTGAGAGGTTGACCCCATGTTTCCGGTGACTCCCGCCGCGGCGGGCGCGCTGACGGTGGCCACCCGCTTCTGCTCCCCGGCGCTGCTCAACCACTCCGTCCGCTCCTACCGGTGGGGGGGCGTCGTACGCGTCGGCCCAGGACATCGCTTTCGACGACGAGCTGTACTACGTCGCCGCGCTTGCGCACGACCTTGGGCTCACCGAGCCGTTCGACAGTCATCGGCTGCCGTTCGAGGTCGCGGGCGGACAGCTGGCCTGACACGCGGTCGGGGCACGCCGTGAGGGGTGCGCCGCGTTTCGCGGGCGCACCCCTCGAGTTCCGGTCCGTCGGGTGGGCTGGTCAGGCGGCCAGGGTCACCACGAGGGTCTGGCCGGACTGCGGGCGGTAGAGGAGGAAGTTCGTCGAGCGGTAGGTGCGCTTACCGAGGACGTCGCACCTGACCTGGACGGTCGCGGTGCTGGGCAGCTGCGGGTTGCCGAAGACGGTCGAGAAGCGTCCGCCGACGCCCACGGTCGCGCCATGTGACTCCCCGCCGCCGCTGATCAGAAGCGATTCGGCCGAACCGATGGTGCACCGGACTGTTCCGGTGACCGTCAGCGGATTGTTGATGGTGCCGGCGGCCGCCGGCAGAGCCAGGGGGATGGCGACCAGGGGCGCCGCGATCCCGGCGAGCATGGCAGCGGTCCTGAACCTTGAGATTCCGCGCACGACACACCTCCGAGGCAGGTCAACGACGTGCTACTCCAGGTGTACCCATCGACACCCTAGGTAGTCATGGGGTCCGGGTGAGTGACGTGCGGCCGCCGATCACGCGTCGGCGTGGCAGCAGACCTCCAGTTCCATCCCGTCAGGGTCGCGGAAGAACAGGGACCACTCCGAGCCGAGCCGCTGGATCTCACCAATGTCGGCGCCGTGCTCGCGCAGCCGGTCGCGGGTCGCCTCCAGGGTCGCCAGCGAGTCGACGGCCAGGCCGAAATGGTCGATGGGCCCGCGCCCGCCCATGCGACGCCGATCGACGGCGCCGTCCTCAGCCGACGCTTCGAACACGTTGAGTGCCGCACCTCCACCGAGGTCAAGGATCGTCATCCGAGGGTGACCCTGCTCCGCGGCCATCTCGAAGGTGCTCTTCGCGTCGAAGACGTCGGAATAGAATGCGACGATTTTGTCCAGATCAGACGTGATCGTGGCGATGTGGTTGAAGCCTGTCGTGATCGGCATTGTTCCCCGCTTCTGCCCGGCTACTGGCCCGTTGCCCTCGCCCGCAGGTTATGACCTCAACCGGAGTTCAGGTCAACCGGAGTTCAGGTCAACCGGTGCGTCAGCTGGCCGACTCCGGCGCTCGGAGCGGATCGCTGTTGTCGGCGCTCAGTCGTGCAGGGGCAGGTCGTTGCCGGCGCCGACGGGCCGCTGCCGCGCGATGACGATGGGTGCCTCCAACGGCGCTGTGGGTGCGGCCTCGCCGGGCTGGTGGACGAGGACGGCCGGCGCGTCCAACCGGCTCGGGCGGAGCAGGAGGAAGGTGAGCAGCAGACCGAGGAGCAGGAAGCCGGCGCCCACGAACATGCCGAACGCACTGCCGGCGGCGAAGGCCCGCAGGGGGTCGTGGCCGCTGGCGATGAGGCCCTCGGTCCGGTTGTTGGCCAGGGTGCCGAGGATCGCCAGCGCGATCGCGCCGGAGATCTGCATCGTCACGTTCACGATGCCGGACGCGAGACCCGCGTCGGCGGGCGGGACGTCCCGCATCGCGATCGTCAGCAGGGGGAGAAACGTCAGGGCCGCGCCGACGCCCACGCCCATGAGGGCGATGAACAGCCAGGGAAAGTAGCCGCCGCTGCCGTATCCCTGGAACCAGCCGAGCAGCACCAGGCTGGCGGTCAGCACGACGAGTCCGCTGATGAGAACCGAGCGGGCACCGAGTCGATCCATCAGGCGGGTCGTGATGCCGAAGGAGAAGAATATGATGACCAGGCTTTGGGGGAGAAACGCCAGTCCCGTCTCGATCGCGTTGTAGCCCAGCACCCGCTGCAGGAAAAGGGTGCCGAAGAAGAAGACGCCGAACACCCCGGAGATGGCCGCCGAACGGATCGCGGCCGAGCCGACCAGGGCGCGCTGGCGCAGGATGCGCAGCGGAACGATCGGGTTGGCCACCCGTGCTTCCCAGGCGAAGAACGCGGCGAGCAGGACGACGGCCACCGCACCGGCGATGAGCGTGCGGGCCGAGAACCAGCCATGGTCGGCCGCACCGACGATGCCGGCGATGCCGATCACCGCGGCGACCGTGACCAGCAGGGCGCCCACCACGTCCAGCCCGCCGGTGCCGGTGCCGGGCCGGGCGGGGATCAGCCGCATGCCCGCGATCAGGGAGAAAACCCCGATCGGAAGGTTGATCGCGAAGATCCAGTGCCAGCTGAGCAGCTGGGTGAACAGGCCGCCGAGCAGCAGGCCGATCGAGCCGCCGCCGACAGTGATGATCATGTAGTAGTTCATGGCTCGGCCACGTTCCTGGCCGGCCGGAAAGTCGGTGACGATGAACGCGAGCACCGCCGCCGACGCGAGCGCGCCCCCGACTCCCTGTGCGAAGCGGGCGGCCACCAGGATCTCCTCGCTGGTCGCGAGGCCGCAGCCCGCGGAGGCCGCGGTGAAGATCGCCATGCCGGCCAGGAACACGGACTTGCGGCCGATCAGATCACCCAGCCGGCCCGTCACCAGAAGCAGGCTGCCGTAGCTGACGAGGTAGGCGTTGACGACCCAGGTCAGGCTCGCCTGACTGATCTTCAGATCTTCCTGAATGGCAGGGAGGGCCACATTTAGGACATTGCCGTCCAGAACAATCATCAGTTGGGAGGTGAGCACGGCGAGTAGGGCCAGCCACCGGCGGGTTCGGGTGGGGTCCGCGACATCGGGCTCGGTCATGGATGGTCACTTTATCGGTGACTATCCATGAATATATAGGAGATGAGGGGAGGATAACGTCGTACGATCACGACTGCCGAATCCGCCTCGGCCGGTGGTAGTTCGATCGGCGCCGGTTCGGTGATGTCCGTGACGTCGGCACTCGTCTGGGTGACGCAGGCACTCGCAGTCCCGCCGAGTCACCCGTCACGGTGGGTGTGCGCCCAGGTTCGGCGCCTCGCCGGCCTGATGTACCAGGCGGGCGCTGGGTGCGCTGTGGTGCGCGGGCGGCGCGCGGCGAGCACAGTGCCGGGTCCGGATGTCCGCGGGGTGCGAGGCTGTCGATGTGAGCGGGTGGTGGGAACGGAACATCGCGGAACCGGGAAAAGGGCCGCTGCTGCTGTGCCTGGTGGCTTTTCTGGTCACATTTCTGGTGACGCGGACAATTGTGCGGCTCATCCGGGCCGGGCGCGGCCCTTTTCGTAACATCTCGACCGGCGGACTGCATGTACACCATGTCGTGCCGGGCACGCTCCTTCTGATCAGCGGCGGGATGCTGGCGGTCGGGACACCGACGCACGCCCCGTGGCGGCAGGTCGCCGGGGTGGTGGTCGGGGTTGGAGCAGCCCTGGTGCTTGACGAGTTCGCGTTGATTCTGCATCTGGAGGATGTCTACTGGGAGCAGGCCGGACGAGCCTCGGTCAACGCGGTGCTGCTCGCCGCCGGGATCATGGGCTGTGTGCTGCTCGGCTTCTCACCGCTGGGCGTCGATGACCTCCGGGATCAGGAACTGGCGTTCCGCACGTTCCTGGTCGTGGACATCGTGGTCGGGATGCTGCTGGTGGCCGTCGCGCTGTTGAAGGGAAAGTACGGAATGGCCCTGCTGGGCATCTTCCTGATTCCGCTGGCGGCGATCGGCAGTATCCGGCTGGCTCGGCCCAACTCCCCCTGGGACCACTGGTTCTACGGCCGCTCGCCGGGCAAGGCGGCCCGGGCGGCACAGCGGGAGGCGATGGCGCCGCCCCTGGTCGTCCGCATCCGTACGAAGGCCGAGAACCTGCTCGCCGGCGCGCCCAGCCCCAAGTAGAACCAGCCCCGAGGAGACCCAGCCCCGAGGAGACCCAGCCCAAGGACAACCAGGCTGTGAGGAGGACCAGGCGCGTCAGGTGGCCGCCGCGCTCCGGCATGGCGCTCGCGAACCCGGGCCGGGCGCGCCTGTCCCGGGTTCTCCGTGACAGGCGCGCCGACCGACCCGGGTTAGTCAAGGCCGTCAGTCGGGGAGGCGGTCGAGAATCCAGGCGCTGATCTCCTCGGTCACGGCACTGTGCGGGGTGGGGCGGGATGAGGTGAGGAAGTCGTCGAGCGGGCTTTCCTCGGGCGGCAGGTTGTTGATGTCCGCGTAGAGGTCGTCGTTGGTCTCGATGCCGCGGATCGCGATGGCGCTGGACGTGGGCACGAAGCAGATCGAGCGGTGGGAGACGTCGACGTTCTCGCCGGCGTCCTTGAGGGTGTCCGCCAGGATGCCGAACGACTCGAGGGTGCCGCCGGGCGCACCGTCGAGGTCGGGGAAGTCGTTCGTGCGAACGGTGATCTCGCCGAGCAGGCCGCGCAGCTCCGCGACGACCCGGTCGCGTCCGCCGGCCTGGGTGAGCAGCCGGGTGTCGGTCAGGTACGGGCCGTTGCTGCGCAGGGCCTCGACGCCGGGCGCCACCCCGTTGGCGTGGCCGTTGCCGACACCGTTGGCCACCCCGAGCAGGCGCGGGATGCGCGGCCAGTCACCGACCTGACGCAGCTGCTCCAGCAGCTCGGCGCGGGCCCGATCCTCGGCGGGAACACCCGTGGGCGCCTCGAGGTGACGCCACAGCAGCTGGCGGGACGCCGGGCTGTTCAGCTGCTGGGACAGGGCGTCGTTGACGGGAGCGAGGTGATGGGCGATCGCCTGCAGCGCGATGGGCACGGACGCACCCCGATGCGGGCTGTCGACCGACAGGTACACCCCGACCTGGTGATCCATCCGCTGGAGTTCCATTCTGGCCAGCGCGTAACGGGTGACGATTCCACCCATGCTGAAGCCGCCGACCAGCAGCCGGGCGTTTCCCACCCGTTCGGCGACGGCCCGCTGGATCGCGGCCGTCGCGACCTGCGCGTTGTTCAGGATGGAGGCGGAGCGGTCGTCGAAGCCGATCAGGATCAGGTCGCGACCGCGCTCACGCAGCCGGGTGGCGAACCTGTGTGGCTCACCGTCGACGTGCTCCCAGAAGGCGTCGAAGTTCGTCGGGCCGGAATTGAATCCGTCGGCGAGCAGAACCGGCCGGGTCAGGCCGCGGTTGCCCTGGCCGTAGTAAACCCGGGCGGCACCGCCGGGAAGGGGCCATTCGTCGTCCGCGGCCTGGGCCCGCCGGGCCGGCTGCTCTCCCGCCGGTGTGACCAGACCGATCGGTCCGATCGCCTGCCGGGCGCGCTCGAGATCCTGATTCGCCATTCCGTGTCCTCTCGCTGCCTACAAGTGGTCACTGGAAGTAGTACCTCGACTCCGGTCCGGGGTTGGGCAGGTGCCGGACGGGCCGTGTGTCGCTGATCATCCACGCCGGATCCTGTGATCGTCCGCCGTGTCGTCGGCCTCGATCGAGGCCGCGGCGAGCGGAGGGATGCCGGTCTCGACCGTTCGGAGAGTGACCAGTCTCGGGTCCTGTCTGGCCGGGCGGAGTTCGTCGGTGTGCCGCAGATCCTTGCCAACTTGCGGACAGAATCCGAGGAAGCGGCATATCTTGACATCTGAGCCCGCATGCGCGGAGCTCGGTGTCAGGGCACCGCGTGTCGGGGAAGTCGGTCACTTCCTGTGCATGTGGTTCCACCTGTCCCTGCCGACCGGCCGGGTGTGGCGCGCGGTTCCGTGCCAGGCCCGACTCGATGTCGACCGGACGCTCCCCGGTCAGGGGGCGCCCGGCCCCGCCGTCTGCCGTCCGGTGTCAGTTCTGGGATGGGGCTCGTCGCCGACCTCCCCGCCGGGGGCCAGCGGGATGCGGCCAGTGGGACAGCCGTGTCCCGACCCGTCACCCAGATCACGCCACGCGGATCACACCACCCGGCTCGCCGTGGTGGGCCCCGGAACGCGCCGGCCGCCCACCACCTGTTTGCGCGCCCTTCCATCGGACGACTGTTATGGGGACCACGGACCACATGCCAGCAACACGCCAGCGCAGAAACCCGTTCGCCGCCGTGCTCGCCGCTCTGATCGCGGCTCTGATAGCCCTCGTCACGCTCACCGCCTGCGGGAGCGATTCCGACGGTGACTCCGCCTCGCCCGCGACTGCCAGCTCGGCCGCGTCGACAACCCACGAGGTCGTCGACATGGGCGGTCGGCATGTCACCGTGCCGACCCACCCGAATCGGATCGTCACCAACTATCCGGCCGTCACGCAGATCATCTTCATGCTCGGCGGGATCGAGCGGGTCGTCGGCGTGCCGCTGAGCAACCTCACCACCCTGCCGTTGTTCAAGAAGATCTACCCACCGCTGGCCCAGAAGAAGGCGGTGTTCGGCTCCGACACCACCACCGTCAACACCGAGACCCTGCTCGGCCAGAAGCCCGATCTGGTGGTCCTGACCGCCGGTAACCAGGCGCTCGTCAAGAAGATCACCGACCTGGGTGTGCCGGTGGTGCAGATCGCCTCGTTCCCGAACTACAAGAAGCTCAACGAGGGCGTCGAGTTTCTCGCGGATGTGCTCGGCGGCGAGGCGCCCAAGCGTGCCCAGCAGTACGTCGAATACGTCGACGAGAACGTCACCACCATCAACAAGGGCCTCGAGGGCATTCCGGCGACCGACCGGCCGAAGCTCTACTACACCGCCAACAGCCCGCTCAACACCGAGGGCGGCGGTTCGATCATCGACAACTGGTCGACCCTTGCCGGTGGGGTCAACGTCGCCACCGCGCACGGTGTCCAGGGCACCATGAAGGACGTCTCGGCCGAGTCGATCGTCCAGTGGGACCCCGAGTACGTCTTCTGCCGCGATGCCTCCTCCTGCCGCGCCATCCAGGCCGACCCGCGCTGGTCCTCGGTCTCCGCGGTGCGCGACAAGCACCTGATCGTCAACCCGCGCGGCGTGTTCGTCTGGGCCGCGCGCAGCGCCGAGGAAGCCCTCCAGCCCCTCTTCGTCGCCAAGACCCTGCACCCCGCGCAGTTCGCCGACGTCAGCATCGAGAACGAGATCAAGGAGTTCTACAAGACCTTCTACTCCTACGACCTCACCGACGCCGAGGTCACCGGAATCCTCAACCCGACCCAGCCCTGACGTCTCCCGTCGATCTCTGACGTCGCACACCTGACGCTCATCCGGGCCGGCCTCATGTGCCGCCCCGGGTGAGCGTTGTCGGGCATGTCCGGCCGGGTCGGCGCGATGGCCTGTTCGCAGGCGCCAGGCGCATGCCGAGGATTGTTCGGCCTCGGGCCGAGGGCTGTTCGGGATTTCGACCCCTGTGCTCCGAACATGCCTCGGCACGGCGGCCGATGATGAAGATCATCTCCGCTGATGTCACGCCCGTGCCGTCGCCGCCGACGGATCGTCGCCGGTGGGGCGTCCTCGCGTGATCCGCGGATGCGGACGGATGCGAACGGATGAGGACGGATGTGGACGGATGTGGCCTCGATTGGGCGGAGCATCGGCGAGTTACAGTCGAGGTTCGGGGTAGTTCACGCCCGGGCATGTTCGAGGGCATGTTCGAGGGCATGATCGAGGTCGGGGCGAGATCGTACGAGCGAGGGACGAGCGGCGCGCGGCTGGAGCTGGCCCGGGGGTGGGGTCGGTCGGGCAACGGGCTCGCCAGGAAACGGAGCCGGCACGTGCATCCAATAATTGTGATCATGATGCCGGGCTGTGCCCCTGGTGATGCGGCGTGTTCGCCGATGGCCGTCTGACCCGGGATGGCCGAGTCACGCGGAAGAGACTCACGCGGAAGAACCGCATCGGCGCGCCAGCCCGCCAGGGCGCGGGCCGCGCAGCAGTTCTGGCAGTTATCCGATGACCAGCTGGCGAAGCTGCTGGATCTCGCCGCCCAGGTCGATCGGCTGGAACTGAAACTGACCGTCCCACCACATGCTCATGAGGCGGTCTGGGACGCGCTCGACCTCACATTTCCACGGACCCCCACCCACCGTGTCTACTATCTTGACACCCCGGATCGGGCGCTGCACCGCAGGGGAATGATTTTGCGGGTCCGGCGCAGCTCCAGCGGAGCGGATGATTCGGTGGTGAAACTGCGTCCGGTGGTTCCACGGGGCCTGCCGGCACAGCTGCGGCAGCGGCGGGACTTCGTCGTCGAGGTGGACGGGATGCCCGGCGGCTATGTCTGCTCCGGCGCCCTCAAAAGCCGGCTGGATGCCAGGGTCGCGAAACGCGCGGTCAACGGACGGCGCTCGCTGCGCGCCCTGTTCACCGAGCCGCAGCTGCGCCTGGTCCGGACCCGTCTCAAGGGCGGTCCGGATGTCGATGATCTGCGGGTGCTCGGCCCGGTCCGGGCCTATCGGCGCACCCTGGGCATCGCCGGTCACGACCGGCCGCTCCTCGCGGAGCGCTGGGTCTTTCCCGACGAGTCGGAGATCCTCGAACTGTCGACCCGCTGCGCACCCGACGCGGCACTGCGGGCCGCCGCCAGCACCGCGACCGTCCTGGGTGATCACGGTATTGACCTGGGTGGGCGGCAGCAGACCAAGACCCGCGCCACGCTGGACTACTTCACCGGGCAGCGGCGCACCACCTGACACACCCACCGCGACCGCGTCCGGCAGGCACCGCGCCCCCGGGGACGGAGCGCGACTGGCCGCCGCCGCGCCGGGAGAGGCGAGACGGCGGCCAGGGGCGGGTTACTTCGTCGCGGGTGTGGCCTTCTTCTTGCGGTTGGTCTTGGGATCGAGACGCCGCAGCAGGACGGCGGTGAGGCCGACGAACACGACGGTGACGGCGAGACCGCCGCCGATGTCCATCGCGAACTGCTTCTTGGTGTGGTCGAACAGAGCGTCGCGTTCCGGGGAGTTCGGGTTGATCGGAATCGTTTCGCCGCTGGCGACCGGCTGGCCGTTCACCGTCTTCGGACGCTGGACCCCGGCACGTGTGATCACGTTGAAGTCGGCGTCGGAGGCCAGGGCGGCGTAGCCCCAGCGGGCGGGGGAGATGACCGAGACCTGCTGCAGGCCGACCTGCCCCGAGACCGGCACGATACCGGCGGAGAACACCAGCTGGATCATCGTGACGATGACGAGCAGCGGCATCGTCTTGTCGGCGTTGTCGACCAGTGCCGAGATCACCAGACCGATCATGCCGGAGGCGAAGGTGACGATGAAGATGGCGAGCATGCAGTCCAGCAGGGAGTTGCCGAGCAGGAGAGCACCGGGTGGTTGTCGGCCGGCGAGTCCGATGACGGTGAAGGGAATGGCCTGCAACGCGGTGATGATGAACAACACCAGCACCTTGGACCCGACATACGCCGTTCGGGACAGACCGATCGCACGTTCTCGTTGGTAGATCGCCCGTTCCTTGACGATTTCCCGCACCGAGTTCGACATGCCCATGAAGCAGGCGCACAGCACCATGATCAGGAAGATCGTGGGGCCGTTCGAGTTCGGGGTGAACTTGTCGTTGGTGTCGGCGAAGTCGCCGCCGATGAACCGGGGAATCGTCCCGAGGACGAACGGGAACGCGACGGCCAGACGCAGATAGCCCTTGTCGGAGGCGATGACCGACATCGTCCGTTTGCTGAGTGACACCAGCTGGGACAGCACCGTCTGCTGCCGGATACTGGGCAGCTCCTCCGGTTCCGGCCGCGCCGACGGCGCCGTCACCGACGCCGGGACGTAGTGCCGGGACTGGCGGAACCGCGCCGCGGACTCGGCGCCCGGGTCGTCCTGCAGTCGCAGGAACACCCACGGGTAGCCCTGCTCGCCGAAGAACGGCAGCGCGTCACCGGGCGGGCCGAAGTACGCCACGTGACCGCCGGGCGCCAGCACCAGGACGTAGTCGCACAGGTCGAGCTGCGCCACCGAGTGGGTGACGACGATGACCGTGCGACCGTCGTCGGCGAGCGCTCGCAGCGACTGCATGACCTGGAGGTCCATGCCCGGGTCGAGACCGGAGGTGGGTTCGTCCAAGTAGAGCAGGGTCGGGCGGGTGAGCAGCTCGAGGGCCACCGACACCCGCTTGCGCTGACCACCGGACAGGCGCGCGACCACGGTGCTGGCATGCGGGGTGAGGTTCAGTTCGGCGAGGACCTCGTCGATCCGCCGGGCCCGCTCGGCCTCGGTCACATCCGGTGGGAACCGCAGCTTGGCGCCGTACTCCAACGCGCGGCGGACGGTGAGCGAGGTGTGCAGGATGTCATCCTGCGGCACGTAGCCGATACGGCGGCGCAGTTCGTCGTACTCGTCGTAGAGGTCTCGGCCGGCGTAACGGACGGTGCCCTCGTTGGCGGGGCGGAAGCCCGTCAGCGCGCCGAGCAGCGTCGACTTGCCGGCGCCGGACGGGCCGACGACGCCGAGCAGCGCCTGCCCGGGCAGCCGGAACGTCATGTCGTGCATGAGCTGCTTGTCGCCGGCCCACACGTTGAGGTGCTCGGCCTCGAAGCTGACGTCACCGGAGTCGATGTACTCGACGAGCTGATCGCCCTCGACCTGCAGGACGTGGTGACCGATCGCGATGATGCTGCCCTGGGCGACCTGCGCGCGCTGGATGCGACGACCGTCGACGAATGTCCCGTTCGCCGAGTCGTGGTCGACGAGGTCGATGCTGCCGCCGCGGATGGTCAGCGTGGCATGGTGGCGCGAGGCGAGCAGGTCGGCGATGACGATGTCGCTGCCGCGGGCGCGGCCGATCGTCATGGTGCCCTGGCGTAGTGGATAGGTGGTGCTGCGTTCGTGTTCGCGGTCGAGGCGGGCATGACCGGCGGGTTGGCGGGGTGCGCCACCCGGTCCGCCGCGGCCGGCAGCTGGCCCACCGGCCACCGCGCCGGAGTGCGCCATCTCCCGCGACGGGGCGTTGGTGGAACGCTGTGACGCCCGCGGCGGCAGGTAGTCCGCCTGGCCGGGCAGCATGGTGTGCTGGTCGGCGTCTGCGCTGAACGAGCTGCCGTACCCGTCGCCGCCGCCGTACGGGTCGCCGTAGGCGCCGCCGGTGTCGCCGTAGCCGTCACCTGGCCGGCCGGTGGATTCGGCCCGGATGATGACCTCGGGGCCGCTCGGTGTACCCAGCCGGAACCGCGTCTCGCCGCGGACCTCGACCACGTTCAGCATTCGGGCGCCGCTCAGCCACGTTCCGTTGGTGCTGACGTCGCGTACCGCCCAGCCAGGACCGATCTGTTCGATCATCAGATGCTGTCGGGAGACCTGGCTGTCCGCGATCACATGGTCGGAGTTGCGAGCCCGACCGATGATGAAGCGCGGCTGTCCCTGTGGCACAGTCACCTCCCCGGCCATGCTCGTCACCTTCAGAACGGCCGTGGACATGCATCTCCCCCTCGCGACGAAGAACCGGCTGGTCAGGACGGCCGATTCGCCGCGAGCATAATCGGTCGCACCGCCCATGAGCGTCCATTGACCGAAAGCCGACGAAACGCCGCGACGGTGTCGGAGCACGCGATGGGACAGTGCGCTCGTCCGTTGTTCCCGGGTTGCGACGCGGGCGCGGGAGGGCGGTGCTGGTTTCTGACGGCGGGTGTCAGCCGAGGCGACGGACGGTGATCCGGGTGAAGGAGTCGACGTGGATTCGGTCACCGTCGGCTAGTGGGATGGTGCGACCCGGTGTGATCGGACCGGGGTCGTCGCCGATCCAGGTGCCGTTGGCCGACCCGGCGTCGGTGACGGCGAGCCGGCCGTCCTCTCCCGGCCGGTACAGGGTCTGCTCGTCCTGGTCAGGCTTCGGGCTGGCGCGGATCGTCCTGGGTGCCGGCTGGGCCCGGGGTCGGGGCGGTGGGCCGCGTGGGTGCGCCGGCGGCGCGGGCGCGGATGTCCTCCAGGCTGGCTTCCAGGACCGACCAGACCGCCGACAGACTCTCGGCGAGCTCGTCCCGTCCGCTGAGCAGCTGGTCGGTCACCGGGAGGTCACCATGGCCGGTGTCGGCGCCCGGCGTTGTCCCGCCGCTGGTGACGTCGGCGGAGGTGGGCGGGGTGCGGCGTCCGGTGAGGGCGGTGAAGGCGAGGCGGGCCAGCTCCAGCAGGCGGCGGTCGGTGGCTTCGACCACCACGGCCGAGCCGGTCAGCCGAAGTGACATGCCGCGCCGACCGGTGACCTCGGGTAGCTCGTCGGAGGTGCCGCCTGGATCGGTCTGCCGCAGGGCGTCGCGGGCCGCGGCGAGGTCGAGGCCGAGGCCGGTGAGTGTGCGCGTCGCCGCACTGTCCGGATCGGCGAGCAGTGCCAGCAGCAGATGATGCGAACCCACCGGGTCCGCGCCGGCCAGACTCTGCGCGCCGGCGATACCGGCATCGGCCGCCGACGTTCGGCGCGGCGTGCGCTCGCCACCAGCCGACAGGCCGAGCGGGACGGCATCGGCACCCCCGGCGAAGCCGCCTCGGCGGGCATGTCGCCGATCACCCGCGCCCGGTCGCCCGGTCGCCCGGTCGGGCACCTCGGCGGCCAGCACGAGGATCCGGGCGCGCAGCTGGTCGAGGTCCACGTTCCATTCGGCCAGCAGCCTGGCGGACACCCCGCCGGTGACCGCCAGCAGACCGAGCAGGAGGTGCTCGGTGCCGATGCGGTTGTGCCGCAGGCTGACCGCCTCCCGCAGGCCCTTCTCGAGGACCTTCTTGGCGCGCGGTGTGAAGGGAATGTGGCCTTTTACGGGGTTCTTCCCACGGCCGACCGCGGCGACTACCCGCGACCGGGTCATCTCCAGGGTCAGATCGATCTCGGTCAGGGCCTGGGCGGCGATGCCGTCGGTCTCGGCGAGCAGGCCGAGCAGGAGGTGCTCGGTGCCGATGTAGTTGTGGTCCAGCCCGCGTGACTCCTCCTGGGCGAGGACGACGACCTGGCGGGCGGCGGAGGTGAATCGCTCGAACATGCCTTCAGGGTCAACTCTCTTTCTACCATGGTCAATACCATGCTAATAACAGGGTGGACGGGGAGGCTGGCTATGACCTGGGACGATCGGCTGGACCAGTGGGATGTCGAACGTGAACTCGCCGCCCAGCTCGAGGACTCCGACTGGGTGACCCTGCAGGAGGCCTCCACCCGCACCGGGGTCTCCCGCGCCGCGCTGCGAACCTGGTACCGGGGCGAGCTGATCCCGTCCCGGCTGGTGGACGGCCCGCACGGCCCGCAGCGGCTGGTTCCGTTGGCCATGGTGGCCACCCGGGCGCAGGAGTCACCGCGGCTGCGGCGGGGCGCGCAGCGTCGCCTCGGTGAGGAGGCGCAGCTCGCGCTGCTCGAGCACCGCGTCGCCGAGCTCGAGGCCCGCGTCGCCGCCCTCGAGCGGGGCGCGGAGAATCAGACCGATGGGAGCGCGGGAACTGACGGTCCGTGAACTGAACCGGGCCCTGCTGGCCCGCCAGGGGCTGCTCGAACCCCTGGCGGTCGATGTTGTGGCCGCGATCGAGGCGATCGGTGCGGTGCAGGCCCAGCAGTGGTCGGCGCCGCCGGTCGCGCTCTGGTCGCGGGTGGCCGGGTTCGACACCGCCGCGCTTCACGACGCGCTGGCCGGGCGTCAGGCCGTCCTGGGCACCCTGCTGCGCGGCACCCTGCACCTGGCCAGCGCCCGGGAACACGCCGCCTACGCCGCTGTGGCCGAGCAGTCCGGGGTCACCCGCTGGGAGCGCTCCGGCACTCCGCTGCCCGCGTCGGCCGTCGATGCGGTGCGGGCCGCGGTAGGCGAGTTCTGCGCGGACACGCCGCGCTCGGACGCGCGGATCGCCGAGTTCCTCGACTCCTGGGTCGCGGCCAACCCGATGGTGCTCCCGGCGGCGGAGGTCACCTGGCAGCAGGCCCACGGCTGGCGTCCGGTGCGCACCACCCCGGATCTGGTCCGGGTTCCCGCCGCCGACCAGTGGGCCAAGGCGCCCAAGCTGTCCCTCGCCGCGCCGAACCCCCGCGGTGCACCGACGCGCACCGCGGCGAGTACGGCGGACGCGGACGCGCTGATCGAGGTGACCCGCCGGCATCTGCGTGCGTTCGGCCCGGCCACGGTCGACGACGTCGCCTGCTGGACGGGCGCACGAACCCCGCGCGTCAGGGCCGCCCTCGAGGCCCAGGACGACCTGCTGCGCGCCACCGGCCCGACCGGGAACGTCTGCTACGACCTGCCTGACGCCCCTCGCCCCGGCGCCGACACTCCCGCACCGGCGCGTTTCCTCGCCGCTTTCGACAGTGCGCTGCTCGCCTACCATCCCAGCAGCCGGGAACGGATTCTGCCAGCGGCGTTCAAGAAGGCGGTCTACTCGGCCGGCAACCTGCGGGTCCTGGCGACCTTCCTGGTGGATGGCCTGGTCGCCGGCACCTGGGCCGCCAGCGGTGGCCGACGCGCCGCCGAACTCATCCTCACCCCCGCCGCCGACGTGGGCACCCCGCACCGCCGAGAGCTGGAAGCCGAAGGCGAACGTCTGCTCGCCTTCCTGTACCCCGGCGCCACGCCGACCATCAGCTGGTCCTGACCGGCCGGCCCCGTCCCGTCGTCAGGAGAGCAGCTGGCGGATGTCGTCGGCATCAAGGGTGGTGTCGACGAACTCGCCGCCGTCCAGGACGCTGGCGAACAGCTCGGCCTTGCGGGCCTTCAGCGCCATCACCTTCTCCTCGATGGTGTCGCGGGCGACGAGGCGATACACCATCACATTGCGGGTCTGGCCGATGCGATGAACCCGGTCGACGGCCTGGGCCTCCGTGGCGGGATTCCACCACGGGTCAAGCAGAAAGCAGTAGTCCGCCTCGGTGAGGTTCAGACCCGTGCCGCCGGCCTTCAGGCTGATCAGGAACACGGGGGCCGCGCCGGACTTGAACCGGCGTAGCACGGACGGTCGATCACGGGTGGTTCCGTCCAGGTAGCAGAACTCGATGCCGGCGGCGGTGAGCGCATCCCGGACCCTGCCGAGGAAGCGGGTGAACTGGCTGAACACGAGCGCCCGGTGGCCGCCGTCGACGACATCGCGCAGCTGCTCGAGCAGGACGTCGATCTTGGCGCTGGCGAGTGCGTCGTGGGCCTCGTCGACGAGACCGGCGTGCAGGCTGAGCTGACGCAGCGTTGTCAGGGACTGCAGGATCGTGAAGCGGTTGCGGTTCAGGTCGTCGACCAGGCCGAGGACCCGCTGCCGTTCCCGCTGCAGCTGGACCTGGTAGATCCTGCGGTGGCGGGGGTGCAGGTCGACGTCGATGACCTGTTCCTGTTTGGCCGGCAGGTCGGGTGCCACCTGCTCCTTCGTCCGGCGGATCAGCAGTGGGCGGATGCGGCTGCGCAGCTGGCCGAGCAGGTCGGAGTCGCCGAGTTTCTCGATGGGGCGGGCGTAGTACTCCTGAAAGCGAGCACGGTTCGGAAACAGACCCGGTGCGGTGATCGACAACAGTGACCACAGTTCCATCACGTTGTTTTCCAACGGTGTTCCGGTGACGGCCAGTTTGAAGGGCGCGGGCAGCAGCCGCGCGCACTGGTAGGCCTTCGACTGGTGGTTCTTCACCGTCTGCGCCTCGTCCAGGATCAGACCGGCCCAGGTGGCGGCGCGGTAGTCCTCGGTGTCGAGCCGGAACAGCGTGTACGACGTGATGACGACATCGGCGCCGGCCATGATGTCGGGCAGTGTCTGGCCACGCCGGCGCAGGGTGTCGGTGATCGCCGCGACGCGTAGGTGCGGGGCGAAACGGGCGGCTTCGGTGGCCCAGTTCGCCACCACGCTCGTCGGCGCGACGATGAGAAACGGTGCGAGCCCCGGGTCGCGGTCACGGGCATGGCAGATCAGCGCCAGCGACTGCAGCGTCTTGCCGAGTCCCATGTCGTCGGCGAGAATCCCGCCGAGCCGCAGATCCCACAGAAACGTCAGCCAGCGGAAACCGTCCGCCTGGTAGGGCCGCAGGGCCGCCAGCAGGCTCTCCGGCGGCCGTGTCGCGCCCGCGGTCTCGAACGCGAGGATGCCTCGCACCTGTGTCCGCCACGCCTGAGCCTGATGGACGACGACGCCGAGCGCGACCAGTTCCTCCCACAGCCCGGCCTGGAACCGGCTCAGCCGCAGCGCGCCGTGGGGGCTGTCCCGCAGCGCCGCCGCCTCCTCGATGAGTCGGCGCAGCGAGTGCAGGTCCGGTCGGTCAAGTCGCAGGTAGGCGCCACTGTCGAGGATCAGAAAAGGATCATCCCGGCTCAGTGCCTCGAAGAGCATCGTGAACGCGACCCGCTGGCCGTCCAGGACCAGTGCGACCCCGAGATCGAACCAGTCCGGCTCGTCCTTGGCCTCCCGCGTGGACAGCTCGATCCGCAGCGTGTCCCCGGCGTCGTGGTAATCCGGCGCCTCGCCGGCGATCTCGACGGTGAGGCCGTCGTGCGCGGTGAGCTGTGGCAGCAGTTCGGTGGCGAACCGTATCGTGTCCGCCCCCCGCAGCGTGACCGTCCCCGGCCCACCCGCCGTACCCGCCACACCGGACGTGCCAGGGTGGCGGAGGGTACCGGCGGCGTCGGGAAGCGTCAGGTTGGCGAGGATCTCGGCCTCGGCGGCCCGGTCGCGGTAGGCATCCCGTGGCCCGTCGTCGTACAGGGGCAGCCGCCGCGGTGCGGCACCCGCCGAGGCGCCCCCACCGTCGCTGTCCCCACCGTCGCTGTCCCCACCGTCGCTGTCCGGGGACGGGTCGCCGGCGGGGGCGTAGTCCCATTCCCAGTCGATCTGGACGAGGTGGCTGTCGCCGAAGGCCGCCCGGGCGACCAGGGTCGGCCGGGGCAGCGGTGGCGGGTCGAACGATCCGTCGCTGGAGATGACCGGCGCCAGCCGAGCCAGCCGCGGATAGTAGTCGGCGAGGAACCGGGCCCGGTCGGCGCCCGGAATGCGCATCGCCTGGTCGGACGCGGCCAGCTGGAGCAGTGCGGGCGGCGCCGGCGAGGTGAACCGCACCAGCCGCAGCCGCCCGTTCTCGAACTGGCCGGTGGCCTCGAGCTCGGCCCGGTCGAGGGCGACGGCCCCATGGTCACCGAGGAACGCGAACGGGATGAGATCCACGTCCGAGCCGTCGACCCGCAGCACCGGGCACAGGACGAGGCCCTGCTGGTCGGCGGTGACGTCGAGGCAGGGCCGGGCCGACAGGGGCGGCTCGATGTCGCCCAGCCGCTTGCGGTGGTGTACCAGCCGTACCCCGACGGCCCGCGCCTCGTCGAGCAGTGGCCACAGCCGTGGGCTGCGGAACTCGCTCAGGTCGAGGTATCTGGTGTCGCCGTGGCGGTGATATGCCGCGTACTCGTCGCCGGCCTGGTGGACGGCGTGGATCTCGCGTAGCACCGAGACCTGGTCGTCGTCGAAGCCGCCGTCGCGAAACGTCCCGTGGGACGAGGCCAGCTGGGACCAGGTGGGCGCGTTGATCCAACCGTTCTTCCCCGGCTGCACCAGGCGGGCCATGACCAACGTGGACGGGAGCGCGTGCGCCGCCTGGACCGGCGCACCCGCCGCGAACAGTGACAATTCGATCGCCAGCGGCGTCGCGGCCCGCGGGACGGCATGCCGCGGCGCCTCCGTGAGCAGGTCCGACAAGGCGGAATCCCAGGCGGGTGGGCCCGCCGTCCGCCTGGGCTGACCTGCCCCGCGCACCACGCGGCCGGACCGGCTCGCGGTGCCGCTGCCCGGGCCGAGGCCGGGTACCCGGATCGTCGGAACCGTTGTGGCCACCGGCGCCGCTGACCCGCGCCGGGGCACGGCCAGGTCGCGCGCGTCCGGCGTGGGGATCGACGGTGGCGTCTCGGTGGCGGCCATGTGCACGTAGGCGGCGGCCTGGGCGGCCGCCAGCACCAGCGCGGCCGTGTGCTTGCAGTCGACGGACACCGGGCAGCTGCAGTCGCCGCCGCGGAACTCCCACGGGCACGCCCGAGTGCCCCGGGTGAAGGCCGCCGTGGTCCGGTAGTTCTCGCCGTAGCTGCCGGCCACCCGGCCGGTGAGGGACGTGATCGATGGCTGCCAGGAGACGCCGCTCACGGCGCCGTTGCGGGCGTACCGTTCGCCGCGCCGATACGTCGTCTCGCCGACGATGGCGCGCAGACGATTCCGGTCG
Organism: Frankia umida; assembly: GCF_023242945.1. Taxonomy (NCBI): domain Bacteria; kingdom Bacillati; phylum Actinomycetota; class Actinomycetes; order Frankiales; family Frankiaceae; genus Frankia; species Frankia umida. The sequence goes on from NZ_JALKFT010000002.1 coordinate 67,433, forward strand.
ACATACCGCAATTCTGCCGGCAGCATGCAGCGACGTTAACAGCCCAGGACCAGCATCCGGTCACCACGACCAGTGCAGACCACGCTGTGTCATCGCCGCGCCGGCACGCTGGGCGTTACGCTGCCGCCGGCAGAGATGACCGCGACCGAGACCGGCAAGGAAGCGGATGCCGCGACCGGCGTCGACGTCGGTGCTGACCGGGGCGGCGACACCGGCGTCGGCGTTGCCACCGGTACCGGAGGGCGCGTCGGCGCGGCGCCCGGGGCGATCACCGTGCCGGGGAAGGTCGCTGAGGTGTCCACCCCGCCGGCGCGGTCCACGGTCAGCCAGGCCCAGCCGGCCGATCCGAGTTCGGCGAGCAGTTCCGGTGCCCGCCGACCCGCGGCGAGCGCGGCCGTCGCGAAGGCGTCCGCCAGGGTCAGGTCCGGGCCGACGATGGTGACCGAGGCGAGATGGTGTGCCGGTGTGCCGGTGCGGGGGTCGATGACGTGCTCACCCTGCTCGCTCGTCCCTGATGTGGCGACGGCGAGATCGCTGCTCTCGACGACCGCGACAAGATGGCCGGGGCGGGCCGGGTCGGCGATGCCAAGGCGCCAGGGGACCCCGGGCGCGGCCTGCCCGCGCACCCTCAGGTCTCCGGCCGCGTTCACACAGTGGATGGTGGCGCCCGCCCGGGTCAGTGCCCAGGACGCCGCGTCGGCGGCCCAGCCCTTGACCAGCCCGGTGGGGTCGAGGGTGCCGTCCCGGCGCCAACCCGGGTCGAACAGGCCACCGGTGCGCACCCGGCAGGCCTCGGCCGCCCGGTAGATCGCCTGGACATGCGGCGGGCAGTCGGCCAGCCCACACTCCCCGCGCCGCAGCCGGGACACCCACGAGTCGGCCCGGAAGGTGCTGAAGTCGGCGTCGGCCCGGTGCAGGACCGCCACGGCCGCGGCGATCGCGGCGTCAAGACGGTCCGGTGGCAACGGTGTGCGCACGTCGATGCTCACGACCGTGCCCATGACCGGTTCGGCGTGGACGCGTCCGGGGCGGCGGGGCGGGTTGTGCACGCTGGCTGCCACTTCCCGGCCTGCCGCTTCCCGCGTGGGCCTGACCATCGCCTCGAGGGTCCCTGAGGTCCCGAGGGCCCCCGAGGGGGCACCGGGCCTAGACACCGGCCTTGTCCAGGGCTGACTGGACGGACCACGCGTACCCGTAGCTGGTGTACGACGCACCGGAGACACTGTCGATCCTGGCGCTCTGGACGCTGAGTACCTCCTGCTTCAGGATCGGCACCGCCTGGTCGTTGATCTCGACGTCGCGACGCTCCCGGTCCGGTACCTGCACCGTCACCACGTCCACGATCTTCGTTCCGGTGAGCACGACCTTGACCTGCACCGCGCCGAACCGCGTGTTGATCGCGTCGCCGAGCACGGTCCTGGTGGTCGCCGTGCCCGACGAGGCGGTGGGAGCGGGGACGGCTGTCGGAGCCGTCGTGTTTGTCGACCCCGAAGTTCCCGCCGACCCGGATACCGTGGGCGACGGACCGGCGCCGTCGCTCGCCGCACCGGCGGTGGCGGTGGGAGACGGCGTGGCCGTCGCGGTGGTGCCGACCTCTGCGAGCGAGGCCGCTCCGAGCGCGGCGGGACGTCCGCCCGACCCGGTCGCGGCCTTGCCACCGACCACGAGGACGACGGTCGACAGCATCGCCGCGAACCCGAGCCGAGCCCGATACGGCCTTCCGGCCCGGTCGTTCATGACGGGTTCTCGGTCATCGCAGCTCGAACTCCTCGGTGTGGATCCGACGCTCGGCCACGCCGAGCTGGCGCAACGTGTGGGTGACGGACCGGGTCAGCCCGGGCGGCCCGCAGACGAAGACATCACGCTCGGTGATGTCCGGCACGGCGGCACCCAGGTAGCGCGCGGCGAGCGGATCGAAGCCGAGCTGGTCGCGGGCGCCGGTCACCCCGTGCACGGTCATCAGGCCTGCCCTGGAGAGCTCGCACAGCTCCTCGTGCAGCACGAGGTCCAGGGGCCGGCTGGCCCGCTGGACGACGACGACGTCCCGCCCGTTCCGGGCCAGCCCCTCGGCGAGCGCGCGTACGGGGGCGATCCCGCTGCCCGCGCCGATCAGCAGCACCTTTGCGTCCGGTCTGGTCCGCTGTGCCGTGAACAGCCCGAACGGGCCCTCCGCGAGCACGGGTGTGCCCGGCCGCAGCCATTCCAGGGCCCGGGAGTGATCCCCGGCCGCCTTGACCGTGATGCGCAGCCGATCCGGCTCGGGTGGCGCCGACAGCGAGTAGGCGTGGGCGCTGAGCAGATGCCCCCGCGCGGCGAACCGCCACAGCAGGAACTGCCCGGGGACGGCGCCCAACCGGTCCAGGCCGCGACCCCGGATCCACACCGACACCACGCCCGGGCCCTCCCGGACCACCCGCTCGACCCGCATCCGGTGCCGCGGGATGGCCGTGACCGGCAGGACCACCCGCCAGATCACGACGCAGGCGGCGACCGCGAGGTACAGCAGCGTCCACGCGTCCCGTGCGGTTCGGCTGGCGACGAGGTCCGCCCCGTTGGAGGTCTGGTGGAAGAAGGTGAGCGCAACCGCGACGTAGACGGTCAGGTGCAGCGCGTACCAGACCTCGTAGGACAGCTTCGACCGGGCGATCCGTCCGCTGCTGATCCCGACGGCCACGAACAGCAGCGCGCCGATCGTCGCCTTCCACATGTCCGGGTACGAGGTGACCACCGTGACCAGCTCGCCGAACGGCTGCCGATGGTCGGTCAGCCCATAGCCCCAGACGACCAGCAGGACGTGCACCCCGATCAGCAGCACGACGTTGGTGCCGAGCCCCCGGTGCCACGCCGCCAGCCGGTCGAACCCGACCGCCCGCTCGAGCGCCGGCACCCGGGCCAGCAGCAGCACCTCGACCAGCACCAGATACGCCGCGAGCAGCCCGCTGACCCGCCCCGCCGCCGTCATCACCTGGCCGGCGCTGTCCAGGCTGGCCGCCGACGTCTGCACCCACCACAGTGCGACGACGGCGATCCCACCCACGGTCAGCCCCAGCCGAACCGCCAGCTCCGCCCCCCGCCACCCGACCATCCGCGGCACCGACGTGGGCCGCGACACTGCCGGTGGCCCGCCCTTGGAGAGCCCGGTCGATGTCATGCCACCGACGATCGCGACTTTTCCTGTGTGGCTCCTGTGTCCGTCCTGTGGGCAGCCCCAGAGTCCCGAAACCGCTGCGAGCCTGATCCGGGACGGCGTCCACCAGGCGGTGATCGTTATGCGTTGATGCCGAGGTAGCGTTCGTAGATCTGCTCGATGTTGATCTCCTTGGCCGGGCCGGAGTGAACCATGACGCCCTGGTTGAGGATGAACGCCGTGTCGGCGATCGCGAGCGCCTTCTGTACGTACTGCTCGACGACGACCAGCGACACCCCCGTCCGCACCAGTCGACCGAGTGCCTCGTAGATGGTGTCGACGGCGAGCGGCGCGAGGCCGAGGGACGCCTCGTCCACCAGAACGATCTTCGGGTCGGTGAGGTAGGCGCGGGCGAGGGCGAGCATCTGCTGCTCACCGCCGGACATGCTGCCGGCGGTCTGCCGCAGCCGACGGCCGAGCACGGGATACAGCTCGGACGCCGTCGCGATCGAGGCGTCCAGGGCACGGCCCCGACCCTGGATCATCAGGTTCTCCCGGACGGTGAGGGACGGGAAGATTCCCCGTCCCTCGGGCAGCAGACAGATACCGCCGCGGGAGAAGTACTGCGCCGGACGGCCGGTGATCTCGTCGCCGGCGAACTCGATGCGACCCGCGGACGGACGCAGCAGCCCGGTGGCGGTGCGCAGCAACGTGGTCTTACCGGCGCCGTTCGGGCCAAGCAGCGCGACGACCTCACCCTCGCCGACGGCGAAGTCGACGTCGCGAAGCACGGTCGTGCTGCCGTAGCCGGCGGTCACCCCGGTCAGGTTCAGCATGGCGGTCTCACCTCTCCGCTGCGGCGGTGTCCTGGCCGACCGTCGCGGGCACGAACGCCGCGGGCTGGTCGGTCGTGGGCTGGTCGGCGGTGGCCGTGGCCGTCACGGGATCGGCCGCGGCCGCGTCCGCCGCCGCCGCGTTCGCCGTCACCGCCACATCGCCGAGGTAGGCGGCCCGGACCTCGTCAGAGCGGGTCATCTCCTCCGTCGTCCCGGCGAAGATCAGCGCGCCGAAGTCGAGGACGTACACCCGGTCGCAGATGTCACGCACGAGGGTCATGTCGTGTTCGACCAGCAGGATGCCGCAACCGCGCTGGCGCACGACCTCGAGGAGCACCCGGCCGAACTGCTCGGTCTCCCGGGCGTCCAGGCCCGACGACGGCTCGTCGAGCAGCAGCAGGTCGAAGCGGCCGGCCAGGACCCGGGCGAGTTCGACCAGCCGACGTTGCCCGATGGGCAGCAGACCGACCTGCTGGTCGGCGAGGTGCTCGATGCCGGTCAGCGCGATCGCGTCCGCGGCGGCCGCGGCGACCGCCCGCGACTGGGCGGGTGTGCCGATGAGCTGGCTCGCCGGGTTGCGCCCGGCCAGCGCCGCCTCATGGCCGAGGGCGACGTTCTGCCGCACGGTCAGGCTGTTGAACAGTTCGATCCGCTGGAAGGTGCGGCCGAGCCCACGCCGGGCCCGTTGGGCGGGTCCGCGGGCGGTGACGTCCGCGCCGTGCAGCAGAATCCGACCGTCGCTGGGGCGGTTCAGGCCGCTGCAGGCGTTGAAGGTGGTGGTCTTGCCGGCGCCGTTCGGGCCGACCAGACCGGTGATCGCACCGGCGGGCGCCTCGAGACTGATACCCGCCACCGCGCGTACCCCGCCGAAGCGGACCGTCAGATCCTGCACGACCAGGCCCGACCCCATCCGCGCCGGCCGCGCGGGAACATCCACCGAGGCCGTGGCCGCCGACCCCGCCGACCCCGCCACCACATCGTCAGATGGGCTGGATGGGCTGGTCACCGGTTGGGCTGGACGGCGTCCGCCCAGCCGGTCGAGGAGATGCCGCAGGGCCCGCGGCGTCGTCCCACCGCGGGTGCCGTGCGCGGACAGGGCCGCGCCGATGCCGAACAGCAACGCCAGGTAGGTCGAGGTGTCGGAGGAGGTGATGTAGCCGGGGATGACGTTGAAGCCGATCGCCGCGAGCACCGCGTACCACGGCTCGCCGATGGTGACGATCACGACGAGCGCGACCAGGGTCAGGGAGTCGAACGAACGGAAGTACGTCCCGACGCTGTACTGGTAGAGCATGCCGGTCAGCGCTCCGGCCAGCGACGCCATCGCCGCGGCGATGCAGAAGACCAGCACCTTCAGCACCGTCGAGGTGGTGCCCTGGGTCTCCAGCGCCAGCGGCGAGTCGGCCATGGCACCAAGCAGACGCCCCAGACGCCCCCGACTGATCGCGGCGACGGTGAGCACGCACAGCACCACGATGATGAGCAGCAGGTAGTAGAAGCCGGAGTCGCTGGCGAGATCCCAGTTGCCGATCCGCACCATCGGACGCGGGTTGGCGATGCCGATCGACGACGTCCCGAACATGAAATGACGCGGGTAGAAGACCTGCTCGAGGACGATGCCGAGGCCGAGCGTGGCCAGCGCCAGGAAGACTCCGGACAACCGCACCGCCGGAATGGCGACCAGCGCACCGACCGGCACCGCGATCAGCGTGGCCAGGATGACGGCCACCAGCCATGGCAGGCCGGCGCCGACCGCCAGGTGGCTGAACGCGGCCGCCCCGACCGCGGCGAAACCGAGATGGCACAGCGAGATCTGCCCGGACTGGCGTACCAGCAGCCCGAGCGACAGGAACAGAATGACGTAGATCAGCGCCGCCGACCAGACGATCAGGTGATCGGCCTGCAGACTCGGCACGAGCGCGAGCAGGGCCACCACGACGGCCCCGGTCACCAGGCGCACGCGGGTCGGCGCCTGGTAGGAGCGGCGGACCGGCGCGACCGAGGTGGGCCGGCGCGACGCCAGACGGGCCCGCGGCGTGACGACGAGAACGATGAACAGCACGATGAACGGCAGGCTCGGCGGCAGCCCGCCGACCCAGCTGACCGTGGCGGCGTACTTCTCGAACAACGCGCCGCCGATGCCGACCAGCAGACCGCCGGCGAACGTGAGCGGCAGGTTCGAGAAATAGCCGATCGCGGCCGCGCCGAACGACGCGAACACCGCGGTGGTCAGGGTGACGCCGTCCAGGGACAGCGCCGGCGCGAGCATCAGTCCGGCGATCGAGGCGAACATCGCACCGATCACCCAGGCCCAGCGCCGCACCCGCACCGGATCGTCACCGCAGACGGCGACGAGTTCGGGATTGTCCACGACACCGCGCATGACGACGCCCAGGCGCACCGCGAGAAAGAACCAGTAGAGCAGCGCCGACGCCACCAGCGAGAAGACGAAGATGATGATCTGTTCCCACGTGACGTTGACGCCGAGCATGTGCACGGTCGACTGCGGCAGGAAATGCGGGAACGACGGCGTCGTCTGCGGGTGCCAGAGCTGGCCGAGCGCGGCGACGATGAGAATGAGCCCGACGGTGGAGACCACCTTGATGGTGTCGCTCGCACCGTCGAGCAGCCGGGCGATCAGTTCGAGACCCAGGCCGAGCAGGGGGGCGAAGACGAAAACGCAGACAAGGGCGGTCAGCGGCCAGGACAGGCCATGGTCGGTGTGCAGGAAGTAGAACAGATAGACGTCGAGTGCGGCGATCGCGCCGTAGCCGAAGTTGAAGATTCCTGATGTCTTGTAGGTGAGGACCAGGCCCACGCCGGCCATGCCGTAGACCGCGCCGGTGGCAAGTCCGATGACGATGAAGGGCAGTAACTGGTGCACGCGGCGCTCCGATTCAGGCACAGGGCATGCTCGTCCCGGGCCGGGAGGTCCCTGTGGATCTCCCGGCCCGAAACGACGGCGGTCAGCTGCTGGTCGCGCAGGTTGGTTTCGTGTCGTTCGGCGCGCCGAGCTTGCCGTCACGCAGACTGATCTCGAACCAGCAGTTGATCTGGTGCCCCTTGCCGGCCTCGAAGGTCAGCGGTGCGGCCTGACCATCGAGGGTCTCGCCCCTGAGGGCGTGCAGGCCGGTCAGCACCTGCTCGGAGGTCGGCGTGGAACCGCCCGCGCCGAGCCCACCGGCCTTGGCGGCCGCCCCGAACAACTGGCCGGAGAGCCAACCCAGCGGTACGCCCTGGCTGTAGAGGAGCTTGTCGTCGCGCAGTCCGGGGGAGTACTTGTCCAGCGCGGCGTTCATGGTGCGCAGCGCCGGTGTGTCCAGGAAGAACGGCAGGCTCGAGGCCGGGCCCACCAGGTTCTCCTTCAGCCCGGCGAGGGCCTCGTAGCGCTTGCCGATGGTGTCGCCGCTGACCACGTAGACCGGGTGGTAGTTCTGCTGCGCGCAGTTGGCCGCGACCTTCTCGGCGACGGCCGAGACGTGCGCGATGAACAGCGCCTCGATCTTCTTGTCCCGGGCGGCGATGCACTGTGCCGTGTAGTTCGGCGCGGTGGCGGAGATCTCGGCGGCGTAGCTGACCGGCAGGCCCAGGCCCTCGCCGACCTTCTTCAGCGGTTCGAGCCCTTCCTGGCACTGCACCGCCTCGGCGCAGTAGAAGATGCCAAAGCTCTTCGCGTCGGCTTCCTGCGCGGACCGCAGGACGCTGGTGAACAGCGAGTTCTCGGTCAGGCCCGGGGGGAAGAAATACGGATTGGTGTACGACGGGGTGGTCGTCACCTGGGCGCCGACGACGGGGATCCTGGCGTCCTGGGCAAGCTTGGCCCACGTCTGGTCGACATTGGTCAGGTCGACGATGGCCACGACCTTCTTGGAGATCAGGGTGCGGGCGGCCGTCGCGGACTTGCCAGGCGTCCCGGAGTCGTCCAGAAGGGTGAGTTCGATGGGGTGGCCGTTGACGCCACCGGCCGCGTTGGTGCTGGCGACCCAGGCCTTGTAGGCCTCGGCCGGTCCCTTAATGCTGAGCGTTCCAGAACACGTACAGATGGCACCGATCTTGATGGGTGATCCAGTGGCCGTCGAGGTGCCACCGTCAGTGGAACCGCTGGAGGAACAGGCGGCAGCGGCCACTATGACGGCCGTGGCGACACCGACGGCCCGGAGTAAACCGCGTAATGTGCCCATCACCGAATTCAACGTCCTCTCACATGCACGGTCATGCCGCCGCCCGGGAGGCGCCCGGCCCGCATGTCGCGGGAGTGGGCGCATTTCCTGGCGGGCTCGGCAAACTAGCCGAAATTGATGACGGCCGAGTGAGGATAGCGCTGTGTCAATGTCGACGTCAACCTCGATGTCGTAACCCGGGTGGGAATCCCCGCCGGCCACCTGAACCCTGTGGCTATGCGCTGTGACCCCGTTCACATCGGGTAACTGAACAAAGATAAGTAACCCGAATTCCGGAACATATGTCCATTTTGTGAATTCCGGTGGCGCCGGCTACTCGGGCCGCGCCGCCGCCGCATCGGTTTCCCGCTGGGTCGCGGCGAGCGTGTCCAGCAGGTAGGTCGGGGCGTGGTTCGCCCACCCCTGGGCGGGCCAGTTGAACCAGCCCGAGGACGCGAAGGTCCCGCCGTCGACGTGCAGGGTGGTGCCGGTGATGTAGCTGGACAGCCCGGAGGCGAGAAACACCGCGGCGTTCGCGATGTCGTCGATCAGCCCAGCCCGTCCCATCGGAATGGCGATCGGCAGGCCGGCCGGATCGGACATGCCCGTGCGTTGTCCGCCGGCCGCCCGCTCCAGCGCCGGCGTGGGGGTGAAGTCCGGGGCGATGCTGTTCACCCGGATGCGCTCGGGGGCGAGTTCGACCGCGAGGGTGCGGCCGAACTGCTCGACGCCGGCCTTGGCCGCAGAGTAGACGGCGAAGCCGGGCGCGGCCCGGTGCGCCTCGATGGTCGAGACGGTGATGATGCTGCCGCCGCGCCCACCGGCGCGCATCCGCGGCACCGCGAGCTTGCAGGCGTGCAGGACGTGCAGGAGGTTCGTGCGGATCAGGGCGTTCCAGGCGTTCGGACTGGTGTCCATGAACGCGGCCTGGAACGTACCGCCGACCACGTTGACCAGGGTGTCCAGTCGGCCGAACCGCTCGTCCACCGCGGTGAACAGCGCGGCGAGGGTGTCCGGGTCACGGGCGTCGCCCTGCACGGCGATGATGTCGTGGCCGGCGGCCTCGAGCGCGGCCCGCGCCTGCTCGACGGCCTCCCCGTCGATGTCGAGCAGGGCGACCCGTACCCCGTTGGCCGCCAGATCGGCGGAGATCCCGCCGCCGAGTCCACCGGCACCCCCGGTCACCACCGCGACGGTGCCCTCGAGTCCGCCGCGCTGCTCGAACCAGCCCATGCCCACGCCTTCCATCCTGGCCGGCCGCCCCCAGCCGGGACGGCCGAGCACCGTGTCGCCGACGGGATCGCCCGGTCGGCCGCCCGTCGCGTCAGCTCCGCTGACCGGTCACACCGTGAGATAGGTGGAACCGAAGGCCTCGACGAACTCGAGGGTCTGCGCCGGTGTCCGGGTGGGGCGGGCGATCACCAGCCAGGTGACCCCCGCCTTCTCGAGTGCCGCGAACGCCTCGCGATGACGGTCCGCGTCCACCGTGGGGTCCTGCTCCAGACTCGCCATGGCCGCGTCGGTGTACGCGTAGGCGACGTCGAGCGGTCCGCGTCCGGCATCGCCTGCCTGTGTGCGCACCTCAGCGATGAGCTCGGCCAGATGCGCGTCGGAGCTGATGTTCGTGGTCTGGGCGGTCTGGCTCAGCCGCGGGGAACCGGCCATCGGCATCCAGCCCTGCGCCCGGTGGGCGACCCGGCGGCGCGCGGCCCGGGAGTTGCCGCCGATCCAGATCGGGATCGGGTCCTGTACCGGCCGCGGGAGGGCGATGACGTCGCGGGCGTTGAAGTGCCGACCGGCGTAGCTGAACGGCTGCCCGCTCCAGTGCAGCGGCAGAACGTCCAGGACCTCGTCGAACAGCTCCCCACGCTCGGCCAGGTCGACACCGAGGGCGAAGTACTCGGACTTCTGGTAGCCCGCACCGAGCCCCAGGACGAACCGCCCGCCGGACAGCTTGTCGACGGTCGCGGCCGCCTTGGCCAGCAGGAACGGGTTGCGGTACGGCGCGACCGACAGATAGGTCAACAGCCGCAGTCGCTCGGTGGCCGCGGCGACGTACCCGAACGCGACGAACGGGTCGAGGCTCTGATGCCCACCGTTGGACAACCACCTGGCCCCGGGCACGGGATGCTCGGTCAGCGACAGCGCGTCGAACCCCGCCCGCTCCGCCGCGACGGCCACCTCCCGCAGGTCGCCCGCGTCGAGCATGTCGCCCTCCGGGCCATGCCTGTCGGGGTAGTGGAAGACGAAGCGCAGCGCCATGACCCCTCGATCCCAGGTTCGTCCGATAGTTCCTGGTAACGAAGTTGACGCTAGTCACACGCACATCCACCGGCAACCGTCCTCGGCGCCCACGGCCGGCATGGTCAGGGCCGGCATGGTCAGGTCAGCCGGGAGGCGACGCACCCGCGAGAGCGGCCCACGCGGGGTCGCCGGGTCTGGGGGCGCTCGGTGCGGTGACCGCGGGGGCGATCCAACGCCACAGGAAGTCGCGCAGCTGTGGACCGGTTCGCGCCGGGTCGGGCGGGTCGATCGTCATCGACTGCAACAGCCGTAGCAGCAGCTCGGCGAGCTCGTCCAGACGGCGATCGTCGTAGCCGGCGGTGGTCCAGTCGACGTGTGAGCGCGAGATCAGCGCGCGCAGCAGCTTGCGCGACACCGGCGAGGTGACCCCGCGACTGAACGCCTCGGTGTGCCCGGCCGCCAGCGCCAGGGTCAGGTACGGCTTCGTGGGCAGCCACTCGATCGTCGTCGCCAGCGCCTCGACCGCCCACGGCGCCGGGAGCTCGATCGGCAGCAGATGCCCGGCGAGCTCGTCGGTGAACGAGTCGACCGACGCCCGGCCGACGGCGGTGAACAGCCCGGCGGCGCTGGGGTAGTACCGGTACACGGTCTGGCGGATGACGCCGAGCTCCGCCGCGACGTCGGACAGGGTGCACGCGCGCGGACCGAGCCGGTCGACACAACGGATCGCCGCCTCGATGATGCGCGCGCGAGCCTCGTCCTCATCGGCGGGTGGTCGCCCAGCCCAGCCTCGTCGCTTCGCCATGAGATGTAATCATACAAAGTTATCTGATATGTATTGTTGCACTGGATGCGGGCCGGGTGGCGCGTTCCGGTTGGCGCCTCCCAGGTGTCTGGCGTCAAGTCCGTCTGATCCGAGTCGCGCGTAGGAGGCCCATATGTCTGGATCTGTTTCCGTCGCTCCGCTGGTGTCCAGCAGGGAGTTCTGGGAGCAGCCGGCCGCCGGGCGTGCCGCGCACTTCGCCGAGCTCCGCCGCGACGCGCCGATCGTGCACTGCGAACCCAGCGCCTTCACCATGGCGCCGCAGCACGGCGGCTTCTGGGCGGTCACCCGCCACCAGGATGTCCAGCTCATCAGCCGCCGCCCGGATCTGTTCCGCTCCGGCGCGGGTGTCGGGATCGGCGAGCTGCCGCCGGAGTTCCTCGAGCTCAACGCGTCCTTCCTGGTGATGGACCCGCCGCGGCACACCGCTTTGCGTAAGATCGTCAGTGGTGCGTTCACGCCCCGTCAGGTCGGTCGCCTGGAAGCGGCGATCACCGCGAAGGCGCACGACATCGTGGACGAGTTCGTCGAACGCGGCGGCGGCGACGTCGTGGCCGAGCTGTCCACGACGCTTCCGCTGTGGACGATCTCGACGATGATGGGCGTGCCGGAGTCGATGCGCGAGGAGTTCCGCTCGGCGGCGGAGGGGCAGATCGCGGCCCAGGATCCCGACTTCAGCGTCCCTGGCAAGGAGAGCTCCAGCGTCGCCCTCGAGTCGGCGCTGACCCTGCATCGACTGGCCGCCGAACTGGTCGCCGACCGCCGTAAGAACCCCGGCGACGACATCCTCTCGATGCTGCTCGAGGCCGAGTTCGAGGGCGCGCCGATCGACGACACGACCGTACGCTGCATCTTCGTCCTGTTCGCCACCGCGGGAAACGACACCACCCGCACCAGCACCAGCCAGGGGATGCGGCTGTTCGCCGAGCATCCCGACCAGTGGCAGCGGCTGCTGGACGACCCGTCGCTGCTCGGCACGGCGATCGAGGAGATCGTGCGCTACTCCAGCCCGGTCATCCACTTTCGCCGGACGGCGACGCAGGACACCGAGCTCGGTGGGGTGGCGATCGCGGCCGGCGAACCGGTGGTCATGTTCTACGAGTCGGCGAACCACGACGAGAGTGTCTTCGCCCAGTCGGCTCTGTTCGACATCGGCCGGGACCCCAATCCGCATGTCGGCTTCGGCGGCGGCGGCCCCCACTTCTGCCTGGGCGTGAGCCTCGCCCGAAGGCAGCTGCGTTCGCTGTTCGGCCGGCTCGTCGAACGCGTCGGCGGGATCGAGGCCGGCCCGGCTGATTTTCTTACCAGCAATTTCGTGAACGGCATCAAGCGCCTGCCGGCCACTGTCACCGCTCGCTGAGGAGGTCGCGGGTCGGGCGCCGTGCCGGCACCTGACCCGCGTGTTCCCTCGGTCCGTCGCCGGGATCGACCCGGACTGGCTGGGCTGGGCTGGTCCGGGCCAGCCGCCCGAAATCCCGCTGAAATCCATGCTTTTCACGACGTGCGCAAAACATCCGTCCGTCCCGAATCCGCGCCGTGGACGGGTCGTGCGACCCGGGTTAGCCTGGGAGCGTCGGGAAAGAAAGGATCAAGACGGTCAGATATGCGGGAAAGCCACGCCCGATGATGTATCGCCAGGCGCCAGCGGAGGCAGGCCGCGGGGAGGCTGGTGATTCTCGCGTGGGCAAGGTGGCGCTGGAGCGTGCGCGCAGGCAGTTCTTCGAGGGTGACGCGGTCGAGCCGGTTGGTGTCCGGGATGTCATCCGGCAGTCCTGGGCGCGGGCGCGTGAGCTGGCGGTGCCGCTGGATGGCCCGGTGGTCCGCTTTCTCGAGGTCGACTCGGACAGTCTGCTCGAGCGTGCCGCCCGCCCCGTGCTGCACACCATGTTGGACCGGCTGCCCGATGTCGCCCTCATCAGCGCGCTGGCCGGCCCGGACGCGCTGCTGCGGCTGCGCTTCGGCGGCGACCCCACGTTCGTCCGGCTGCTGACGGATCAGGGCGCGTTCCTCCAGGGGTACGACTTCTCCGAGTCCGTCGTCGGCACCAACGGGATCGGCACCGCACTGGCGATCGGCCGTCCGGTGATGGTCGACGGCGGCGAGCACTACGTCGAAGGCGCGGACACGGTCTCCTGCGCCGCCGCACCCATCCGCGACCCCGTCTCGGGCGCGATCGTCGGCGCCGTCAACTTCACCTGCCCGTCCCGGGACAGCAGCCCGCTGCTGCTCGCGATGACCACCTCGGCCGCCGCCCAGATCGAGCGGGAACTGCTCACCACGGCGAGCCATGCCGATCTCGCGGCGCTGCGCAGCCAGACCGACCCGGCGGCGCAGCGCGCCCTGGCTTTGGTCGAACAGCGGCGATCCGCGCTGCGGGAACATTTGCACCGGGTGTCGATGGCCGCGACCTCGACCGACGTCTGCTCCCTGCTCGCCCAGATCATGCATGTCGCCAGGCGTCTGTTTCCCTTCGACGCGGTGTGGGCGATGCGCCGGGTCGGTGACGCCCCGCTGCGCGTCGTCGCGGTGGACGGCGACGTCGCCCCGGGCGCGGTCGGCGCCGTCGTGCCCGAGGAGACGGCGATGATGCTCGACCACGCCGCCCAGGGTGACCTTGGTCGGGCCGGTCCCGAGCGGATGTCGAGGCGGCCGCTCGCCGGTATGCCCACCGGTATTCGACCGTTGCCCGGGCAGCAGCGCCTGATCCGCCGTTGGATCGTGGCCGCCGCACCACCGGGAGCGCCGTCGCCGGCCGGCTCCTCGTCCCAGACCGTGCTGGTGGTGGCGAGCGACCTGGCCCTGCCCGGCGGCCCGGGACAGCGGGGGCTCAGCCGTGACCTGCTGACCGAGATCGCGTTCGCCTGCGACACCGCCTGCCGGTTCGAGGAGGTCACCCGGCTGGCGGTCAGTGACCCGCTGACCGGCCTGCCCAACCGCCGCCGGTTCCTCGAACTCGCGGCGCAGACGTTCGACCGATGTCGCTCCTCCGGGCAGCCACTGGCTACGTTCATGGTCGACATCGACCGTTTCAAACGCGTCAACGACACCTACGGCCACCGGGTCGGCGACCTGGTCCTCGTGCGGGTGGCCGCCTGCATCCAGGCTGTGCTGCGTTCGGGTGACATCGTCGGCCGGATCGGCGGTGAGGAGATCGCGGTGGTCACCGTCGCGACCCCGCCGGACGCGATGGCACTGGCCGAACGGCTGCGCCGGGCCGTGGCCGGCGCCGGGTTGGAGTCCGATGACGGACCGCGGGCGGTCACCGTGAGCCTCGGCGTCGCCTGCCTCGAGGAACGGGACCACTGCCTGTCCGACCTGCTCGACCGGGCCGACCGGGCCCTGTACGCGGCCAAGGCCGCTGGTCGCGACCGCGTCGTCGGAGACTGATCCCCCCGACCTCCGCCAGCTTCCCCTCGGCCCCCGAACCTCTCCCCGGTCTCCGGTGGGTTCCTCATGGGTGGAATGTGGCGGGAAGTCGACCCGCCGGTGGGGAGAACGCTGTCGGATGTGACACTGGAAGTCCTTAACGCCCAGTTGGGTACAGACGATCGTTGAGTGCCCAACATCCGGCAGCAGACATGACACCCTGTGGGGCAACCAGCCCGCGGGCGGCTGGGGCGCACCGCTGTAAGCGGTGCGACGATCACCGCCTACGGGCCTATGGGATGGGATCGAGCAGGCGTGGCCACCTATCTGCTGGGCCTTTCCGCCGCGGTCTGTTTCGGCGTCGCCGCCGTACTACAACAGCGGGTGGCCTTCCGCGCGCCGCCGGGCGACGTCCTGCGGCTGCGGCTGTTGTGGTGGCTGGTGCGCCGGCCCGCCTGGGTGTTCGGCATCGCCATCGGCGGCGCGGGCAGCATGCTCTCCGCCGCCGCGCTGACCAGCGGCGCGGTCGCCCTGGTCGAACCGCTGCAGATCTGCCAGCTCCTGTTCGCCCTGCCGTTGGCCGCGTTGCTCGCCCGCCGGGTGGTGCCCCGCCGGGACTGGGCCGCCGCGGCGGCCACGGCCGCCGGCCTCGCGGTGTTCATCGCCGCGGGCCGCCCCGATTCGGGGGACATCCAACACGCCACCTCCACCGGCTGGCTCATCACCCTCACCTTCGCGTGCGTCGTGCTGGTCGCCGCGACCTGGGGTACCCGCGCCCAGCCCGCGGTGCGGCGCGCACCCCTGCTCGCCGGCGCCGCGGGTCTGCTCTCCGCGTTGCAGGCCGCCCTGGTCAGCGGAGCCGGGCAGCTGTTGACCTCCGATGGGATCGGCGGGCTGGCCCGCTCCTGGTTTCCGTGGGTCGTCGCGGTCGTCGCGGTGCTCAGCGCGGTGCTGTCGCAGAGCGCCTACGGGATGGCTCCGCTACCGGCGTCGCTGCCGGCCTCGGTCAGCGTGGAGCCGCTCGCCGGTGTCGCCCTTGGCGTGGGCCTGCTCGGCGGTGGTCTGAGGCTGACGCCGTGGGCCGTGGCCGCGGAGCTTCTCGGCCTCGCGGTGATGACCCTGGGCGTGCGGACCCTGGCCCGCTCGCCACTGATCACCGGCCAGATCTCCCGCCTGGCCGCCCGGCAGGCGCAGGGTCGGCTGTCCCGGCTGGAGGAACAGGTCCACCACGACCTGGAACGGCTACGGCATGACCTGCGACGCAGCCGGGCGGTGGGACCGACCGGCCCGGCGGTCCGCCGGCTGCGTCGGCGCCTGAACCGCGACCTGGACCGCATCGGAGAGGAACTCGCGAGCCTCGCCGACGAGCGGGACCGCTTCGAGGAGCAGCTTCGTCCCACCGGTCGCCGAGCCCGGACCGTCGTCGCTGCGGCCCGACCAGCCGGATCAGCCCGAGGGACCCGAGCGGCGCGGGCGAGTGCGGGCCGCCCGGCGGTCCGCACCAGTGGACGGCCCACGCAGAACGTGACCGGCAGGCTGACCGCCACCGGTGGCACACCCGGCCCGGCCACGGTGGCGGGTACCGGTGGCCCGACAGGACGGGGCACGCCCACTGGTCGGCGTCCCGTCGGTGCTCCCTCGGTCGGGACGACGCCGCCCGCCCACGCGGCTCGGGCCCCGCTGGCCCGCCCGCATCGCGGCGACGAGGTCATGGTGCCGACGCAGGGCGCCGGGCGGCCACGGTCGGTATCCGCCGAGGCGTCCGCCGGGCCTGGGATCGGAGCTGGGCCCAGGCCCGGCGAACAGCGCAGCCTCCTGGGAGACGACGGGATCGCGCTGGACGTCCTGCTCGCGGCCCGGCGTGACCTGGACGCCCGCGCTGAGGAGCTGCGCCGGCAGGCCGAACGTCTGCGCCGCGCCACCCGTCGGGTCCTCGCCCAGGACGCCGCCATCTGATTCCCGATGGCGGCTCGGGTCACTGCCGGGCGCGTCGGTAACCGGGAAGCAGGGTCTGGACGAGGCCGTCCGTCTCGGCTTCGGCCCGTCCACCGCGTCGGGTGCCGGCGGTGCCGATCGTCCGGTACATCTCGGTGACCACCGCCTCGAGCGTGCGACGGTCACCGCGGGCAGCCACCGTCTGCAGCAGGTCACGCCACAGCACCTGAGCGGTCGGCACGGCGCGTAGCCCGGTCCGGCAGGCGGCCATCGCCGTCATCGTGTCGCCGAAGTCGAGGGTGAGCCCGGCCAGTCGATGCGCGACGTCGATGACGCCCTCCCGGGTGCCGCGCGCGATCGGACCGGCGGTGACCCACCGGTACCGCCCGTCCGGAAGGTTCGTCCACAGCGGGCCGCTCACCATGCGCAACGCCGTGGTCAGATCGGCCTCGGTGTCACTGCCCGGCAGGGCGGCCCGGTGGGTGTAGGCGACGAACAGCTCCCAGTCACAGCGCACGTCCGGACTCAGCCGCCAGCGTCCCTGGGCGTCCGCGGCGAGGCGGGGTGCCCCGGCCGCGTCGACGCCCAGCCACCGTCCGGCACGGGCCAGCATGGCTGGTACGGCCGCGGGGCCGGGCTGGGACGGTACGACCTCGGTGAAGGAGATCTCCTGCGTGAGGGTGCGTTCGTTCGCGCCCTCACGGTGCAGCGCGAGATACACGACGAGCTCGGTCAGCAGCTCCGTATCCACCACCGGCGGCCTGCCCGGAGCCTCCACGGTGGGTACACCAAGCACCCGCACCTGGGCCTCGCCGGTGGCCGGTGGCTCCTCGGGTACCGGCACCGCGGGTACCGCCGACGCCGTGGGCATCATGGGCATCGCGGATATCGGTGGCGGCGGGGGCCACAGCGGCGAGGCCGGGGGTGCCGGCGCCGCCGGCCCGGGGATGGCCTGCGCGGTCGGCGGCGACCATGGGGGCTGGGGCTGGGGCTGGGGCTGGGGTGCCGCGGGCGTGGCGCTGGGTGCGCCTGCCGCCGCCTCGCTGGGCGGCAGGATCGAGGGACGCGGGGGCGGTGAGATCCGCGGTGGCACCGGAACCTGAGCTGGTACCGGAACCTGAGCTGGCGCCGGTGCCGGAGCGTGCTCCGGGGTGCGCGCGGCGTCCCGGCTGGCCCGCATCCCGGGCGTCTCGTAGAAGTGGACGGGTGGGACCCGCGGCATGTCCGTCGGGCGGATCAGCGGGTCTGCCAGGTGGAACTGCTCCGTGGGCTGCTCGGCGGGGGACACCGGAACCGCAGGGGACGGGGGAGCAGGTGGTGGGCGCTGGCCGTCCGCCGGCGGTCGGGTCCCGTCCGGGTCGAACGCACCAGCGGCGGGCGCGGGCACCGAGGGCGCAGCCGGCGGAGCTGCCAGCGGAACCGGCGGAGCTGGCTGGGGCACCGGGGGAACCGGTTGAAGGGCCGAGGGAGCCGGCCGGGGGGCCGACGTCGCCGCGGGGCCGGCGGGGGGCGGTGGTGGCATCCAGGGCAGGAGGCCGGGTATCGAGCCCTGCGCCGGTGGGCGGGTGATCTCGTCGGTCGGCAGCGGTACCGGCAGCGGTACCGGAGTCGGCGCGGGTATCGACACCAGCGCGGTCTGCGAGCTCATCGGGCCAGGGCCGGCGGGGCCGGCGGTGTCGGTGGGGCGGAACAGGTCGGCGACCGCGAGGTACTCCGCCGGCCAGAGGGCCTGGGCCCGGACATCGACGCCGAGCACGCCCAGGGACAACCGGCGGTTCGCGTCCACCGTGAACCGCCACTGCGCGATTGGTGTGTCGCCGATGGTGAGCACACCGATGGCGTGTCGACGTCCCCGGGCCATCCGGCGCAGCCGTTCGGAACTGGCCGAATCCACCGGTTCGGCGAGGATCAGCAGGTCTGGGGCGAGCGCATCGGGGTTTTCGGGGATGCGTTGACCCGCCTCCAACGGAAAGTCCGCGTCGCCGAGCTGAGCGGCCGGTTCCTCGTCGTCGGGTCCCGACAGCTCGTCCAACGCCCGCGCCACGCTGTCGGCGGTCCACAGCCGGTCCGGTGCGATGGCCAGCAGTTCGTTGACGGCGACCTCCGGCGGAAAGCCGATGAGGCAGACCCTCAGGTCGTCGGACCAGATGTTGGTGGCCAGTTCCAACGCGACAGTGATCGCCACCTGGAGAGCCACCGGCCGGTCGCCGAGCAGGCTGATGACGCCCGGGGCGCCCTCGAGGTCCACCAGGATGCGCGAACCGGAATCGTCGTGACCGAAGGTGACCAGGGCTGGGTAGGGCGCCGGTATCTCGGCCGCCTCCAGGTCCGCCTCGCTGGGCTGGTCCGGGTCGCCGATCAGCGCGACGGACCGGTCGATCCACCATGATCCGGGCCCGTCGGCGGCGAACCAGGGCGGCGGCGGCGGGTTCGGCTCGGCGGGCGCCATGTGCAGGACCAGCATCTGGTCGGTGAGGATGGCGGCGTAGACCGGGGGGAGCAGGCGCTGCTGCGCCGTGAGACTGACGGCGAGGGCTCGCAGCGCCCGGTCGACGAAGTGCGCGGCCTCGCGGTCGGCGGCCAGCACCAGGGCGTCCTCGGCCGGATTCGACGCCGACGCGTCGGCCCCTGATTCGGTGCGCCGGTGGGCCAGCGCCGCGAGGACACCGGCGGCGAGCAGACCGGCCGCGGCCACCCCGACGAACTCCTGCGCCGGAACCAGCGCGGCGGCCGTCAGCGGTCGATCGACGTGACCGCCGTGATCCTCGGCTACCCGCATCTCGCCGCTCTGGGCGAAGCCACGCCCACCACGGTCCTCGTGGTGGGACTCGCCGACGGTGGAACGGTCATGGTCACCGTCGGGATAGTCGTCCCCGTCGTCGTCCCCGTCGTCCTCGTATTCGTCCTCGTCGTACTCGTCGGCCGGGTCAACGTCGCGGCCGACGTCCGCGGGCCAGCCGCCGGTGATCTGCGACATGCGTAGCACGCGTAGTCCGTCGCCCTGGGCGTCCGCCGGCAGCAGCAGAACCCAGCCGGCGTGGATGAGCGAGGGCTTGGACAGGGTGCGGCCGTCCGGCTGGGTGCGGCCCTCATTGAGATCGAAGATCTCCCGGTACCGCAGGCCGTCACCGAGAAAGCGCTGAGCGATGCCCCACAGCGTGTCGTGGTGGCGTCCCCCGGCCGGACGCACCTCGTAGAGCTTGACGACCCGCTCGCCGGGCACGAGCCCCCGGTGGTCGTCCACGATCGGACCGGTCAGCTCCGGGCGACCGGGCCCGGCGTTCGCCCCGATGCCGGTGCCGTCGAAGGCGTCCGCGCCGTGATCGGGCAGCTCAGCGGCCGGTGCGTCGCCTGACCACGGCCAGGTCGCAGCGACCGGGGTGGCATCGTCGATGTCATCGACATCGACATCGACGTCGTCGGCATCGTAGGTGTCGTCGGGATCGTAGGTGTTATCGGCGCGGACATCGACATCGTCATTGGCGTGGACGTCGGGATCGATGCCATGGCCGGGGCTGGCGGGGCCGAGCCACGCGGGCGCCTCGTTCGGCGGCGTGCCACCGGGACGCGGGGGAACGGGCGGCGGATCGTAGGGACCGGGCGGCAGACCAGGACGCTGCGACCGGAGCTCGACCTCGCCTGTCGCCGCCGACCGCGGGTGCCACGGCGCCTGCCCGGGCTGTCCGGACTGCCCGGCCGGCGCGAGCTGCGGTGCGGCAGCCTGCTGGCCTGGCCCGAACGAGGCCGGCGCAGCACTCAGCTGGGGAGGAGCCGCGGGCGGCAACGGATAGCTGGCCGGACGCGGCCGGGCACCGCTTGCCTGGCTGTACGTCACGGGCACGACCAGGGCGGTCGTACCCGACAGCAGCAGGGCGGTGACCACCAGCCGGCGGGCGACGGCCTGTGAAACACCGCCGCACGGTATGCGGGGTGCGAGCGCGCTGCCCCGCACCTCGGCGCGCCATTCCGCGAACAGGCAGGCGAGGAAATGCACCCAGGCCACCCACAGCAGCAACGACACGACAGCCCGCACGATCGGCCCGGTGCCGCCGCCCTGACCGACCGGCGGGCCGAGCAGCACGATGAGCAGCACCGGCACGCCCACCAGCGCGAAGACAATGGCCGCGATCGCCGCCGCTGCCTGGAACCGCTGCCGGGCACGTACCTGCGGGTCGACGGCGGGCAGCGACTGTCGGGACGGCACCCCGCCGGCGCCCACGGACCGGTCGTCCGGCGCCGGACCGCCCGGTGGTGGCGTTGCCGGCGGCGGAGCCGACGAAAACGAGGTGGTCGACATGGATCGCCCCCGATCAGGTACAGGGCCGGGCGGACGAGCGTGCCGGGCGGCGGTCGCCAGGAAGCCGCGGGGAACGCCACGTGGCGCTCATGCTAGGTCGGCCAGACCGGCATCCGGTGCGAAACGCGCGTTCTTCGGCCGTCCTGTGACGATCGACCGCAATTGCCCAGGGGATGGACACGAAGGGCTCCGAGTGCACGCCGGCCTCCTCGCAGGCTGCGTCCACCGGTGCCGGTCGGTGTCGGTCAGTTCCGGGCGGACAAACCCGCCGTGACCGTATCAGCGCGGTCGCGCTGCGGGAATGGCAGGGTGACGGATATGGCGGTATGAACGCACGATGGGCAGCCATTCCAGGGGCGGCGGATGTCCGGACCTGGTCTTTGTTGCTCTGAGCAACTGTTCTTGTCGATCGGACGGTCGGTGTTGGCGGGGGCTCAGCGGGCGAGGTACTCCACCACGAGCTGCTCGTCGCAGGCGACGGGGATCTCGCAGCGTCGGGGTCGACGGCTGACGATCACTGCGAGGTCATGGTGACGGACCTCCAGATGGGGCGGCGTGGTGACAGCCGCGGCTGGTGCCGGCTCGTCGGAGAGCATCCGGAAGGCGGGGATGGCGCGGCTGCGGGTCGTGACGGTCACCGTGTCGCCGGGCTGGACGAGCTGGCCCGGTCGTTCCACGCGCTGTCCGTTGAGCTGGATGTGGCCGTGCAGGACGAACTGGCGGGCCTGGTGGATGGTTCGGGCCAGGCCGGAGCGCCAGACCGTCGCGTCAAGTCGGGTCTCCAGGCTCTCGAGCAGGGCCGGTCCTGGCGGTCCGCCGCGACGCACCGCCTCCTGGAGCGCGGCGCGCAGCTGCCGATCGTTGATCCGATACAGCAGGCACAGCTGCTGCTTCTCGCGCAGGCGTTCCCGGTAGGGGCTCACCTGGGACGGTCGCGGCTCGTGGCCGAAGCCGGCCGGGGTGTGCCGGTTGCGGTGGCGCGTGCTGGTGTCGACGCGGGACAGGCCAGGTTTCCGACTCAGCGTGATCACGGACTGGTGGCGCATTTCCGTCTCCTCCGTTAAGTTAGGCAAACCTAAGTGATTGGCTCAACTATAGGTCGAGACGGAGGCCTCGGATGGCGGAGCAGCGGCGACGCGGCGGTACGGGCGCGGTCGAAGCGGCTATGGCGTTGATCGCAAACGCGCCTTATGCCAGCCTGGCGGGGTGGGACGGCCGCGTCGCCCATGGTCTGCGCTTCACCACCGAAGTGGTGCCGTCACCTTCGAGCGCACCCAGCGATCCCGTGACCGCTCCCTGGCTGGGCTGGGGTGTCTCGCCGGCCCATCCCGTCGCCGGCTCGAGCGTGTCGAGGGAACGGGAGATCGAGCCGGAGTCGCCGACCGCCCCGGACATCGCCGGCCGGCTGACGCCCACCGTCGGCGCCCGGGTGGTGCTGCTGGCCCCGCGCACGTTCGTGGCCGGTCTCGCCCAGCGGGAACTCGCCGCGCGGCTGAACCTGTGCGGGTGGGCACCGGACACCCGGCGCTGGGTCTCGGTGGCCTTCGGCGGCTGGGTGTCCCTGCTGTCCAGCGCGGACCGGCATGTCGCGGCCGTCCATTTCGCACAACGGCACCCGACGGATGATCTGCTGGATCTGGACGCCGGCTGGGCGTTGCTGCAGATGGATGTCGGCGAGGTGGTCGTGCGCACCAACCGGGAATGCCTGCAGCTTGGCCGGATGGGGGCGATCGGGCTGCTCCTGCCGGTCCTGCGCGGCTGACCGGGGCGGGTGCGCGGCTCATCCGGCGTTCTGGATCTCGTTCTGGATCTCGGCGAGCCGGGCGCGCAGCTGGTCGAGCTGGGCGTGCAGATCCGTCAGGGTGCGTTCGTAACCAGGCCAGATGTTCGTACGGAAGTCGGTCGCGGCCCGGCCGTCCCAGCTTTCGGGGTCGGTGAGGCTTCTGGCGATCGAGCGCAGCTCGTCGAAATGGCCCAGCAGGGGGCCGTTGACGATCGAAGCGAGATCGGAGACGGCGGCTACCGCTTCCGGAGTACTACGGACGGTGACGTCAATCGAGGTCATGGTCGCTCCTCGGATGCTCGGCGCGGGTTGGACCCGCGCGGCGGCGGATGACACGGGGGAGGCGGGGACGGGGCGCGGGATGGCGCCGATCCGGCCAGGCGATCAGCTGCCGGCTTCGGCGGTCCTGCGGTTGATCTCGGCGATGCCATGCGCGAGCTCGGTCAGGTTCAGGTGCAGGTCGGTCAGCGCACGCTGCACCTCCGGCCAGATCTGGCCCCGAAAGAGCTGGGCCTTGGGCCCCTCCCAGTTGCGTGGATCGGCCAGCGTGGAGCCGTGACCGATCAGGTCCGTGGCCGTGCGCTGCAACTCGGGCAATGTCTGGCTCATCCGGGACGCGGCCTGCATGGCGGTCGGGGTGGTGACGGTCCGCATACGGTTTCCCTTCAGGTCGGGGGCGGATGCCCACCAGGGGGAGACGAGTCGTCGGGGCCGGCGATCTGGACGGGTAGCAGCCGGCCGTGCTGGACGAGCAGCCCGCGGCCGGGCGGGCTGGGACCGGACCGGGCCCGCGGCAACCGGACGCCGAGCAGATCACCGTCGGTGGTTCGCCGCGGCGCCAGCAGCAGCCCGTGCCCTTCTCGGCGAAGGTCGACCGCGAACCCCCGGTACTGGAGCAGCAGATCCTCGGTCAGCCCGGCCAGCAGGAACGGCCCGGTGCTGCCCCGGCCGTGCCGCCAGTGCTCCGCGAGGGCGCCGGCCACCGGCTCCGCTACCAGTTCGGCGTCGTCCACCAGCACCGCCACCGGGCGACCAGCCGGCTGCCCGAGCGCCCACGGTGGCCCGCACGTGCGCTGCGGCCCGCTCGGATCCCGCAGTTCGGCGTCGGCGAGGACGGTCACTCCCGGCTGGCCGCGCAGGTCACGCAGCGGCGAGGGCCGCGGCGCCACCACCACCATCGCCACCGCGCGGGCCAGCAGGACCAGCGCGAAGGTCATCAGGACCGAACTGCGCCCGGACCGCGGTGGGCCGCCGATGACGAACCCGGGGTTACCAGCAAGATCGACGGTGATGACATCGAGGTCGTCACCGCCGACCCCGAGCGGTACCGCGGCCAGCGGCTCCGGCCGGCCGGGCGCCGGCGAGACCAGCTGGACCCGGGTGATCCGTTCCGGCAGCGCCTCGACGCGCAGGGGTGCGGGCCAGGCGGAGCCGCTGTCGGTGCGGTGCCCGCGGCGAGCGATCGCGTGCAGCGCAGCCACCTGCGCACGCCCGGCCGGATCCGGATCGAGCAGGCCCACCTGCACCTCGACCGGATCGGGAAACCGGCCGCCCACCACGACACCCCGGCCCGGCGGCTGGTCCTGGGGAAGATCCGCCACCGGGATGCCGGCGAGAGCGGCGTCCGCGGGGTCCGTCATGCGCAGCACGAGCCGTTCGGGCACGAGAGCGGCGAACCGTCCGGTCAGACCTCTACGGTCCGCGGTGAGAACCACCGTGACGCCGGCCGCCGGCCCTTCCCGCAGCAGGTGCAGCAGAAGATCGACGGTGTCGCCGCCGTCGAGATCCTCGAAGTCGCTCAGAAAGCCCTCCAGCCCGTCGACGAGCACGACCAGGTACGGGGGTGCGGTGTGGGCCTCGCCCAGCAGGCGTGCCTCGCGCAGGTCCGCGGCGCCCTCTGCGGCGAACTGGCGGCGTCGCCCGTCGACGAGGTCCGTCAGCCGCCGCAGGAGCCGGCTGACCCGGTCGAGGTCGCCGCGGTCGACCACGGCACCGGTGTGCGGCAGATCCGCCAGACCGCGCAGCGCGGCACCCCCGAAATCAAGGCCGTACAGGTGGACGTCGCGCGGGGACAACGTGGCGCCGACCGAACCGGCGATGGCGCGCAGCACCGTCGAACGACCCGATCGAGGCGCGCCCACGACCAGCAGGTGACCACCGTTCTCGACATCGGTCGTGAACGGCAGTTGCAGTTGTCGGGCGCAGTGGTCGGCCAGCCCGACGTGCACCGCCGGGAGAGCCGCCGCCTCAGCCTTGGCCTCCGGGCCGGGCCGGACACCGTGGCGCGACTGCGACTGCGACTGCGACTGGGCGGCTGGCAGGGGGAGGGTGAGCCGTTGCGGGAGCGGTGCGAGCCAGGGGCTGCGCGGCGCGGGAATCCGCAGGCCCTCGGCGGCCAGGCGCACGGCTCGGGCCAGGACCGTCAGATCGGTGGGGCCGTTCGCCGGATCATCGGATCGGGCGGGAGCGCTCGCTCCGATGGCACCGCTCGCTCCGGAGGCACCGGCCGAATCCGGGCGGGTGCGCTCACCGGGGCGGGCATCGCCGTGACCGCGCCAGGGCCAGGGCAGCTCGACGATCTCGGGTGCGGGCAGGCCGACTCCCGGTCCTCGCCCGGCGGCGTCGGACCGCCCGGCGATGTCGCCGACCCAGGCGGTCTGCACGAGGTGCACCCGCCCAGGACCGGTCCGGATCACCGCCCGGCCCGGTGTGGCCCGGTCGATCAGGGCCGCATCGGGCCGGCCCACCACATCGTCGCTCTCGTGCGCGTCCGTGACCCGCAGGGCGATCCGCAGGTTGGTGTTGGCCCGGATCTCGGGTGAGACCACGCCACTCGGTCGTTGCGTGGCCAGCAGCAGATGCAGACCCAGCGACCGGCCGCGCTGTGCCAGGTTGACCAGACCGGCCACGAAGTCGGGCAGTTCACGGGCCAGCGTCGCGAACTCGTCGACGACGAGCACCAGACGGGGTGGAACCACGCCGGCGGCCAGCCGGCCGGGCTGGCGGGCCAGGGCGTCGAGGTCCTTGGCCGCGTACTCGGCCAGCAACGTCTCGCGCCGGCGCAGTTCGGCCGCCAGCGACGTCAACGCACGGCGGACCAGATGTGGATCAAGATCGGTGACCAGGCCCACGGTGTGGGGCAGGGTCGCGCACTCGGCGAACGCGGAGCCGCCCTTGTAGTCGACCAGTACGAACACCAGCTCGTCGGGCCGGTAGGTCACCGCGTGCGCGATGATGATCGTCTGTAGCAGTTCCGACTTGCCCGCACCGGTGGTCCCGGCGATGAGGCCGTGCGGGCCGTCCTCGGGCAGACTCAGCCTGAAGGTCTCCCCACCGGCGACGCCGATGGGGACGGACCCGATCCGACCCAGCCCGATCCGACCCAGCCCGATCTGACCCGGTCTGATCTGACCCGGCGCGGTCGGCTCGGACCGGCCGCGGGCCCAGCGACGCTGGATTGCCGCCACCGACATCTGGGCGAGGCCGTCCAGGTTCACCAGGTGCACCCGGGTTGGCAGAGCGCCCTCGTCGGCGTCGGTGTCACGCAGCGGCGCGAGGGCCCGTGCGGTGGACTCGCACCAACGGATCGTGCCGGAAAGCTCGCCCGACCCTGCCGGCACACCGACCGGCCCGACCAGGTCGGACCGCACGTCGGCGGTCGTCGGGCCCTGATCCAGCCGAAGGACCAGGCGATCTTCGGTCGCCTCGACGACGGCTCGGCACTGCGCGGGCAGATGACGGCTCTCCCGTTCGAGACACACCAGGACAACGCCCGCCGCCGGCCCCGCGTGCAGCAGCGCACGCAGCCCAGGCACCGTGTGCAGCGCCCGGGCGCCGTCCAGGATGACCAGGACCTCCGGGCCCGGGCGGGTCTGGCCCGCCGGGAGGTCGCCGCGCCCCTCGGCGAGCGAACGCAGCTCACGCACCGAGGAGGCGCAGGCCTCAGGTCCCACGGCGAACCGCAGCGTTGCCGCGCCGACGCTGGCACCGTTGCCGGCCGCGGCGGTGGCATCAGCCCGGTGGCAGTGCGGCAGCCAGCGAATCCACGACCAGGCCGGCGCGCCGGCGGGCTCCGCGACCAGCACCCAGATGGCCAGGTCCGCCGGGCTGTGCAGGACCGCTGCCTGCGCGACCAGCCACGAACCGAGCGCGCGGGTCGCCGGATCCGCTCCGGCCAGACCGGCGACTCCCAGCGACGCCATCTCGAGCAGCGCGGGCAGAGGTGCGCGCAGCCGTACCGCGGGTTCGCCCGCGGCGGCACCGGCGATCTCCACCAGGCTGGGCTGCGTGGCGACGCCCAGCCGAAGGTGGAGATAGTCCGGGTCGTCGCGGCGGCGCTGCCACAGCCGTTCGTCCTGGTGCCAGGCGGTGGTGAACAGCTCCGCTGGGCCGGGATGGTCGGCGTGTCGCCGTTCCTGCTCCGCACGCAGCGCCGCCCGCGCCGCCCGGTTGATCTCGGCCGTGCCGCGCCGGTGGGCCTGCTGCTCCCGGCGGTAGGTGCGGCTGTCCCGACGACGGGAGCTCAGGACGGATGCCACCATGCTGACCGGTCCGAGCGCGGCGAACATCAGCAGCGTGGGCGAGTCCAGCACCAACGCCACCGCGGCAGCCGCCAGCATCGGCAGCACGGCGGCGATGACGGGGATCGGTGCTGGTCGCGGTCGGGTGGGCGCGGCGGGTAGCCGAAAACTGCGGACCTCCTGCCGCGGACGGATGCGTGGCGCCCGATGCACGCCCGTCGACCCGGTGCCGTCGGCCCGCGCGCGGGGTGCCAGAGCCTGCGCCTGGGCCTGGGGTCGGACCAGGCGCAGGGTGCAGGCGGAGGACTCGATCGTGGCGAGGACCGAGCCTTGCGGCTCGCCGCGGCTGGGGTAGGTGACGCGAACCTGGCGGCGATGTGGACGTACCCGGCAACCGCCATCGGGGGTGACCCGTACGACGGCGAGCGGCCGCGCTCCCGGATCGTTCAGCCTGAGCAGGCCGAGTGGTGTGCTGCCGAGGCGATGTTCGCCGATCGCCAGCGGATGGATGACACCGGCGCCGATACCGGCGCTCACCTCGAGATCGACCAGACCCGTTCCCGGGGCCCGGTGGGGAGCCGGCGCTCCCAGCACGAGTACGGCGCCATCCCGCAACGGCGACGCGCCAAGGCGCTGCGCCGGATCGAGTGGCCAGGGATGACCGGTGAGGGTCAGACGTGGACAGGCGACCGCCCCGGCCGGTGCGAGGCGCAGCACGGTGCTGAGAGCGTGGGCCAGTTCGCGTAGCGGAGTGCGAGCATCGGCGCGCAGCAGAATATCGACCGGACGCCCCTGGTGGGCGTCGACAGCGGTGAACGCGATCTGCATGTGCCGGACAGTACGACCAGAAAAGCCGGCCTGGCCAGCCCCTGCGACGCCCTGTGTATGAACTCGAAGAAATGGTCGTAAGAATGCGGCTGAACGCGGTCGAAGAAGCGCATCACTCGCTGGAGCGGGCCGCTTGGTCCGGACGGTTTCGGCATGCCCGACAGCGGCCGGGTCGGAGCGAAGGTGCCCGGCGCCGCCCGCGGCCGTGCACGTCAACTGGTCTGTCAGAGCGACGGTCGGGCGAGGGAGGGCGAGGGAGGGTGAGGGAGGGCGAGGGAGGGACCACGGGCGCGCGGCCGGTGCCCGAGCCGCACGGCGGTCCGTCCCGGTTGCCGCCGGCGAAGATGCCGGTGCATTCGAGTACGCTTGAAGACGGCCGCACCGCGCAGTTCCAGGCGGCAGTCGAATAGTCGTCCGAAGGAGTGTTTGACGCGACGGAAAAATCCGTGTCCCGCAGGAGGAGAATCGAGCGCGAATTCCTCGGGAGAAAGGCCGGTGTCTGTTTCTCATGGCCGTGAATGACACGCGGGGCGCAGTGCGCGGTCCGGTGAGAAGCCGATCGGGCGGCGGTGGCGGGAGCCTCAGATGCCCTGGATGGCGATCAGGTCGATCGCGGGCCGGGCCACGACGGACCTGGCCCGCGAGACGAAGGGCGGAGGCTCCGGGATTTGAACCCGGGAGGGGGTTGAAGCCCCCAACCGCATTAGCAGTGCGGCGCCATAGACCGGACTAGGCGAAGCCTCCCAACGTGCTCGCTCATCATAGCGTCCCGCACGGCGGTGCTGGCAGGGTGGGTACCGGTCGGCGGGCGCGGCCTGGATCACAACCCCGGCGCGGCGCCCGCGGCGCCCGCGGCGCCCGCGGTGTCGGCGGTGTCGGCGATGTCGGCGAGATCGGCGTCGTCGGCGGCCACCTCGGCGCCGAGCGCGCGCAGCACCGCTCGGGCGATCTCGGCCTGGCGGGCCGGGTCGGTGACCGGGCCGCCGTCGGCCTCCCGCAGGTAGAAGGCGTCGACGACGTCCAGGCCGAGGGTGGCGACGATGGCGGTGCCGACGTCGAGTCGCAGCTCGGACAGCGCCCGCACGATGCGGAACAGCACTCCGGCCTGATCCGGGGCGCGCACCTCCGCGACCGTGGCGGTGTCCAGATCGTCGAAGCTCACCTGCGGCGGCCCGGGGGTCGTCCACTGCCGCACGCCGGCGTAGTCACGTTCCCGGTCGGCCAGCCGGCGGGCGATGTCCAGGGTTCCGCCCAGGGCGGCCCGCAGGTCGGCGAGCAGCTTGTCCCGCTCGGGCAGATGTCCGTGCTGGGTGGCGACCGCGGCCTGCAGCAGGGCGCGACCGTCCGCGCTGCGCGCCGAGGCCCGGCGGATGTCAAGCCGGTTGAGTGCCAGCACACCGGCGGTGACGGCCAGCAGGCCGACCTGGTCGTCGGTGACCACCACGATCTCGAACATCCCCTCGTCAGGCAGGGGGTTGACCTGGATGACGTGCTCGGGTGTCAGCGCGAGCAGCGCACGCTGGCGTTCGTCGAGCCGGGGTGGGCAGGGGACGCTCTGTCCACCGAGCAGTGCCCGGGCTCGGGCCACCAGATCCCCGATCAGCCGCGCCTTCCAGGCGTTCCAGGCGGTGGGCCCGGTGGCCCGGGAGTCCGCCTCGGTCAGCAGGTGCAGCAGGGTGAGGATGCGTTCGCTGCCCGCCGCGCCGGCCACAGCCTGGATCGTCGCGAGATCGTCGATGTCGCGTCGGGTGGCGGACTCGCCGAGCAGCAGATGGTGGCGGATCATGGCGATGAGGACGTCGACGTCCGCGGGGGGCAGGCCCAGCCGCGGCCCGATCTGGCGGACCTGCTCGATGCCCGCGTCGGTGTGATCGCCGGGATAGCCCTTGCCGATGTCGTGCAGCAACGCGCCGAGCAGCAACAGGTCGGGTCGGTCCACGTCCCGGGTGAAGGCGGCGGCGCGCGCGGCCGTCTCGATCAGATGCCGGTCGACGGTGAAGCGATGGTAGGGATTGCGCTGCGGACGGCTGCGTACCGCGGCCCACTCGGGCAGCAGACGCACCAGCAGGCCGACCTGGTCCAGGGTCTCCAGGACGCCGATCGCGGCCGGCCCGGTGGCCAGCAGCGCGACCAGCGAGTCGCGCGCGGCCGGGGGCCAGGGGTCCGGCATGGACGGCGCCTCGCGGGCCAGCCGGTCCACGGCGAAGCGCCCCATTGGGACTCCGGTGCGGGCGGCGGCGGCCGCCACGCGCAGGACCAGCGCCGGGTCCTTCGTCGGATCGATGTCCAGGGCGAGCTGGATCTCGCCGTCCTGCTCGACCACACCCTCGTCGAGGGGGCGGCGGACCGGCCGGCGGCTGCGCCAGCGGGACGTGCTGCGCAGGCCGGCCGCGGTGCGGTACCAGGTGGCGTCCCAGGCCCAGGAGATGGTCCGCCCGGCGTCGGCGACCGCGTGCGCCAGCGCCATCGAGTCCGGATAGTCCAGTGCGGTGGCGACCGCGGTGCCGTCCTGCAGCAGCAGTCGGTCCTGCGCGCGGCCGGCGTTGATCCGGCGGATCTCACCGCGGACGTCGAGCAGTACCTCGGCGGCGGCCAGCACCCGGGGGGAGGGGACCTCGGCGACCCAGGCGGCGGCGAGGGCGTGCAGGGCGGCGAGGTCACGCAGACCGCCGCGGGACTCCTTGACGTCGGGTTCGAGCAGGAACGCGACCTCGCCGAGCTGGTCGGCTCGCTCGGCCACGGCGGCGGCCAACTCCGGCAGCCGCTTGGGGGCTCGGATGCGCCACCGGTCGCGGGCCCGGCGGGCCAGCGTGCGGACCAGCTCGTCGTCCCCGGCTATCCGGCGGACGTCGAGCAGCCCCAGGGCGGCCTTCAGGTCGTCGTCGGCCACCGCGATCGCCTCGTCGACGGTGCGCACGCTGTGGTCGAGGCCGATGCCGGCATCCCACAGCGGGTACCAGACGGCGTCGGCGACGGCGCTGACATCCGACCGGCTGCCGTCGTGCAGAAGCACCAGGTCAAGATCGCTGCCGAAGGCCGGCTGGCAGCGTCCGTAGCCGCCGACGGCCAGCAGGGCGATGCCGGGCCCGGGATCGCCCAACAGCTCACGGAGCACATCGTCGGCCAGCTCGGTGAGCAGGCCGCGCAGCTCGGCGCCGCGTTGTTCGGGCAGCGGGTCGTGGCGACCGCGCAGGATCTCCAGACGATCCTGATCCGGCATGGCTGTCCTCCTCCGCACCCGCGGTGCGTTCGGCCGACGGGAGGTTCCGGACTCGCCGGACATATGGCGCGGCACCGCGTCAGATCTCACGCGGTGCCGCCACATGTGCTGTTCGTGCCGGTGCTGTGCGGTGGTGCGAGTGGTGCGAGTGGCGCCTTGCGCTGCTTGTGGTGCCGTCGCGCGGACTACAGGGCGTCGCTTCCGCGCTCCCCGGTGCGGACCCGCACGACCGAGTCGACCGGGACGACCCATACCTTGCCGTCACCGATCTTGCCGGTCTGGGCGGCCGCGGTGATCGCCGCGACCAGCTCGTCGGCGGACTCGTCCGCCACCACGACCTCGACCTTGATCTTCGGTACGAAGTCGACCTTGTACTCCGCACCGCGGTAGACCTCGGTGTGGCCCTTCTGTCGACCGTAGCCCTGGACCTCGGAGATCGTCAGGCCGTGCACGCCCAGCTTCTCCAGGGCGGCCTTGACGTCGTCGACCTTGAACGGCTTGATGATGGCGGTGACGAGCTTGGTCATGCCTGGGCCTCCTCGGGCACCTTGACCGGCGTCACGGAGGAGGTCAGCGAGCCGCCGCCCCCGATGGAGGAGTAACGGTAGGCCGTCTCCCCGTGCAGGGCCTCGTCCATGCCGGTGACCTGGTCATCGTCGCTCAACCGCAGGCCGATCGTGTACTTGATCGCCAGCGCGATGATCAGCGTGACCGCGGCGGAGTAACCGAGCGTCGCGCCGACGGCGAGCGCCTGCTCACCGAGGACGCTCCACGGGCCGCCGTAGAACAGGCCGTCCTTGCCCGCCGAGTTGGTGTCCACCGTGGCGAACAGACCGGTCAGCAGCGCACCGAGCACACCGCCGACCAGGTGGACGGCGCCGACGTCGAGCGAGTCGTCGATGCCGACCTTGCCCTTGATCGAGGTGGCCAGGGCGCAGATGACGCCGGCGAGACCGCCGACCGCGATCGAGCCCATCGGCGAGACGAAACCACAGGCCGGCGTGATGGCGACCAGACCGGCGACCGCGCCGGAAGCCGCGCCGAGCGTGGTGGCCTTGCCGTCACGCAGCCGCTCCACGGCGAGCCAGCCGAGGATGGCCACACCGGTCGCGATCTGCGTGTTGAGCAGGGCGAAACCGGCGAGCTTGTTCGCCGCCAGCGCCGAACCCGCGTTGAACCCGAACCAGCCGACCCACAGGATGCCGGTGCCGAGCAGGACGAAGGGCACGTTGTGCGGGCGGAAGTCACCCTTGGGCCAGCCGGTCCGCCGGCCCAGCACCACGGCCAGCACGATGGCCGCGATACCGGCGTTGGCGTGGACGACCGTGCCGCCGGCGAAGTCCATCGCGCCGCGCTTGTACAGCCAGCCGTTCGTCGCCCACACCCAGTGCGCGATGGGCGAGTAGACCAGCAGTGACCACAGGGTCACGAACACCGCGAACGCGCTGAACTTCATCCGGTCGGCGATGGAGCCGGTGATGAGCGCGGGAGTGATGATCGCGAACATCATCTGGAAGGCGACGAACACCACGTACGGGTAGGCGCCGTCCCCGCTGCTGAGGTTCTGCAGTGCCGAGAAGTGGAAGCCGCCCCAGAACCCGTTACCTTCGCCGAACGCCAGGCTGAAGCCCACAAGCGACCAGACGAGGGTGATGATGCCGATGACGAAGAAGTTCTGCATGATCATGCCGAGGACGTTCTTCGCGCGGACCATGCCGCCGTAGAAAAATGCCAGCCCGGGCGTCATGAACAGCACGATCGCGGAACTTATGAGCATCCACGCGGTATCGCCCGAATTCAATTCCATGTCTCTCCTGTCGTCCCCCCGCGCGTTGCGCGGACTGCGCTCACCCGGTCCCCCGCCACGCTGCGCTTGTCCCGGATCCTCGGGCCGAAGATTCGGCAGGATCTGTTCCGTACCTGTGTCTCCGCTGTTTCTGACGTGTGAATTCGCTAAATTGGGCGCCTAGTGGCCCGTTTTGGTCGCCTTACGGTGGGGGTGCGGAGACTCTCCGCCCGGATTCGCGCTCTTCCGTGACTGTACAACTGCTCACAGTTACGGTCCCGCGGTGTGAGCAGCGTCCCTACGGAGGGCTGGCATACCGCTGGCGAACCGTTTCCCAAGGCCCGCCATTCTCACGCCGCCACCCGGCGCGCACGCGCCTTCCGAGGTGGACGGCCCGACGTCCCACCGCCGGTTCCACCCCCGGTTGACCCGGACCCCACCAAAGTGGTGCGGCCGATAGCAGGGCCAGTAAAAACGGCTGTTCCAAGAATGCTCACACCACCACCGACGGGGGCATATGCCCAGATGGACCGTGCTAAGAGCAATGCGGCTCGCGGGGCCTGGCCGGTGGCGCTGGGGCTCACCGGCCTCCTACTGGCCGGCCCGACCACGCTGGTGGGCTCGGCTGGCGTGGCATGGGCGAACCCGGCCGAGAGTTCCTCGACCGACCTGGCCGGAGTCCAGGCCGAGATCGACGAGGCAAGCGCCGAGCTGGACGCCCAGGCCCAGCAGGCGGCCCAGGCCGCCGAACAGTTCAACGCCGAGCGGATCAGGCTCGCGGCCGCGGAGCAGGCCGCGGCGGCCGCGGCGGCCCGCGTGGTCCGCGCCGACCAGGCGGTGCGGGCGGCCTCGGACCGGCACCGGGGTCTGGCCGTCTCCGCAGGTCGGGCCGGCGGCTTCAGCGAGCTGTCCCTGCTGTTCACCGGGGATCTGCAACATGCCCTCGACCGGGTCGGTGCGGTCAACGCGCTGGCCACCCGCCAGCGTCTGGCCGACACGTCCCTGCGCCTGGCGCGCCGCGACCTCACCGGGGCCCGCCACGACGCGGACGCGGCCCTCGCGGACAAGAAGGAGATCGTCGCGGATCTCGGCCGGCGCAAGCAGTCGCTCGAGGCCTCAGCCGATTCCCAACGTCAGCTGTTGGACCGGCTCCAGGCCCGCTACGCCGAGCTCAAGCGGCAGGCCCTGGCCAGAGCCGAGGCGGCCCGTCGAGCCCGCCAGGCGGCGGCAGCGGCCGCCGCGGCCGCCCTCGCCCGACAGGCGCAGGAAGCGCAGAGCCGTTATCAGCAGGCCGTGGGAATCGCGGC
The DNA here is from genome assembly GCF_023242945.1 of Frankia umida. Taxonomy (NCBI): domain Bacteria; kingdom Bacillati; phylum Actinomycetota; class Actinomycetes; order Frankiales; family Frankiaceae; genus Frankia; species Frankia umida. The sequence goes on from NZ_JALKFT010000002.1 coordinate 101,665, forward strand.
GACCGCTGGCCGGAGCTTCGCCGCCACGCCGATCACCGCCGCACCCCCGCAGGCGCCGTTGGGCAGCGGCGGCGCCGCGGTCGCTGTCCAGGAGGCCTACGCGCAGCTCGGCAAGCCCTATGTGTGGGGCGCGGATGGTCCCGGAACCTTCGACTGCTCCGGGCTCTCCCAGTGGGTGTGGCGCAAGGCCGGAGTGTCGCTGAGCCACTACACCGGTTCGCAGTGGAACGAGGGAAAGCGCGTCGGCCGAGCCGAGCTGATACCAGGTGACCTGGTCTTCTTCAACGAGGAGCTGGACCACGTGGGGATCTACGTGGGGGGCGACCAGATGATCGACGCTCCACACACCGGCGCTGTCGTCCGGGTGGAGCCGATCTGGCCGAGTTTCCAGGGAGGCGTGCGTCCGGGCGCCTGACCTGGTGGCGGGCGGCCCGGAGCTGGGCCTGTCGGACCTGCGCTCCTCGCGGAGCCAGTGGCCGACAGGCCCTCGGGTTCAGCGGTCGACGTAGACCAGTGCGGCGGTGCTGCGGCTGATCTCCGCGTCGGCCTGACCATTGGGGTTCACGATGCGCACGAGGTCGCCGCGAGAGCCCGGCAGCACCTGGGCCCCCGGCACGATGGCCGCGTCCTGCAGCCGACGCATGGCGGACTCGTCGGTCTGCAGCCGCTCGGAGATCCAGCTCACCGTGACCGGCGGGCCGCCGTCGGCGGGTGCCCGGTCGGCCGTGGTCAGCAGGCTGACCGGAGCGATCCCCGGAACCACCGCCTCGGGGCGGAGCGAGGGCGGGATCTCGTTACCGAACGGGCAGCGCTTCGGGTCACCCAGCAGCACGGTGAGCCGCGCCTCGACCTCGTCGGAGATGACATGCTCCCAGCGGCAGGCCTCGTTGTGCACCAGCGCCCAGTCGAGCCCGATGACCTTGGTGAGCAGGAGCTCGGCCAGGCGGTGCTTGCGCATGACCGCGGTCGCTCGCTGCAACCCCTTCTCGGTGAACTGAACCGTACGATCGTCGGCGAGGGACACCAGGCCCTCGTTGGCCATGCGAGCGGTCGACTCGCTGGCGGCAGGCGCGCTGACGTGCAGTCGCTCCACAAGGCGCGCGCGTAGCGGGGGGATGCCCTCTTCCCTCAGCTCGTACAAGGTACGGAGGTACATCTCGGTACTGTCGATGAGTCCAGTCACCGCTCTCCTTCGTCCTCTCCAGAGTACGCCGCGTCCGGAGCACGCAAGGGCCAGGTGTCCCGCGTGTGCCGTGTCTGTAGGCCGTGGGCCCGAAACCTCGCCGGTGGCCGGCGGCCGCGACGGGGCTCGGCACTAGAATCGCCTCATGAGCACGACTCAGATCGCACCCGAGACGTCCGACACCAGGACGGACGAGGGCGACGACCACTCCCACTACGCCCGCCGTGAGGAGATCGTCCGCGCCTCCATCGAGGGCGGACGGGTCACGGCGCTGTGCGGCTACAAGTTCGAGCCGGTGCGGGACCCTTCCCGGTTTCCCATCTGTCCGAAGTGCAAGGAGCTCGTCGAGATGGCCCAGCAGTTCGGCTGACGGCCGGCCTGCCGCCGGTCACCGCTGACCTTCCGGCCGCCGAGAGGTCAGCGGTGCGACGCGTGGACCAACGCCCGGCGGGTGGATGGCCGGCACGGCGTGCCCCTGGTCCTGGCCTCGTGTTGTCGGGCCTGCCGGCGTCTGGGCCGGTCGTAGTCGTACGATCGGCACCGGCCGGGCTCAGCGCGATCGCTGCCCGTCCCGCCCGCCCCAGTAGCTCAGTGGATAGAGCGACCGCCTCCTAAGCGGTAGGCCGTAGGTCCGATTCCTACCTGGGGCACGTACAGCATCCACGCGCCGTGGATGTTCGGTGGCTGCCGGCCGCGCTCCGGCGGTGGCGGCGGTGTCGGCGGTCACTTCTGCCAGATTGGCAACCTTGTCGAGGTCCATCACCGGAATCTTGATCATCATGTGTACCTCCTGTCGTTCGTGATCGAGGTGGACGGTGAGTTGGGTGATCTCGTAGAGGCGTCGTTGCAACGCTTCCGGCGCTTGGTGGAGCTTGAGGTGTAGCTCCGGTAGGGCGTCGAGGAGGGCGAGGCTGTCCGGGCCTGGCCGGTCGGGTTCGGTATCGTCCGCCGCGTCGAGGTCTTTGATCTTCCCGAGGGCGGCCTTGCGCTCTGTGTCGAGCTCGTTGTAACTGCTGCGTAGTCCTTGGGTGAACGGGTCGTCGGGGTCGCCGACCTGCGCTTGCCGGAGCAGGTTGTCCTGCCTGAGCTTGAGATCGTCGATCTTCTTGTGGAGTCTGTCTCGTTCGGCTGCTCGATCCCTCGCGGCCCGGTCGTCGTAGGTCGCGAGTTCGGCGGTCAGGAGGGCGACTCGGTCGCGTCCGAAGACGCGTTCGGTGTAGAAGTCGACGACTGCGGCTTCGAGGATGTCTTCGCGGATGCGGACGCTCTTGGGGTGTCCGGCGAACCTGTCGTCACGGCCTCGGTTATTCGCCCGGGGCCAGCACAGGTACCAGACAGCTGGGCTGGGTTCGCGGACGGTCCCGAACATCCGCCGCCCACACGTACAGTGGATCATGCCTCGGAACACGTAGGTCCGTTTGGTCGCGGGGTGGCGGTTGAGTTCGTTGTGCTCGCGGGAGCCGCGTCGGGTCTGCCGGTTGGCGTTGAACTCGTCGAACATCCACTTCGGGATCAGGGGTTCGTGGACGGGTTCGGATGACCACACCCACTTCTCCGGCCCGTTGACCGCCCCATGCCGGTACCGCCAGCAGAAGCAACTGGGCGGCCCGCTGACCCGTCGTCTCGTCGCAGGCTCCCTTCCCGGCGTGATCGTCGGTGCGGTCGTGCGCGTGCGACTCCCGGGAACATCGCGCCGTACTGGGCCTTGGGGCTTGCCTGCGGCGTCCGCGGTGCGGCCGGCGGCTATCTGCGCGCCCGCCTCCAGCGCCGCCTACCCAACAACGCGCTGCGTCTGCTGCTCGGTGGCCTGGCTGCGGCGCTCGCCGTCGCCTACCTCGTGGAAGCCGGATAGCTCCCGAGTCGCGTAATCGCCCGGGATGCGCGCACGGTAGGCGTGCGTGATCTGGCTGGCCGAGGCCAAGAGGTCGACCCCGACCCGAGTACCCGGTAGAGGTCTTGGTCGGTGGTCATGAGCCGCGTCCCCTGGCCCGATCGGGGGCAGGTCTGGCTCCGGTAGGGCGGCCGGGGCCAGACCTGCGCGCGAAGCGACGTGATGAAGGGCGTTTCTTGGGGCCGTGAGTGGTGGCTATGTCTCCTTTCGGCGTGTCGGTGATTCGGTGTCATGGTTCGGACTGTTGGGCGGCGCCCGCTGCCCGGCTCTCCGTTGGAGTCGTCGGGTAATCGGCGGTCCGGATCGGTGAGGGTGTGAACGGCAGGCGGTCCGCGGTGGTCCTTGCGGCGCTGGTCTCGGCGCGGGTGGCTGCCCCGGCCCGCCCGTTGGAACGTCGCTGTGCCATCCGGCCGAGATGATCGCGTCGAACTCGGCGTGCAGCAGGTCGGGGTCGGAGCAGATCAAGTCGACCAGCTGCGCCTCGACCGGCCGGACCGGCGCCGCCCCCTGCGGGTTCGTCATTGGTCCAGCCGCGGCTCAGGCGTGGATGGACCGGCGGTCGTCGCTGGAGGTGTCGATAGCGATCTTGCGGGGCTTGGCCTTCTCCGCGACCGGGATCCGCAGGGTCAGCACGCCGGCGTGGTAGCTGGCGGTGATCTTCTCGGTGTCGAGGTTGTCGCCCAGGATCAACTGGCGGCTGAACACCCCGCGGGGCCGCTCGGCGACCAGAACCTCGCCGTTCCCCTTCAGCGCCGGACGTTGCGCCCGCACGGTCAGCACATTGCGTTCGACGTCCAGATCCACAGTGGCGGGGTCCACCCCGGGCAGATCGAACTCCGCCACGAACTCCTCGCCCTCGCGCCAGGCGTCGATCGGCATCCCGCTGGGCCGGGCCACGGTGCCCAGAGTGCCGAGCACCTGCTGGCTGAGCCGATCCAGCTCCCTGAACGGGTCGGTGCGCACCAACATCGGAACTCCACCTCCACGATCACGATCTTGTCCGTAAGAGGGTCAGGTCACCACTTATCTGTGATGGCTGACCCACATTTTTTATAGCACTGGCAGAACATCTGAGGCAAGACCCCGGTGGACTGTCCGGGCGGAATCCCAGGAGGCGCCCCGTGAGACCGTCCGGTGTCGACCCGACCCGAGGTGTGCAGCAGGCTGCCTGCCCCGCGGGCCAGCGCCGCGCCGGCGGGGGCTAGCTTGGCAGGAGCGGCGAAGATCCGCTTGACGTGGTGGTGGGCTACGCGAAGAGGCCGGCCGCAGGCACGGTTCGTGGAGTCCCTGGGTGGGCAGGACGGCCGGCGAGAGACATGATCGACGGGTGAGGGGTGGCCGCGGTGCGTGACAGGGGCTGGTCGGCCAGTGTGGAGCTCCCGTTCGACGCGCGTTCCGTGGGCGCTTCTCGGGAGGTGCTGCGGGGGTTGTTGCTGGCCTGGGGCCATGAGCATCAGATCGACGATGCCGCGGTGGTGGTGTCGGAGCTGGTGACCAACGCCGTGCAGCACGCCGGTGAACAGGGGCAACTGCGGCTGGAGCTTCGGGTCACCGGTGAGGTGCTGCGCCTGGAACTCGCCGACGGGTCGTCGGTGCGGCCAATGGCTCGGGAGATCGTCGACTCCGATGAGCGGGGCCGTGGGATGCACATCGTCGATGTGCTCACGGCCCGGTGGGGAGTCGAGACGCACGGCGACGGCAAGCGCGTCTGGGTCGAACTCGACTAACCCTGCGGGGCAGCCACGTGGACGGGGCCGTCCGGTGGCTGTGTTCGCCACGGGTCTACTGCGGCTGGCCTGTGACGTCGCGTCCACCACCGCTACCCGAAGGGCGGGCCACATCCCGGCTGGTCCGCCTGCTGTTGGTCTGCGCGTCGGGGGTTTCGGCGGGCGACGGCTGGCTGTCGCGTATTTGCTGGTTGAGTTGCTGGGCTTCGGCGAGTTGATCTTCGAGGATGACGATGCGGCAGGCAGCGTCGATGGGGGTGCCTTGGTCGACGAGTTCCCGGACGCGGGCGGCGAGACGCAGCTGGTAGCGGGAGTAACGGCGGTGGCCGCCTTCGGAGCGAAGCGGTGTGATCAGGCGGGCTTCCCCGAGGGTCCGCAGGAAGGCCGGCGTGGTGCCGAGCATCTCGGCCGCGCGGCCCATGGTGTAGGCGGGGTAGTCGTCGTCGTCGAAGCTGTCGACTGGTCTGCCAGCGCTTTCAGGGGTCATCGCGCCTCTCAGGACACGTCGAGGGGCCCGGTGCCATATGGCACCGGGCCCCGAGGGTTCACCACCATCTACCGGCCAAGGCGCACCGGGTACTGGAACCCGCCTGCCCACCCGAGAGGGCGGGGGTGCGGGGATCGCATATGCGTGACCGGGGACCACCTTCCAATCCGGGGCCTGCGCGGCGTCCGAGCGAGAGTGTCCATCGCCCGGGCGATCCTGATGGTGCCTGCTCCCCTCTCCTCGTCGTTCACCTCTCTAGGTTCTGCCGAACGTGTTGCGGTGATGCTCGGCGGCCTGCCCTGGCCGCCGTCCTGCTCGCGGCAGTTCCTGTCTGCCGCGACCATGGACTCTCTTGGCTACGAGAGGAACTGTACCCAGGGTGGCGCCGGATGTCTAGTACGGCGGGGACAGATTTTTGGGCTCCCAGCAGACAGCTACCCTCCGGTGGCGCTGGTAGCGAGCCTTGGAACCGGCGCTGATCCTGTGATGATCCGGTCTGCTGTGACGCGCGCGGGCGGCACGGATCGGGTCGCGAGCCGCGGACGGTATTGATCGAGTGGGAACCTGCGGACCCGGTGCGACCCGGACGCCGCGAATCGAGTGGGTCGGTCAGTGACCGCGCGGCGCGAACATGATCAGGGACCTGCCGGTCAGGCAGATCAGCGCGCCGATGATGGCGAAGCTGTCGGCAGCCGTCGGCCACCGCGCTCCACAGCAGCGAACCGGCGACGAAGATCCCGCCGTAGGCAGCCAGGATGCGCCCGAAGGGGGCGTCGCGCTGGAAGGGGGCGGCGAAGCCGTACAGGCTGGCAACGCCAGCTCCGCGCAGCCCCGCCGGAACCCCCGTGCGGACCTCCTGAACGTGCCCGACCCGCTCGGCCAGCGCCTCGCGCCCGGCCTACGTTCAAGCCCGCCAGGTCCGCAGCACTGCGGCTCGGCCGACGCGGACGGGGAGAACCCGGCTGAGTCGGCCGTGTCGTTACGCACGGCGGAGGGCGAGGTCGAGCGCCCGATACGGAACGTTACGGCAGCGCAGGTGATGGCGGCCGTGCCGTGGCGGACGGTCCGGAGCGTCCGAGGGCAGTCGCATTTTCCGGGTCGGTACTGGTCGGCGACGACTGGCGGCCATGTCGTCTGCGAGAGCCGGCTGGAGCTGGCGCGGCTGCTGGTCGCGGACTTCGACACGGAGGTGGTCGGGATCGCGGCGCAGCCGTTCCTGCTGCGGGCGGCGGTCGGTGACCGGGCCCGCCGGCACGTGCCGGACTTCCTGCTGGTGCATGGGGACGGGTCGGCGCGGCTGGTGAACGTGAAGCCGGCGTCTCGGCTGGAGGACCCGCTGGTCGTCGAGGCGCTGCAGTGGCCGGGCGTCGTGGCGCGGTCGCATGGTTGGGCGTGTGAGATCTGGAATGGCGCCAAGGCGGTCTATCTCGCGAACCTGCGGTTTCTGGCTGGCTATCACAGGCCGGGTCTGCTGCCCGGCGCGTTGACGGATGCCGTCGCCGCGGCGTTCCGGTCCCGAAACTCGCTTCTGCGCAGCCGAATCACCATCAATGTCCGCAAGGTAAGCCGCCAGGACGCCGGAACCGTCGCAACGCCTCACAGGGCACGCCTCGGACCACACCCGCAGCGCCAGAGCACAACACAATCAGCGAGTTCCTACAGATCAAAACGACGATTACTCGGGGGTGGCGCCCCGCGAGCCCTTCAATCGGAGAACCGCCGACCTTCCGCGGCGCCCGACGACGGCGGAATCGCTCCGGACCGGCATCGCCCGACGCCTCCCGCGCAGACTGGCCAACTACCCCGACTGACAGCCATCTACTGGCCAACCATCACGGCGAGTGGCCATCTGTCCGTTATCCCTGCAGTCGGCATTAACCGGAGGGGGATCGCCCGCGCAAAACCGCAGGCCAGCGACCCATAGTCCCCTCCGGGCGCTGCCCGGACTCGCCTGCTTGGCACGAAAAAACACCAGCGGCGGGGCGTCTGGCCCCCCATCCCGGCCCGCATGTCTCCTGCTGGTTTCCTCACCTTTTTCTGGTGCTTGCCTTCTCGTCTTCGATAATCGGCGTGGATCTTGAGTGCGTGCTCGGCGTCGAGCCCGTCGACCTTGGCCTCGCTGTCGATTATCGATGAGCCGGGTCGTTGCATCTCCGATCTCCCTGATGTGACCTGGAGCAGGGGTCGCTGGAATATGGGCAGTTCTTCCTGGGGGTTCAGGGCTGGATGAGCAGAATCCTGGCCGGTCGGTCGGGTGTAGGTGAGCAGTTGCCGCTGGTTTCGATCCACACGGTCTGTCACCGATCTCGGGGCAACCCTCGGAGATCAGGTGGCGGTGGTGGGGCGGGGTGGGGGCAGTAGCCGTGGCACGAGGCGGACGTAGGCGATCATGCCAAGGACTTCGATGAGGGTCTGGGTGACCACGACGACGGGGGCGGCGGCGAACCGGTCAGGCAGAGCGAGTGCGAGCGGGAGAACGACGAGGGAGTTGCGGGTGGCGCCGGTGAACAGCACCGCCCGTCCGGCGGGGGCGTCGAGGCGGAACAGGTGGGTCGCTGCGGTCCCGGCGAACGCCATGATGATGAGGAACGCCAGGTAGAACGGGACGACGGCGGCGACGTCGGCGAGTCTGCCGTCGAGTTTCGGGATCTGGGAGGCGACGACGGCGATGAGGACGGCGGCCATCAGCGGGACCATCGCCGTGCTGACCGTCTCCGACGCGGTCTGCCCGGCGGGTCGGCGGGCGGCCCAGCCCTGGGTGGCCCAGGCCAGGGCCAGCGGGATGACGATCAGGGTGAGGAACGCCCGGAGGAAGGGTCCGGCGTCGACGATGTCGGCCAGGTCCGAGCCGAGGAAGACCACCAGCAGGATGGGTAGGGCCAGCATCTGCGCGACGAGGAGCAGTGGGGTCGCGGCGAGCAGACGCCGACTGCTGCCCCCGGCAAGGCCGGTGAACACGATCACCCAGTCGATGCAGGGGCAGAGAAGGACCAGCAGTACCCCGAGTCGGATGGCCTGATCGTCGGGGAGGAACGGGAACATGACGGCGACCACGAGCGGGACGACGGCGAAGTTCACGACGAGCGCGGCGGTGAGGAACCGGCCGTCGCGCAGGGAACGGACCAGTTCGACGGCGGGGACCTGGAGGAACGTCACGTAGAGCAGCGCTGCCAGCAGCGGGCTGATCGCGTGTTCCAGGCCCGGTCCGAGGCCGGGTGCCGTCAGGCCGAGGACGGCTCCGACGGCCATGGCGGCGAGGTAGACACCGACCTGATGCTCGTCCATCCAGGCGACCAGGCCAGACGATCCCTGCGTCAGCGTCGGACTCCCTTGATGGTCGCCTGCCCGGGTTTGTCCCGGTCATCTTCGCAGGTCAGCGGTGTTGCACCGCTCGAAGGTGCGATGGTCGGCGGTCAGCGTGATGTGGGCGTCGCCGGGTCTCGGTGGTGGCGGAGGGTGGGCGGGTCCAGGTCGACCGGTCCGGTGCCTGCCTGGCAGGCGGCGCGGCGGCGGCGGACCATGACAGCGCCGAGCAGCGCGGCGAGCGCCACGAAGGCCAGGGCGGGAATCCACACGGCGGCGATGGTCGCCGTGGCACCGACGGCGCCGAGCACGGCGAGCAGCGGGCCGGCGCAGCACACCGCGCAGGCGGCGACCGCCGCCGCGGCGGTCCCGATCGTCGACCACGGGCGCGAGCGACGGGTCGCGGACGCGGCGGGGTTCATGCGGATGCTCCGAACAGGTCGGCCAGCAGGGCGGTGGCGGTTTCAGGGGCGCGGACGGTGAGGGCCAGGGCGGCGGGGGTGAGGTGGAGGGTGAAGGCGAGGAAGGCGCAGCAGTCCTGTTCGGTCGCGGCGAGTGCGGCGATCCGCGCGGCGAGGTCGGGGCCGGGCGGGAACGTCAGGCGCAGCCCATCGGTGATCTCCTCCCGGCTGTCTGCTTCCTGGAGCAGCTGGTGCCATTGGGCGGCCCGTTCGGTCTGTTCGCCGCCGCTGAGGGTGCAGGCCACCGGTACGGTCTGCCATGGCTGATCGTCGGCGGGGAGGTCGGGTCGCCCCGAGGTGAGCGGCACCGGCACCGGCACCGGCACCGGACCCGGCTTCGCCGTGGTGGCGGTGGTCAGGCAGCCGCAGTCCGGGCCGCAGCCACCCGCCGGTGCCGGTTCGCCCAGCTCGGTGTGGAACGCGGCCAGGCGCGCCGAAAACGACGACAGTTCCGCGGCCCGCCGGTCGGCGTCAGCGATCCGGGTGGCGACGAGCGGCAGCATCCGTTCCCGGACCGCCGCGCACACTCCCCGTTCCCACACCGTCAGCAGAGCACCGATCTCGTCCAGTGCCAGGCCGAGGAGCTTCGCGGAGGAGATGAACGCCAGCCGTTGGACCGCTTCGTCGTCGTAGACGCGGTACCCCGCCGGGGTGCGTTCGGCGGGCAGCAGCCCGGCGGTCTCGTAGAACCGCAGCGTGCTGGCCGGGACACCGGAGCGTTCCGCCAGCTGCGAGATGCGATAGGTGCCCATGGCCTGGACGGTAAACCTTCGACCCGACTTGAAGGTCAAGTCGCAGAGAGCCTTCCCCGAACGTTGCCGAGGGATGAACATCGGCGGCCGTCTAGCTGTCGGACGGCACGGACCTGGTCGGCGCCACCTGCCCATCGGCCAAACGCAGCAGCACAACGGTCTCGCCGGCTGGACCCGCCTATCAGCAAGACAATTCCGCGGCAAATCATCACTGTAGGGAACGGATCGAGATGGCCAGCCTGAACTGCCGTGGATGGTCTTGTTGGCCAGTCGGGGAGCCCTTGGGGTGACGACTACCTGGCTTCAGCACCTGTCGTGGGTGAAGACGAGTGTTGTGACCTGCCAGGTGCTGTCGTGTGGGGTGAGGCCGGCGGTGATGCATTGCCGTGTCTCGATGTTGGGCAGGATCTGGCCGGTGTGGCGGTCTTTCAGGGGCCACAGCGTCCAGTCCTGTGGGTCGACTACCTGTGCGGCGTCGCTGGATCTCCGGGTGACCTGCGGATGCGGGGCATAGCCTTTTTCGATTGTGCGTACCCATCCGCGGGCGGCGTAGCCGCGGATCACTGCCTGGGCCCAGTCGAGTGCCTGTCCGTTGGCGTGGCGGATCATCGGCGGGTGGTCCGGTTCGCCGCGGGCCTGGGCGTCGCTGAATGCGGCCCAGAACTGGAGGTAGGCGTCGTTGATCGGGTCTGCGGTGGGGTGGAACTTCCAGGACGGGACCGGAGTGGAAGCGACGGCTGCTGTCGTCGGTCTTGTGGTGGTGGATGGGGCGGGCGGGCTGTGGGTGCTCGGGGAGCAGCCGGCCAGGAGCAGGCCGCTGACCAGCAGGGTTGCCCATGCCAGCCGGGCGTCATGCCTGCTGTGGCCCGGGTCTTGGCGCCGGGGGGGGGGGGGGGGGGGGGGCGGGGGGGTGGGACGCGGTGTCGGTGGGTCTTGCCGTGGGCGGATGGGTGAACCTTATGGGGGCGGGTTCGGGTCCGGCCGGACTCACCGCGGCCGGGGAGG
>NZ_JALKFT010000002.1:112483-275153 GCF_023242945.1 Frankia umida
TGGGGCCGGGGTCTTGGCGCGGGGGCGCCGCCCGGGGGGCGCCGGGGGGGGGGCGACGGCTGGCTGTGGTGCCGTGCTGTGTCACCGCGTGGTCCGGTGGTGGCGAGCCGGGAAGGTCAGGACGGAACGGGGAGCAGCTCGGCGAGGAGCTGTTCGATGCGGGTGCGGATGTCGTCGCGGATGGGGCGGACGGCGTCGATGCCCTGGCCGGCGGGGTCGTCGAGTTTCCAGTCCTCGTAGCGTTTGCCGGGGAAGATCGGGCAGGCGTCGCCGCAGCCCATGGTGATGACGACGTCGGAGGCTTCGACCGCGTCAACGGTGAGGATCTTCGGGGTCTGGTCGGTGATGTCGATGCCGACTTCGGCCATGGCGGCGACCGCGGTGGGGTTGATCTGGTCAGCGGGGGCGGAGCCGGCGGAGCGGACCTCGACGCGGTCGCCAGCGAGGTGGGTGAGCCAGCCGGCGGCCATCTGGGAACGGCCGGCGTTGTGGACACAGACGAACAGCACCGAGGGTTTCGTGGTCATGGAAGCGCGATCCTTCTCTGTGAGGGGGCGGTCAGGGGGTTGTGCGGCGGGTGCCGTGGTGGTCGCGGAGCCAGGTTTGGGCGGCGATCTGGACGGCGTCCCAGGGCGAGCCCAGGGGTGGGGTGTAGGCGAGGTCGAGGTCGTTGACGGCGTCGACGGTCATGTGGTGGTGGATCGCGGTGGCGTAGATGTCGACGCGTTTGGCGACCTCGCTGCCGCGGCGGCCGACGAGTTGCGCACCGAGGAGACGCTCGGTCTTGGTGGAACCGGTGATCCGGATCGTGATCGGGTGGGCGCCGGGGTAGTACGCCTTGTGGTCGTCGGTGCTGGTCTGGCTGGTCGCGGGGCTGTAGCCGGCGGCGGTGGCTTCGTGCTCACGTAGGCCGGTGCGGGCAGCGACGGTGTCGAAGACCTTGACGACCTGGGTGCCGAGGCTGCCGGCGAAGGTGCGCCGGCGGCCGAGGGCGTTCTCTGCGGCGACGCGGCCCTGTTTGTGGGCGGTGGTGCCCAGCGGTAGCCAGGTGGTGCCCAGCAGCCGGTGGTGGGTCTGGACGCAGTCCCCAGCGGCGTAGATGTCGGGCAGGCCGGTTTCCATCTGTTCGCTGACCGCGATCGCCCCGCGCTGGTCGAGGGTGGCGCCGGCGGCGGCGGCGAGTCGGCTGTCGGGACGGACACCGGTGACGACGAGGACAAGGTCGGCGTGGGCGGTGAACGCGCGGCTGGTGCCGTCCGGCCGGGTGGTGACCGCGTCGACCGCGAGCCGGCCGGGCGCGCCCGGTCCGGCGACGGTCAGCGCTCGGACGGCGGTGCGGGTGCGGACCTGCACCCCGTGGGCGGCGAGTTCGGCGGCGACGAGCGCGCCGAGCTGCGGGTCCAACGTGGGCAGGACCTGTGCGGCCCGTTCGATCTGGGTCACGGCGAGGCCGCGGGTGGTGAGGGCTTCGGCCATCTCCAGGCCGATGTAGCCGGCGCCGATCACGATTGCGGTGGCCGGCTGCCGGCCGGCCAGACTGTTCATGATCGTGTGGGCGTCGGTCATGGAATGCAGCAGATGGACCCCGTCCGAGGGGCCCAGGCCGCCGCCCGCGGCGGGGGTGAGCAGGTCGCCGGGGTCGGCGAGGCCGGAGATCGGGGGCACGGCGGGCAGCGCCCCGGTGGCGATGATCATTTTGTCGTAGGGCAGCTGCTCGGCGCGTCCGCTCGGGCCGCGCAGCGTCAGCCGGTGGGCGGCGACGTCGACGGCCGTGGCGAGCGTGTTCGTCCGCAGGCACATGCCGGTGGCTTCGAGGTCGGCGTGGCTGCGGTGGGCCAGGTTCGACCAGTGCCCGATCTCACCGGAGAGGTAGCGGGGGATGCCGCAGATGGAGAAGTTCGGGTAGTCGTCGGCGACGACGACGGTGACCTCGGTGGCCGGGTCGAGTTCACGGGCGCGCAGCGCCGCGGAGATCCCCGCGTCGCTGCCGCCGATCGCGACCAGATGCACGACGAAGCCTGTCCCTTCACAGCTCGGCCTGGTGGGGGGTTGGTCAGGAGTGGGCGGTGCGGGTGGGCGGCAGGACCTGGCCGGGTAGCAGGCTGGCGACCAGGGCGCGGACCCGGCGGTCGATGTCGTCCCGGACGAGAGTGACCTGCTCGGCCGGGGCGCCGTCGGGGTCGTCGATCGGCCAGTCCTCGTACCGTTTCCCGGGCACATACGGGCAGCGGTCCCCGCAGCCCATGGTGATGACGACGTCGGCGGCGGCGAGGATGTCGTCGGTCAGCGGCTTGGGGAACTCCTCCTCCAGGCTCAGCCCGACATCCTTCATCGCGGCGATCACCTCGGGGTGGATGTGTTCGCCGGGGTCGGAGCCGCCGGTGCGGATATGCAGGGCCGTCCCGGCGTAGTGGCGGGTGAACGCCGCGGCGATCTGCGAACGGCCGGCGTTACGGACGCAGACGAACAGCACCTCCGGCACCCTCTTCGCGATCAGCCCGCGGGTCGCTCCGAGGGCTTCGAGGCGTTCCCGGGTCAGCCGCTCGGCCAGGGTCGGCAGGAACAGGGTGACCTGGGCGGTGCGCGCGAGCCGGGCGTAGGAGTCGACGAACACCTCCTCCACCTCGCCGGCGGTGAAGGTGGTGTCGTAGGCGAGCCGGTCGGCGCTGGCCCGCAGCGCACGGACGGTCGCCGGGTCCACCCCGGTCAGGGCGTCCAGCCGGGTGGGGGATGCGGGATCGATCATGACACACCTCGGGATGCAGGCGGCTCCGCGCCGTTCGCGGTCGCCGGGTCGGCATGGGGCAGCACGACCTGCGCAGCCTGCGCGCGGGCCGTGGCGGTAGGGGGGTAGAACAGCCGGACCAGCCCGTAGCCGACCGCCCCGCCGACCACCTGGGCGGCGATGAACGCGGGTGCGGAAGCGGGGGCGATCCCGGCGAAGCTGTCGGAGAACATCCGGCCGACGGTGATCGCGGGGTTCGCGAAACTCGTCGAGCTGGTGAACCAGTACGCCGCCCCGATGTAGGCGCCGACCGCGGCCGGGGCCCGTTCGGCCCGGTCCGACCGGACCAACGCGAAAATCAGCAGGATCAGGCCGGCGGTCGCGACGACCTCGGCGAGCAGATGCGCTCCCGAGGCCCGGTGGTGGGTCGCGATCGACACCGCCGACCGGTCGAACATCAGGTTCGCCAGCACCGCCCCGCCGATGCAGCCGGCGACCTGCGCAGGCAGGTAGGCGGCGGCGTCGCGCCATGACACGCCGCCGAACGCGGCGTCGACAAGGGTGACGACCGGATTGAAGTGCGCCCCGGACACCGGGCCGACCATGAGGATGATGGCGAACAGGCCGGCGGCGGTCGCCGCGGCGTTCTCCACCAGTTGCAACCCGACCTGGCCGGGGCTGAGCTGGACCGCGGCGATTCCCGACCCGACGACCAGAGCGGCGAGCAGCATGCTGCCCACCGCCTCGGCGGCCAGCCGCCGCGTCAGCGACGACCGGCCACCCGGCTCGATATCCGCCACGGGGTTCAGCGGGCGCCGGCGGGCGCCGGTTCGATCGCGACGTCGACGGTGTCCACGGCGGGGCCGCAGTCCACCCCCGGCCCGCAGGCGCAGGCCGACCCCGGCCCCGATCCTGACCCGCTGCCCGGTTCCACCGTCCGCAACGTCGGCACCGACCCGTCGACGACATCGGAGAGCACCGTGTAGACCTCCCACGGCGCACCGTCGGGGTCGTCGACCCAGACCTTGTCCTGCACCGCGTAGCAGCAGGCGGTGTTCTCCTCGACCGCGGTCTCCAGGCCGGCCCCGGCCAGCCGGGTCGTCGCGGCGGTGACCTCGTCGGTGGATTCGACCTCAACGCCGAGATGGTTCAACGCTCCCGCGACACCGCTGCCGCGGACGTCCGGGTTCTCGATCAGCACCAGCTTCAACGGCGGCACGTCGACCGCGAAGTTCGCATACCCCGCCCGCCGCTTCGCCGGCCCGACCCCGAACAGCTTCGAGTAGAACTCCACCGCCGCGTCCACATCGGACACGTTCAACGCCAACTGCACCCGCGCCATCACGATCACCCCACACATTGACGGTTGTCTATATCACTGTGGGACGGAGCATGCTCGCAGACATCGACCGCTGTCAATCCCTCGTGGCATGCTGGACCCCATGGCCACGACCGCGATACCCGCCCCCACCGCGGCGCTCCCCGACCCGCCTGACCTCACTGGCGGCGCACTCGGGGCCTGCTGCACCCCGCTGGGGACCGCACCCCTGTCCGCCCACGACGCCGACCAGCTCGCCGCCGTGCTCAAGGCCATCGCCGTCCCCGCCCGACTACGCCTCCTGTCGATGATCTACGCCCGCGGCGGCGACGAAGCCTGCGTCTGCGAACTCACCGAACCCCTCGGGCTGACCCAACCCACCGTCAGCCACCACCTGAAGGTCCTCGTCGACGCCGGCCTGATCAGCCGCGACAAACGCGGCGTCTGGGCCTACTACCGGCCCGTACCCGGCGCACTGAACAGCCTCGCCGTCATGTTCGGCCCCGCACAGTAGACATGGCGCATCCGCACAGCACGAGTCCGGCCAGAAGGAGGGGCGTCCATGACTTCCTCGGCGCCCTCCTTCAACGCGCAGTGGCCGTGGAGGCAGGGATGGCGCAGTCCTTCAGCGTCAACAGCGATGCCGTCTGCGCCGGGTCGGCGTAGATCTTGAATACGTGGTCGGCGTCGAGCCCGTAGATCCACCTCGGTGTCGATCATCGATGAGTCGCGTCGTTGCATGTCCGGTCCCCTGATGCGTCCGGGAGGGGTGTGGTGTCCTACACCGTTTCTGTCGGGGCCTGGCCGGCTTCGAGGGCCAGGCGGGAGGATCGGACCTGCTCGCCGAGTTTTTGGACGGCGGGCACGTGGGACCATTGGGTGTCCATCTGCCGCCACATCTCTCCGGCCCGTTGGATCACATCTCGGGTGGGACGGCCGTCGAGCACTGTCAGGGCGTGCTGTATCGCCTCGACGGCGCCTTCGGGTTCCGGGTATGGGCGGCGAAGGTGGGTGAGGGGATGCCAGCGGGTCAGGGTGGCGCCCAGATGCTCACAGGTTCGGCGAGGTCTGCGGCTGTCGTCGAGACCGGCGCCCGCGTCGGGTTATCCAGGTTGCGCAGCGCCTCAGTAAGGACCTCACGGAGGCGGGCTTCGCGGGGCCGGGTGGTAGTCCAGATCAGGAGCGGCGTGTCGATCCTGATCGTTTTGGCGAGCCGGCCGTAGGCGTCGATCTTGAAGGTGAGGCGGCGGAGCGCTTCGGTGCCGAAATCCGGTTCGAGGAACCATTCGACCTCGGCGCGGCCCTGCGCCCACCGGCCGTGCGCGTTGGGCTGGACGATGTCCCCGAACGGGCAGGCGCAGCGTTCCTCCGGTCACCGGCCGCGAGCCGGCCGGTGACCTCGGGCTGGCGGGCGTGATGGACCAGCCGGGTGAATATCCCGCTGACCGCGAGCGGTTGGTAATGATCAGGAACCCGCCGCCGGTAGAGCTCCAGCGGGCGGGTGTTCGCCGATCGGCGAGTAGTCCAGCCGAGTTCGACGATCTGATGGGTCGTGGATCAGGCGTGCGACCCGCTGGTCCTTCGTAGTGAGGGGGTGAGCCAGCCAAAGCCGGTGTTCTCCGCTGGAGACGACGCGCGCGGTGGGGTCGGGCGTAGGCGCGGCGGCCGAGGTAGGTCCGCTCCGGAGGGTTCGTGATCACGCGGAGAGAGCTCCCAAGAGGGTCATCGGGCAGGGGGAGATCGACGAGCAGGCAGGAAGAACGGGCGGATGGCGGGCCAGGCCGGGAGTGGGTGGGCTGACGCGTCCGCACCAGGACATTCCGGCCAGCATTCGGGACGGCACGCCGATCCCGTCATCGGGACGGGGCCCTCATCCGACGGCGGCCAGCGTGCCGGTCCTGGCCGGCTTGACCGGTCCGAGATCAACCATGTCGACGTTGTCCAACACGACCACCGCTGGCGGCCTGTCCGTGGCGCTGTCGTCAGCTTCCGGCGCGGTCGCGGCCGTGCCGCCCTCGGATACGCCGGCGTTGGGAGCGTGTTCTTCCAGCACCCGGTGCGCCTCGGTGCGTAGCTGCGTGACCAGGGCCCGCGCCCGCTTCGAGCCGACCTTGAGTCGTTTGCGCAGCTCGTCCGAGGAGATTGGACGGCGGTGCTCTGCCCAGTAGCGGGCGTCCTCGCGCCGCGCGCGCTCCAGTAGCGAGCCGTCGAGCACCACGGTGCTCGGCCGGCCGGGAGCGCGCTGCGCCGGACCTGCCGCCGCCTCGGCCTGGGGGCTCTCGCCTCTGGTTGGCGCCGACACGGTGGTGGCCACCGTTGCCCCGTCGGTGTCTGCTGGCTGGTCCGGGACGACGGGGTGGAAGGTGGTGGGGTGGCGCATCGCGCGCAACAGCCCCGGGCCCACCTCGGACCAGCCGATCAGCAAAGCTGGCCCGACCGCGTCGAACGCGGCTTTTCCGTAGTCTCCTGCGATCACCGGTTCTGCTACGTTAAGTGTTAGCGTGATTGCGCTGGAAAAGACTAGTAGTCGCCGTGCTGGATGCAGCAGCTCCGGCGGCGCGCCTTGCACCGCAAGCTGCCGGGTCCCCAGCAAAAGGCCCACCACGGACAAGTCGACCGCCGGGGCCACCAGCGGCGCGACCCAGATCGGCACTCCCAGACGCAGCCCGAGCTGGAACACATTGCCGAACCCGAAGGCGAAGGTCAGGCCGACGACCACAACCATGATCACGGCGACCAGGGTGGCCGCCGGGTCTCGTCCCGCCGCCGACGGCACCACAGCCGGCCCGTCCGCCACGGCCGTAACGTCCGCGACCATCAGGTACCCGCCTTGGTCAGCGCCTGCGCCGCCGCCGACTGGGCTCCGTCACTGGGCGTGATAGGCGCAGGTACACGAGCCGAAACCACCAGGCGCGACTTCGCCCGGTTCTGCGTAGATGCTGTACGAACCTCCCCTGGGGCACCTTGGCGCGCTGACCGGGCACGGACCGTACTGACAGGTCCGGGGCGGGTCAGGCGCCCCGCCCGCATCCGACGTGTCGTCCCAGGCAGGATCGTGCGCTGCCGCTTCACCGCGTGCCGGCCGGTATCCGGTGGGTGGGCGGCGGCGCGGGTTCTCCCGTGGCGGGGCGACGGGGAGTCGCGGTTCAGGACAGTCCGGCATAACCGTCGGGTCGGCGGTCCCGGCGTCGGTCTGGGTGAGGCGTCGGTGCCGGCGCCGGTCGAGTCCGCGGCTGGCCTGACGGAAGAAAATGTCCATTGTCCGGAATAGCGATCGGGCGGACCGTCAGGTTTACCGGCCGGGCCGGTGAACAAGGTGAGTCGACTGTGTCGGCGGTCACGAAGCCATCGGCCGTGATCCGGCGGGTGGCGGACCGCGGCGCCGCGGGAGGCGTCTCTTATGTCGGCCATCCCGCGGTCGGGTCGGGTGCGGCGGCGGTGCGCACGTGCTGTACGCCCGCCTATATGGGCCGCGGTCGGTCCTCATGTCCATGGCATCGGCGGTGAATAGCAGCTATCCGGCTGGTGGTTGTCTCATAAATGATTGCCTGGACGTGGCGGGAGCCACCAGGGCGAAAACGCGACCCGCCGATGCCGATCGGCGTTCGGGGCGCGGGCGGCGGACCGGGGCGTGGCGGTCGTGGATCTCGCCGGAATCGAAGCCCGTGGCCCGCGCGGTCCGGCGGCCTCGGGCCCCGGTCCGGCGCGGGCCCTCGGCGGGGGCCGGGAGGTCAGGCGCCTGCCGGCGACACCAGTTCGAGCAGGGCGGACGCGGCGAGCTCGTAGCCCAGGGCGCCCAGCCCGACGACGACGCCACTGGCCAGCGCGGAAAGAATCGACTCGTGTCGGAAGGACTCCCGCGCCCAGACGTTGGAAAGGTGCACCTCGATCCACGGTGCGGGATAGTTGGCCAGAGCGTCCCGAAGGCTCCAGCCGTACATCATGAGTGCACCGGGGTTGACGATCGCACCCACCGAGTCATAGTTTTCCTGAATCGCATGGATGAGCTCGCCCTCGGATTCCCGCTGAATCGAGAGTACTTTCCATCCCCGCTCGGCCACCCGTGCACCGACTGCGGATTCAATGTCGTCAAGGGTTGCCGTTCCGTATACCTCGGGTTGCCGCCGACCAAGTATGCCGAGGTTGGGTCCGTTCAGAAGCAGCAGCGTGCTCACAGTGTCCTCATCACATTGCCGACCCGACCGGCCGCGGCGGCCGGCACCGGCCCGGAGGCTACCGCAGCCGTGCTGTGGCCTCTGCGGACCGTGGCGAAAGGCCAGCCCAGCGGACGGCGACGGGCCCGGCGGCCTGGCCGCCCATGATCACCCGATCGTAGCGGGGCTATTGGTTGCGGATTGGTTTTCGTATGATGTGAGCCAGGGCCTGCCGAAGCTTCTCGGGGGGTGGGGTACGGTCCGTCGCGCACCACTCGTGCGGATTCTGCGGACAACCCACGGTAATGAACCGTCGACGGCCGAGATCCTTACGCGTACCTTATCGTCACGTAAGAAAAGGGTGGGGACCATGAGCGGTGAAGTGCTACGCGCACCGGAGCTGCCGGCTTGGCCGCAGTACTCCGACGAGGAGCGCGACGGTCTGATCCGGGCTCTGGAGCAGGGCCAGTGGTGGCGCATGGGCGGCAGCGAGGTTGACAGCTTCGAACGCGAATTCGGTGCTTATCACGGCGCCGAGTACGCGCTGGCCGTCACCAATGGCACGCACGCCCTCGAGCTGGCGCTGCAGGTTCTCGGGGTCGGCCCGGGCACCGAGGTCATCGTCCCGGCGTTCACGTTCATCTCGTCCTCGCAGGCCGCGCAGCGCCTCGGCGCCGTGGCCGTGCCGGTGGATGTCGACCTCGACACCTACTGCATCGACCCGCAGGCCGCCGCCGCGGCCGTCACCAGCCGCACCAAGGCGATCATGCCGGTGCACATGGCCGGCCAGATCTCCGACATGGACGCGCTGGCCAAGCTGTCGGCCGACACCGGCGTCCCGCTGCTGCAGGACGCCGCGCACGCGCACGGCACCCAGTGGCAGGGCCGCAAGGTCGGCGAGCTCGGCTCGGTGGCGGCGTTCAGCTTCCAGAACGGCAAGCTCATGACCGCGGGCGAGGGCGGCGCGGTGACCTTCCCCGACGCGGAGCTGTTCGAGCTGGCGTTCCTGCGGCACAGCTGTGGCCGGCCGCGCACCGACCGCCGCTACTTCCACCAGACCTCCGGCTCGAACTTCCGGCTCAACGAGTTCTCCGCCTCGGTCCTGCGGGCCCAGCTCGGTCGGCTGGCCGGTCAGATCGACACCCGTGAGCAGCGTTGGCCGGTGCTCGCCGAAGCACTCGCGGCCATCCCCGGCGTGGTGCCGCAGAGCCGCGACGAGCGTTGTGACCGCAACTCCCACTACATG
This sequence comes from Frankia umida, assembly GCF_023242945.1. Taxonomy (NCBI): domain Bacteria; kingdom Bacillati; phylum Actinomycetota; class Actinomycetes; order Frankiales; family Frankiaceae; genus Frankia; species Frankia umida. The sequence continues at coordinate 121,927 of NZ_JALKFT010000002.1, forward strand.
GCGATGTTCCGGGTGCCGGGCCTGGGTGAGAACCGACGCAACGCACTCGTCGACGCGCTCCTCGAGCGTGGCCTGCCGGCCTTCGCCGCCTTCCGGTCGATCTACCGGTCGAACGGCTTCTGGGAGACCGGCGCGCCGGACACCACGGTCGACGAGCTGGCGGCCCGCTGCCCCAACACCGAGGCGCTCAGCGCGGACGGCATCTGGCTGCACCACCGCACCCTGCTCGGCACCGAGGAGCAGATGCACCAGGTGGCAGCGGTCGTGGCCGACGTGATCGCGGCCCAGTGACCGCAGCGACCTCCGCGGCGACCGCCGCGGCGAGCGACCCGTCCCTCGACGCAGCGCCACTGCGGGTCGCCGTCGTCGGGCTGGGTTGGGCTGGGCGTTCGATCTGGCTGCCCCGGCTACGGGAACATCCACGGTTCGCGGTGACCGCCGTCGTCGATCCTGACCCGGCCGCGCGCACCGCCGTCGCCACGGACCTCGCCCCCGCGGGGCAGGAGACGGACGCGGCCGGTGGGGCGTCCGGGTCGGCGGAGCTGGCGGTGTTCGCCGACGTCGACGAGCTGGCCGCCGCGGGTCCCGCCCGGCCCGACCTGGCCGTGGTGGCGGTACCCAACAACCGCCATGCCGACATCGCCGAACGGCTGCTGGCCGCGGGCATCCCGGTGTTCCTGGAGAAGCCGGTGTGCCTGAGCTCGGCGGAGGCCGACCGGCTGGCAGCGGCGGAGCAGGCGGGTGACGCGACGCTGCTGGCCGGCAGCGCCGCGCGCTACCGGGCTGACGTGAGCCGGCTCTACGAGGTGGCGGCGTCGCTCGGCGCCATCCGACACGTCGATCTGGCCTGGGTGCGGGCCCGGGGCATTCCCGACGCCGGCGGCTGGTTCACCCGCCGCGAGCAGTCCGGTGGCGGCGCGCTGGTCGACCTCGGCTGGCATCTGCTCGACACGCTCACCCCGCTGCTCGGAGCCGTCCGGTTCCGCGAGGTGATCGGGACGACGTCGGACGACTTCGTCAACGACGGTGCCTGGGCGGCGGCCTGGCGACACGGTGACCAGCCCGCGGACGGGCAGCCGGCGCCGGAGCAGCCGCCGCGGGTCGGTGGCGACGTGGAGGACACCGCGCGGGGCTTCCTGGTCACCGAGGACGGCACGTCGGTGGCGCTGCGGGCGAGCTGGGCCTCGCACGAGGCGCGGGACCTGACCGCGATCACCGTCGAAGGTACGGGCGGCACGGTGTCGTTGCGCTGCACCTTCGGGTTCGGCCCGAACCGGCAGGACCGGTCGCTGCTCACCCTCACCCGCACCGGCCAGACCAGTCCGGTGACCCTGCCGGACGAACCGATCGGCGCCGAGTACCGCCGGCAGCTCGACGAACTGCCGGCGATGCTGGCCGACCCGGCCTCCCGTGGTCGGGCGATCGCCGAGGTCCGTCCGACGATCGCCGCGATCGAACGGTTCTACGCCTGCGCACGCGCGTCCCGCCAGGCGCCGGATCTCGTCCCCGCGGGCCGATGACGCTCCGCCCAGCCATCATCACCACCGCCGATGTCCAGTGAGCCAAGGGGGGCATGTGGGAACGGAACGTGAGAACGGGCAGGCCGTCGTCGTCCGACGCCAGGCAGTGATCTTCGACCTCGATGGTGTCCTGGTGGACAGCTTCGGGGTGATGCGCCAGGCGTTCACGATCGCCTACGCGGAGGTCGTCGGCGACGGCCTGGCCCCCTTCGAGGAGTACGAGCGCCACCTGGGCCGCTACTTCCCCGACATCATGCGGATCATGAATCTGCCGCTGGAGATGGAGGAGCCCTTCGTCCGGGAGAGCTACCGCCTCGCCAGCGAGGTCGTCCTGTTCGACGGTGTCGCGCACCTGCTGCGCACCCTGCGGGAACGCGGCTACGGGCTGGCCGTCGCCACCGGAAAGGCGGGGTCGCGGGCCCGTCACCTGCTCGGTGTGCTCGGTGTGCTCGACCTGTTCGACCACGTCATCGGCTCGGACGAGATCGCTCGGCCCAAGCCCGCACCGGACATCGTCCTGCACGCCCTGGCGCTGCTCGGCGCCGATGCGAGCACGGCGGTGATGATCGGGGACGCGGTCGCCGACCTCGACAGCGCCCGCGGTGCCGGGGTGATGGCCGCGGCGGCCCTGTGGGGCGAGACCGACGGTGTGGAGCTGATCGCGGCCGCACCGGATGCCGTCCTGCACCGGCCGTCCGACCTGCTGGTCCTGCTCGGTGAGTCGAGCCCGGTCCCGGCGGCGACGGTCCCGGCTCCGACGCGGTCGAGCGGTGGCGTACCGGAGGTGCCCGCGGCGCGCACGGATGTGGTGACCGTCGTCCCGTCGTCCGCGGCATCGTCCTCGGTGGGCGAACGGATTCTCACCGGCGACTAGCCGAGCAGGGCCACGCATGCTCAGGGACGACATCGCTGTCACGGGCAGTCGTCGCCGCGGGCGGCCTGGCGGAGCGGATGAGTCCTTCTACAGGGACGAAACGGACAGAATTACGCCGTGAGCCCTGTAGAAGGACCACAAAGATCGACATGCTCGGGATTAGCGCGGCTCGCGACGCCACTTTGGTCACGCCGGTCGCCGGTCGCCGGTCGCCGGTCGCGGGTCGCGGGTCGCGGTCAGTCGGCCTGGCGGGCCAGCAGCAGGGCGCCGGACAGAGATGACAGTCCGCCGAGGACAGCGGCCTGGACCGGCGCCGGCGGATGCCCGGGTCGACCGAGGACGCGGGCCTGCTCGTCCACCGCGGCGGCGAAGCCCGGCAGGCCGTCGGCGAACCCGCCGCCGACCACCGCCAGCCTCGGATGCAGGACCTCGGTCAGGCTGACCACGGCCACGGCCGCCGCCTGGGTGCTCTCCCGCACCGCGCGGACCGCCCAGTCGGCCTCCGCCAACCAGCCCGCGCGCAGTTCGGCGAAGGGGACGCCGGCCGGCTCACCGCCGCCTGGTTCACCGCCGTCCGGCTCGTCGACGCTGGCGGTGGTGGCGGCGCGGTAGGCCGCGGCGCGACGCAGGGTGGCGGGGCCGCTGGCCGTCGCCTGGACGCAGCCGCGGCGCCCACATGTGCACACCGCGCCGGTCATCGAGATCAGCATGTGCCCGATCTCCGCCGAGCCATGGCCGGGGCGCGGGCAGGGCCGGCCGGCCAGCACGAGCCCGCCGCCGACCCCGGTGCCGATGCCCAGGTAGACCAGATCGGGGCAGTCGGCCGCGGCCGCCTCGGCGAGCGCGGCGAGGTCACCGTCGTCGGCGTGGGCGACGCGGGCCCCGGGCACCAGCCCGCGCATCGCCGCCCCGAAGTCCAGGCCGGTCCAGCTCGGCCGGCCAGGCCAGGTCGTCACCCGACCAGCCGGATCGACGGTGGCGGGCATCGCGACGCCGACCGCGGTGAGCGGACCGTTCCACCGGGCCCGCAGCGCCGCGACCCCGTCGGTGAGATCGGCCAGGTCCCGCGGGGCGCTGGCGGCGGGCGTCCAGGGAAACGACGACTCCACCGGTGCGACATCGACGCCGCTGCCCGGGCCACCGTCGGCGCCGGAGGGTTCGATGCGCAACGCGACCTTCGTGCCCCCGATGTCGATGCCGAGCACCCCCGTTGTCGGTGCGGACGCGGGCATGGGCATGGGACGCGCCTTTCACGGCAGGGGACCGAGCTGTCCGGGAACAGAGCTGGTGGGGGGCGAAGCTGGTGGGGTTGGGTCAGGTTGAGGCGGCGACGTCGCCGCCGGGGGCGGTGAAGCCGAAGAACTCCCGGTAGAGGTCCACCTGCTCGGCCAGCATGGGAATGCCGGGATGGGTGCGCAGCCCCAGCGCGCCGGCCGCGTCGAGCAGCCTGGTGCGGGCCGGCTTCATGATGATGTCCGCCACCAGCGCGCCGGCTGGCAGCGCCTCCGGAGGGAACGGCAGCTGGTCGTCGGGGCGCAGACCGAGCGGGGTCGCGTTCACAGCGAGATCCGCGTCGGCCAACGCGGGTCGGACGGCCCGCGTCACCCGTCCGGGCCAGTGCACGTCGAGACGGGCCACCAGATCCGCGCATCTCGCCTGGTCCGGGTCGTGAATGGCCAGCTGGCGACAGCCGGCGCCGAGCAGGGCGACGGCGATCGCGCTGCCGGCCCCGCCCGCCCCCATCAGGGCGACCCGCGTCCCCTCCAGGGGTTGACCGGCTCGGGCCAGGCCGCGTACGAAGCCGGCACCGTCGAAGTTGTCGGCTGCCCAGCCGCCGCCGGGCAGCCGACGCAGCACGTTGGCGCTGCCGCTGATCTGGGCGGCGGTGCTGCGTTCGGTGGCGAGTTCGCAGGCCGCGACCTTGTGCGGGATGGTGACGAACACGCCGTCGACGTTGCCGGTGGCGGCGAGCCCGGCCAGAACGGTGCCGAACGCCTCCGGTCGGGCCTGGACCGGGACGAGCACGGCGTCGATGGCCAGCCGCGCGAACAGCGGGTTGAGCAGGGACGGCGCCCGCACCTGGGTGACCGGGTCGCCGATGACGACATACAGCCGCGTGGTGCCGCTGACCGTGGGCATCGGGGCCGGCCCGAGCCCGGTGGCGGTGTCCGGCCCGGTGGTCTGCGCGGGTACGTCGGTCTGCGCGGGTACGTCGGCGACGGGAACGCTCATGATGTGGCCGATCGGGGCATGTCGGCGAGGGTGGCGCGGACATGCGTCTCGTCGATGTCGCCGACGAGCTGCGGGCCGTCCTGGCCGGTCAGGACGAACGTCAGCCCGGTGCCGACGGACTTCTTGTCCAACCGCATGACGGCGATGAGCGCGTCCAGGTCGATGCCGGTGGGCAGAGCCGACGGCAACCCGTAGCCACGGACGACCTCCAGGTGCTCCGCGACCTGGTCGGCTTCGATGCGGCCGAGGGTACCGGCGAGACGGCCGGCGAAGACGGTGCCGACGGCCACCGCCTCCCCGTGGCGCATCGCGTAGTCGGTGACCCGTTCCAGGGCGTGGCCGAGAGTGTGCCCGTAGTTGAGGATGTGCCGCAGGTTCGTGTCCCGCTCGTCGCGGGCGACGATGCCGGCCTTGAGCGCGACGCTGGCCGCGATCTGCTCCGCGACCGGTCGGCCCAACAGGTCCGGCGCTCCGATGAAGTGGGCGCGAGCGATCTCGCCGTAGCCGTTGACCCATTCCCGCCGCGGCAGGGTGGCCAGCAGCTCGGTGTCACACAGGACGGCGCTGGGCTGCCAGTACGCGCCGACGAGGTTCTTGCCGGCGGGCAGGTTGACCGCCGTCTTGCCACCGACACTCGCGTCGACCTGGGCGAGCAGGGACGTGGGCAGGTGCACGACGGGGGTGCCACGGTGGTAGAGCGCGGCGGCGAGCCCGACGACATCGGTGGTCGTCCCGCCGCCGCAGGAGATGACCACGTCGGATCGGGTCAGCCCGAACCCGGCGAACTGGCTGCACAGCGCCTCGACGTTCGCCAGGCTCTTGTCTGCCTCACCGTCGCGGGCCGCCAACCGCAGCGTGGGAACCCCCGGATCGGGGACGACCTCGGATGGCCGGGCGGAGACGATGACCGCGCGACGCGCGCCGAGGCGGGCGACGACGTCTGGCAGCGTGCCGCGCACCCCTGCGCCGATGTCGACCGGATAGGTGCGATCGCCCAGAGTAACGATCACCCGCCGGCGGTCGGAACCGAGCTGTTCGATCGGGCGGCTGAGTCGCCCAGTGGCAGGTCTGCCGGTCACGTCTGGTCTCCGGATCCGCGAGGTTTCGGGGCGCCGGACCTGCCAGGCCCGCCGCGGGGCAGATCCGGGGGCCGGATGCGCTGGCCCACCCGCGGGCTGGTCCGCCGCGACGCCGTCGCCCCAGTCTGCCCCGGATGCTCCTGGTGTTGGACACCGGGGCCGGTTCCGTCGAGCCGGCCCCGGGAGCCCGCCCTGGCGGGAGCGGACGATCTGTTCGAGGGTGCGACCGGGTTCACATGCCGTAGCGCCTTCGGGTGATCGTGGGCGCCGGTCCGATTCACTTCTCGCGTCGAATCGCGACAGCGGGCACAAAGTACGTCAGGCTCTGGGGCACGCCCCGGAACCGGGACCGGGAGATGTCACTTACGTGCGGCGCGAGCGCTGTCGCGGAGACCGCCGACACGGCGGCCAGGAGGAGTGTGCGATGACCAAGGCCACCGCCGAGACCAGCGCCGATTCCGGGGCAACGGTTTCGCGGCCGGCGGGAGAAGGCCCCGCCCCGAACCCGCCCGCGGCGGAGGAACCCGCGGCCGACCACGATGCTCCGCATGCGGATGATGATGTCGAGTGGGAGGCTGATCCGGCACTTGAACCGGTCGACGAACTGCCGGACGCGCGCGCTTTGTGGATCATTGCCTTCACGTTCGCGGCGCTCGGCCTGTTCTTTCCGCTTGCCGGGCTGATCGCGATCGGATGCGGCGCGCTGGCCTGGCGTCGGGGTAGCGGTCGTGGTCGGATCGCGACCTTCGTGGCCCTGGGGACGACCCTGGTCGGTATCCTGCTGATGGTCGTCGTGCTGCTGCGCTGAGTATCTGGTGCGCTGAGTATCTGGGCAGGCACTGGGACGGACGCTGGAGCAGGTGAAGAGGCCGCCCAGCTCGGGGGGTGCCGGGCGGCCTGTAAAGATGATGACATTTTTCGGGTGCCGGACACAAGCCCACCGGCACGATTCGTCGTTCAGGTCGTCGTTCAGGTCGGTGACGGCTTATCCCGCTGCAGTAGGCAGAGCAACAGCCCGGAACCGCCATTGAGGTAGATCTCGGCCGGTCGGATCCGGTCGGGCCCGAACTGCTCGACCAGGGTCCGGGCGGCGAGTGTGGCGCCGAGCGCGGCGACCGGGTCGTCCACCTGGTAGCCGATGGAGAACAGCCCCTCGCCGCGCCGCTCGATCGCCTCGCGGGCCACCGTGTGGCCGGCGGCCGGCTCGACCAGCCGGACGAGGCCGGAGCCGAGCCTGCCCTCGGCGACCAGAGTGCCCGCGAGCGACACGGCCCGTCCCCGGCGCCACACGGTGCCGGCCAGTTCCCGGGTCTGCCAGATCTCCACGCCGAGGGTGACCGTGTAGATCTCACGGGCCGCCTCGAGCGCGGTGACGGCGATGTCGAAACAGTGGAACGTCAGCCCGCCCAGGAGCATGTCGATGGCGGCCGCCCCGGCGCCGGTGGTGGGCGCGAAAACCCGAGGCCGGTCCGGCTCGACGCCGGCCGGTGGGCCGCCGCGGGATACGCAGGCGCGACCCAGAAAGGCCGATCCGGTCTTCACGAACGTCCCTCCGGGTTTCACCGGTACCGCGTGCGCGGCGATATCACGTCCTGCCGGTGTCACGTGCCGCAGGTATCACGTCCCACCGGTCTCGCGCCCCAGTGATGTCCGGGAAGCGAAGCAGATCGTAGCGCCGACGTCCACGGTCCGGATCAGGCCGGCGTGAGTTGGCGGATCTGCTCGGCGATCGTGTCGACATCGGCGTATGTCAGGCCGACCAACCCGACCTGCTTCCACCGCACCACGCCGTCCGCGTCGATCAGGAAGACCGAGCGGCGAAGCCCAAGACCGACCATGGCGATGCCGTACTTCTTCGCCGCCTCGCGCGCGGTGTCGGCCAGCAGCGGGAAGCCGAGCCCCTGGTCGCGGGCGAAGGACTCGTGGCTGTCCAGATCCTGCGGGCTGATCCCCCACACCGGGGCACCGAGGCCGCGGAAGACCTCGATACCGGCCGCGTAGGAGCACATCTGCCGGGTGCAGACCGGGGTGTTGTCCCCGGGGTAGAAGGCGAGGACCATCGGATGGCCGCGCTGGGCGGACAGCGAGTACTGGTCGTCGTGGCGTTCACCGTCGACGAGGACCAGGCCAGGCAGGCTGATCTCGGGCGCCGGTTGACCCACATCGGGCGTGGCCATGCTGGGTGCTCCCTCCGTCAGCCTGCCCCGTCTGGCCAGGCTGACTTCTGTTTTCGCAACAGTAGCGGTGCTGGAATGGGCGGGCCAGAACCGGGCCCGCACCGGCCGGTCCCGACGCAGGCCGCCAGGTCAGAAACTCACCGGTACCGCGTCGCCGGTGCGGGCCTGCAGTTTGTCGAGGTCGTAGTCGTACCAGCGCCGCATCGAGGCCGGTGAGCTGCTGCGGCCCCATTCGTACATCCGGCGCTGGGCCTCGAAGGACCCGTCGTGCCAGCGGCGCAGCACGTCACCGAGTCGCAGGGGAGTTGGCAGGAACTCCGCGTTGCCAAGCAGCCCGGCGAGGCGCCCGACCGCGGCCGACGGGGTCAGCCGACCCTGCTCGACCTCGACCATCACCGCGGACAGCGCGGCGAACAGGGGCTGGAACTCCGGCAGGTCCGGGCAGAAGGTGCCCAGATGCGGGGCGTCGAGCAGCCGGTCGAACAGCGCGCGGTCGCCCTTTTCCAGATAGCCGAAATAGGTGCCGGTGATCCGGGCGATGCCCATGTTCCAGGCCATGAACCAGACCTTGGACCACGCCCGCCAGAGATCGAAATCGCGGAACGAGACGTAGGAGCCGTGGACGAGCTGGTCGTTGACGTCCAGAATGGTCTGGTTGAGCGTGTCGAGGTAGGCGAAGCGTTCGGCGGAAAGATCGCCGTCGTCGAGCGCGGCCAGCAGGGTCGGCGCGAAAGCGTAGATCACCTGCATCGTGTTGGCCATACCCCGGGAGAACAGCGCGTCGATGGCGCCGGCGGCGTGGCTCATCATCGCCCACCGGTCACCGACCGTCCGGCTGGTGGAGTACTGGGTGCGTCCGGTGGACACCCAGTCCCACGCCGGGCGCGCGGTGGCGAACTGCCGTCCCACGCTCGGGAAGTGTTCGAGGAACGTGGCCCATTCGTCCTCGGCGGAGCGGCCCGGATCGTGCGGGAAACGCTGGCTGTCGAGGTTGAGCCCGACACTGCACAGCGGATTGGTGGCGCAGCGGTGGTTGTCGAACGGGATCACCCACATCCAGCCGCCGTCGAAGATGTGGTGCAGCGTGCCCTGATGCCAGCGGGTGGGCTGGCCGCTGGGCGTCGTGACATCGTCGAACGGCGTGACGCCGACCATGTGGGTGAACAGGGTGCGGGAGTTCGTGCGGAACCGGCACGGCTCCTCCCGCAGACCGAACGTGTTCGCCAGCACGGAGTTGCGGCCGGACGCGTCGACGACGTACCGCACCCGTAGCGTCTCGCCGGAGCGGGTGGTGAGGGTCGCGGCGTCCGCGGTGAACTCGACCCGTTCCACCATCGTCCGTTGGCGGGGCGCCGCGCCGTAGCGAACGGCGGTGTAGAAGAGGTAGGAGTCGATGTCCTGGCGATGCATGTGCATCTCCGGGCCGTTCGGGAACTCGGCGACGCTGCACTGGGTCACCTCCTCCGGGTCCTGGACATGCCCGTCGCGGTGGTAGACGAAGCCGAAGTTGCGCTTGACTCCGCAGGCTGACGTGACGTGCGAACGCACCCCCTCGAAACTGCTGACATGGGCGAGTTCGGGCACGTCGAACCGCTCCGCCAGCAGCTTGAGGAGATAGGTCGTCTCGCCGATCGTCGATTCCCCGAGGGCGAACCGGGGATGGCTGCCGCTGTCGACCAGCACCACGCTGTGACCGTGCCGGGCGAGGATGTTCGCCAGCGTCGATCCGGCGATGCCGCTACCGAGGATCGCGACTGAATAGTCGTATCCGATCATGATGAGGCTCCTGAACGCTGCAGGAAGTGGGCCGGGCGCACCTTCCATCCCACAAAGATCACAATAATTACACCTGGTGCACAACTGGCACCTAACCATCTCTATGGATGGCGGCATGGGTGAATGCGGGACCAATGCCTATCGGTCAGCGCCTGTACAGATATGTACCTTTAGTAGCATTTATTGCTTTTTTTGCTATTTGATGTGCTGGGGGTCGCAGAGGCCCGGCTGGACGACACGAACCTCGATGAGACGTACCGATCGCCAGTTGACCAGCATCGTGCGGCCGTCGGCGAGATGAAGCTGCTCCACCTCGCAGCGGAAGACCGCCTGGGCGACCCGGCGACGAAGCTCGTCCGGATCGGTGTCCGCCGGTAGCGGGAAGGGCTGTCCGTCGATCACGATCTGCACTTCCACCAGCCGACAGTCGCACGCGTGTTCGATGATGGCAAATGTCGGGGTGGCCTGATCGGGCGTGGCTGATCGGCTGGGCTGGCTGGTCGGGCGGGGCCGGTGTGGCCGGTTCGGGCCGGACCGTATCTGGTCAGCCTGGGTCTGGCCGGGATCGGCCGGGCATGCGAGGGTACGTGAGCGGCCAGAGCCGCCGGTGGACGTCGCACCAGCGGGCGTCCCATCGGTGGGCGTCCCATCGGTGGGCGTCGCTCGGGCGGGGAGGAGCGCGGATGGGTGGGCAGGCGAACGCCGTCCGGGACGTCGCCCTGACCGGGCCGCGCACACCGCTCGCCCGGCTGTTCGACGACGCGCTGCTCGGCGTGGGTGCCACCGCCGACGTCAGTGAACGGGTGCGCGCCTTCGTGGCGCTCGCTCGTTGCTACCAGCAGCCGGGGCGGCACTACCACACTCTGCGTCATGTCGCGGAGGTGACGGCCGCCCTCCGGGTGCTCCTGACCGCCGAAGGCCGGGCCGGTGACCGGTACCTGGCACCCGCCTGCATCCTCGCGGCCTACTTCCACGATGTGGTGTACGACCCGGCCCTGACCGACAACGAGCGATGCTCGGCCGAACTCGCCACCCGGGTGCTGGCGGAGCTGGGCTGCCCCGGGCCGGCGGGTGCCACGGTCGCCCGTCTCGTGCTCGCCACCGCCTCCCACGGGTCGCACAGCCGGGACGAGGCCCTGGTCAACGACGCCGATCTACGTGTCCTCGCCCGCGGACCCGCCAGCTATGACGTGTACGTGCGCCGGGTGCGCCGGGAGTACGGCGGTTTCGATGACGCGCAGTGGCGCCGAGGTCGTGCCAGCGCGTTGCGCCACCTGCTCGAGGGGTCGCTCTACTCCACGGGGTGGGCGCGGCGCCGATGGGAACCGTCGGCCCGGCTCAACCTGGAGCGCGAGCTGGACGGCCTGACCACCCGAGGTTCGGACACCGGGCGAGGCTGAGCACCAGGCCGGGGCACTGCCCGGTCCCAGGGGTCGGTCCCGTCCCAGCGGTCGGTGAACGTCGGCGCGGTGCGGTCGGCGGTGGCGTTCGGCCGGGCGCGGGTGCTGCCCCGGTTGGCCGGCGGCCTGGGCGACCCGCCGCCCGTCGACGACGGGTAACGCCGGGCCCAGGAGGTCGCGAGAACGCAGGCCAACAGCAGTCCGCTGATCACCGGGCCGGCGCTGAAATCGGTCGGGTCCGGTTCCAGACCGGGCCAGGCCACCGCGTACAGCCCCAGGGAGGCGGTGCAACCCGTGGCGGTGGCGCCGAGATGGTGGCGGCACAGAACCGGCACCCCGACGAGTCCCGCGCCGGCGGCGACATACCCCAGCACGGTCGCCGCGAGCAGGACGGCGCCCAACGTCCATCCGACGGCCGCGGGCAGCCAGCCGAACAGGTGGGTGTCGCCGTTCCAGCGGTACCGTTCGCCCGGGGTGCCGGTCGGCGCCCCGGGCCAGACCAGCAGATGAACCAGGCCGTAGCACAGCAGGACGGCCCCGCCGCCGGCGGCGGACAGCCGACGCAGCAGGTCCAGAACAAGCGGTTGGTCCAGCAGGCGGGGCGTGCTCACGGGGACTGCCGATCCGGTGGCTGCTGCGGTGGGCTGGGCTGGTTCGGGGTCGGCTGCTCCGGTGCCGTCCGCGCCGAGTCCCGGCCGTGCGGGATCGTGGCGGACTCGATCGTGTCCATGTCGGCGGTCTCGAGCCCACGCGGCGGACAGCCGGCGGTGAGCGGGTCCGTCTCGAACATCCATCCCGGTTCGGCCGGCGACCAGGACAGCGCCCGGGCGGCGTCGTCCGCTGGACGGCCTCGCGGCGGGCTGCTCACCGGCGGGCTGCTCACCGGCGCTGCCAGGGCGACGGCGGCATCCGTCCGGTACGGACGGTCGATCCAGAGCGGCTCCAGCCCAAGAAGGGTGTCTCCGGGCAGGGCGACGTCGAGCCTGGCCGTCTCGGTTCGGACACCGGTCGGTGCGAGCCCGCCGACCGAGGCCGACTTCCGCGCGGTGGCCGGCCCCCCACCGGTCCCGCCCGGGGGCGGATCTCCGCCGATCGCCGACATCCTGGCCGGGGGCGGTTCCCGGCCCGGTTCTGGTCGCTCCTGCGGTGACGGGTCGGACGCGGATCTGTGCGTGGTGGCCGCCGCCACGATGGGCTGGGGGGCGGTCGGTGGGTCGGTGAGGGCGGTGGCACCGATCGCGGTCGCGGCCGCGAGTATCGCCGCGCCGAGCACCGGATCGAGTTCGGCCGGCACGGCCCGTAGGTCCAGCAGACAGCAGCCCTGCTCCACCCGCCCGAGAACGGCCGGCTGACCGTCGCGCAACGGCATCGCGATCACCGCGTCGACGGCTACCGCGGCGCTTGGCAGGTCGTAGCCACGCAGAGCATGGCCGCCGGCCGGCCCGGTGGCCGACTCGTCGACGCAGGCGCGGCTGGCCACCGCGGACGCGGCGATCCCGGCGTGGCGCAGCCACCGGGCGAGCCGTTCGGCCCGGGCCACGAGATGTTCGGGTCGGGTCCGCAACGCCTGGCGCACCGGCGGTTCATGGCGCAGCGTCGCCTCCAGCGCGGCGAGGGTCAGCTTGCCGGCCTGGCCGGCGCGCGACAGCGGATGGCGGCGCATCCGGTCGATCAGGCCGGCGTGGCCGAACAGCAGACCGCACTGCGGGCCGCCGAGCAGTCGGTCCCCACTGGCCAGCACCACGGCCACGCCCTGGTCCAGCCAGGTGGTGACATCCGGCTCGGTGGGCAGGTGGGGCTCTGGGCAGAGCAGCCCGGACCCGCTGTCGCCGACCAGCGGGACGCCGAGATCGACGCACAGTTCGGCGAGATCACCCAGGGCGGGGCGATCCGTGAACCCGATCAGCTGGTAACCGGGGGTGTGTACGCGCAGGACGACGCCCGTCTGTGGGCCGATCGCCCGGGCGTAGTCGCCCAGGGTGGTGCGGTTGGTGGTGCCGACCTCACGCAGCCGGGCGCCGGTGGTCGCCAGCAGGTCCGGCAGGCGCAGGCCGTCGGTCGTCTCGCCGAGTTCGCCGCGGCTGACCACCACCTCCCGTCCCGCTGCCAGTGCCGCCACGGCGAGGACGAGGGCCGCCACCTCGTTGTTGACGATGTGCACCGCGGCCGCGGCCGGCACCGCCGTGGCCAGGGCGGCGAGCGCGCTGCGACCACGACGGTCGCGGCGGCCGGTGGCCAGGTCGAACTCCAGGTCGATGGTGCCGGCCGCCAGGTCGAGGGCGGCCCGGGCCGCCGCGGACAGGGGCGCGCGACCGAGCGCTCCGTGCAGCAGAATCCCCGTGGCGTTGATCACCGGACGGAGACCGGTGGCCTCGCGGGCACGCGGCATCGGCGCCGGTACCGGATCCTCGGCGGCGCCGAATGCGGGAGAGGCCAGATCATCCATCACTTCGCGTAAATCTAGTACTGCGAAGCGTGATGTCCACGGGTGAGGCCGGCGTGGTGGCGTGTCCTTTCGTGTGCCGTCCGAATGTCCAGGTGGCGGGGACGTGAACTGATGCACCACATCCGCCAAGCGGGTAGCCTTCATCCCTGAAGGGGAGTAGCCCCGTCGAGTGCGCTTCTCCGCCAGGCTGGCGGTGGAACCGACCTCGACCCGCGCGTCGACATACTGGCGCCCGTGCGCGGCCCGTCATGGGTCGGCCCGCGGGTTCCCGGCGCTCGGGCCCGGCTGTGCGCGGCCTGGTGGGCGAGACCTTCGACACGGCAGTCATGCCGGGTCGAAGGCGTACCCCGCTCACGACCCGGCCTTACGAGAGGTTCCGGCGTGAGCATCACCGCGATACTGGTCACCTTCGGCGTCATCGTCCTCGCCGAGCTTCCGGACAAGACGATGGTCGCGAGTCTTGTGTTGGGCAGCCGGTTCCGGCCGATCTACGTCTGGGTGGGGGTGGCGGCCGCCTTCCTCATCCATGTCACGGTGGCTGTCGCGGCTGGTAGCGCGTTCTCCCATCTCCCGAGCCGACTGGTGGACGGGATCACGATGGTGCTCTTCCTGTTGGGCGCCGTCCTGGTGCTGCGCGAGGGCCGCGATGACGACGACAAGCCCGAGACGAGCGACGCTCCCTCCAACGCCGAGGGCACGACCAACCCCGAGGGCACGTTGACCAGCGACAGCGCGGGGCCGGCGGGATCGGCCACTCCCGCGGTGGTGGCCGAGCAGCCGGCCGCCACCAGGAGCGCCGGTTCGAGCACGTTCTGGCGGGTGGCGGTCACCTCGTTCGGCGTTGTCTTTCTTGCGGAGCTGGGCGACCTCACCCAGATCACCACGGCCAACCTCGCCGCCCGTTTCGACTCGCCGGTGAGCGTCTGGCTGGGCGCGCTGCTGGGCCTGTGGACGGTGGCCGCCCTCGGCATCGCCGGTGGACGTGGACTGCTCCGACTGCTGCCGATCTCCATGATCACCCGCATTGCCGCGGGGGCGTTCCTGGTGCTCGCGGTGATCTCGGGGATCGAGGTGCTGCGCGGGTAGCCGGCTGGAGGGCCGGCCACCCCACGACCGGACGACTCAGCGGCTCGGCGCCTGCCGCGCGTCCCGAACCGAGCCGGCCTCGCGCGGCAGGATCGGCCAACGCGGATCGTCGAGCCCGAAGACGAGCACGACCTCCGCGTCCGAAGCGAAATCGACGAGCCGCGCGGCCGGGGGAAGCGCCGCCAGCGCCGGCCACAGCTCGGCTACCGGCGCCCCCTCCGGCGCGACGACGACGTACCTCGAGCCCGACGCGCCGCCGCTGCCATCGGGGACGGGATCGACGGCACCGGCCGCGGCATCACCTCCGTTCGTCTCGGCGAGCAGCCCGGCGAGGCGACCAGCCTCATCCGGCGTGAGCCGCAGCAGAGCGGGGGAGGCGCCGGGCAGCCGGACGACGAGACCGACCAGACCAGCGCCGGAACCCGGCGGACCGCCGGGCAGCGGGCCGACCGAGACGGCGGCGCCGTCCGACCGGCACAGGAACGTGACGACATCAGCGGGAGCAGCGCCACCGCGGGACCAGGGCGGGTTGATGTCCATGCGAGGACGTTCTCATGGGATGACATGTCATCCCATCCCGTCTGGCGGGGAGAGGTGGAGGGCAGACGGCGGGCCGGGTGGGGCGCTGATGTGAGACAGGCCGCGCCGCGGTGGGAATCTGAGGGGTGTGGGAGTGGGAGAGCCTGGGTACGCCGGCTTCATCGTGCTTGACAGGAGTGCGACGCGCAGTGGGAACGGTCCGGCCTGTATCCCGCGGTGCCCATGCCATCCGGTCGGGCGGAGCCATGGAACCATCTGTGCGGGTCGAGGTGACGGGGAGCGACACGATCGTCGTGCACCCTGTGGGCGACATCGACTACTCCTCGCTGGATCCGCTGCGTGAGTCCCTGCTGGATGCCCGGGTCGCCGGAGTCAGGGACATCGTGGTCGACCTGGCCGAGGTCAGCTTTCTGGACTCGCAGGGACTCGCGGTGATCCTGTTCGCCCATCAGCGCCAGCGTTCGGCCGGTGGCCGGCTGGCCCTGCGGCATCTCAACGAGGACACGAACCGGTTGCTGCACGTCACCAACCTGACCACGGTCATCGCCGTGGACGACGATCTTCCGGCGGTCTCCGCGGCTTCGGCTTCGGCCGCCGGGCCAGCCCCGGCACCGGGACTGGCCCGGCGGCGTAGCGCCTAGCCAGCCTGGCGCCAGTGATAGGACACGTCCCGCGCATGCTCGGTGAAACCGAGCCCGGTGTACATCCGCACCGCCCGCTCGTTGTCCTCGTCGACGTACAACGCGACGGTGGGCAGGCGCTGGTCCCGCAGATGACGCAGGCCGATGAGGGTGAGCGCCCGGCCCAGGCCCGAACCACCAGAACCGGGCCGCACACCGACGACGTAGACCTCGCCGATCGGGCCGACCTCGGCGGGTGGGACATCCGGTGCGGGTGTCGGGTCGACCGCGTGGACCTTGGTCCAGTGGAAACCGACCACCTGCCCGTCGCGTTCGGCGACGAAGAATCCCCGCGGGTCGAACCACGGTTCCTGTTGACGTCTGGCCAGGTCGTCGGACGTCCAGCGGCCCTGCTCGGGATGGTCGGCGAAGGCCGCGGCGTTGACCGCGAGCCACGTCTCGTCGTCCTGGCCGGGCACGAAGGGCCGCACGGTGACATCGGCGGGCAGCACCGGCTGCTCCAGCGGCTCGTCCAACGGGCGGCGCAGCTGGAACAGCACACGGGCGCGGACGAAGCCCAGCGAATCGGCGAGGGCCGCCGCGGCCGGCAGATCCCCGTGTGCCCAGATGTCGAGTTCCGCCTGCGCCGTGGAACAGGCGGCGAGCAGCGCGGTGACCAGTGCCCGACCCACACCCTGACGGCGGTGCGCGGGACGCACCACGACCTCGGCCTGCCGACTTTCCGGTGGACCGCCCAGGTGCGCATATCCGATGATCGGCGGTTCGGCGGGGTCGACCGGCACGGCTTTCGGGCCGGTCGCGCCGGGAGCGGCTGGTGAGGGGGCGTCCGCGGAACCGGCCGACAGACGGGCGAGCAGGTGATGGCCGGCGTCCACCGCAAGACCCGGGCGCAACGTCAACCGGACGTCCTCGGATACCGGCCCGCTACCGTCGGCTCGCTCCGCCTCGGCGAGCAGGCTCTCGATGCCGTCGACGTCCGTACCGCTGAGAGTCGGACGCCAGTCCAGCCGTGCGCTGGAGGATGTGGCCGTGGGCGGCTGCGAGGTCGAGGAGGTCACCACCCGACCGTACGAGCGGCCCCCGCCGATGTCGCGTGAACCGCGGATCCGGTGCGGCGCGCCGCACCCACGCCTGAACCCGTCGCCGTCGCCGTCGCTGTCAAACGGCGAAGCGTGGTCGCTGGGCCCGACGACAACCGGGCTGAGCGACCACGCTTTGTGGGATGACGCCGCGGATCGCGACAATGGCCACCGGGGGAGCCATCCGTCATGTGATGGTGACGCCGCGTGGATCGTCGAACCGGCTGCGGCTCAATGAGGGACGGGCTAGACCCGCTCGGGGGTGCGGGCGTCATCGCGGTCGACCCGGCCGCTGGGCCCGTCCGCGAGGGGGGTGATCGACGGGGCCACGAACTTGTAGCCGACGTGGCGAACCGTGCCGATCATGGCCTCGTGCTCGGGGCCGAGCTTCGCCCGCAGGCGGCGAACATGCACGTCCACCGTGCGGGTGCCGCCGTAGTAGTCGTAGCCCCAGACCTCCTGCAGCAGCTGCGCCCGGGTGAAGACCCGACCGGGGTGCTGCGCCAGGTACTTGAGCAGCTCGAACTCCTTGAAGGTGAGCTCGAGCGGCCGGCCCCGCAGCTTCGCGGAGTAGGTGGTCTCGTCGACGGAGAGGTCGCCGGACCGGATGACACCGGCCTCGGCGGTGCCGCCAGCAGCAGCGACCCGACCGATGGCCAGTCGCAACCGGGCCTCGACCTCGGCGGGACCGGCGGAGTCAAGCACGACGTCGTCGACGCCCCAGTCGGCGGACACCGCGGCGAGTCCACCTTCGGTGACCAGGGCGAGCAGCGGAGTGGTCAGTCCGGTGGTGCGCAGCAGTCGACACAGGCCACGAGCGATGACGAGCTCCCGGCGCCCGTCCACCACGATCACGTCGACCGGGGGCGCGTCCAGCAGGGCGCTGGCCTCCAGCGGAGCGACCCGCACCGTGTGCGTGAGCAGCCCAAGCGACGGAAACGACTCGGCGGAGGGACCGGGGGCGTTGGTGAGCAAAAGGACGACGCTCAAGACGACTCCTCCAGTGGTGTGTGGTGGGGCAGCGTCGACCCGATGAGCAACTCTATGTCCGGCACTGGGCGTCGCACGACCGTCATGGGCATGAAACGAAGGCCGGTATGTGGGGAGGATAGCCGAGTGCCCTACTGCGCTCCTACCGTCTACCGGTCACTACCGACCGCTGATTCTGAGATCCTTGCCACCAGGCATGATCCAAAAATTCCGGATCAGTACGGAGAGTCACGTGACCTGGCGGCCGTCGTGGCCCATGGCTTCTCCGGCTCGATGGAACGCCTTGCGTTACGTGAAGTAACGAATGGTTTGCGGAAATATGTCGGAGTGCAGGTCATGGACCTGCGCGGCCACGGACGATCAACCGGGCTGTGCACGTTCGGCGATCGCGAGGCGCTGGACGTCGATGCCGCGGTGGGGGCTGCCCGCACCCTTGGCTACCTGCGCGTTGTCACCATCGGGTGGTCGATGGGCGCGGGAGCCGTCCTCCGTCATGCCGGATTGGCAAAAACTGGTACGCTCTGTCACGGGCACCGTCTCCGACATCCGCCCGACGCTGTGATCAGCGTGAGTGCGGCAAGTCGGTGGTTCGTTCGAGATACTGCGCCGATGCGGCGAATCCATTGGTTCGCGGAGTCCGCGACCGGCCGGATGGTGGCCCGGACGGGGTTACGGGTGCGTATCGATCCGGGCGCTTTTGTGCCCGTTCCGCTGTCTCCGTTGGAGCTGATCGGTGCCATTGCGCCGACCCCATTGCTGATCGTGCATGGCGGTCGCGACCGGTATTTCACCCTGGAGCATCCGCGGGCTCTTGGCGCCGCGAGCGGGGGTCACGCGCAGGTCTGGATCGAGCCCGAGTTCGGGCACGCCGAGGCGGGACTGTCGCCCGGTCTGCTGGACCGCATCGGGTCCCACATGGTCGAACTCGCCGGGCCCGCCAGCACACCCGTCCGGGCGGACGGGCCGGCCGCGGGCCCCGCGACGGGCTCGGCGCCAGAATCCTCAAAGGGGTGGGCATCATGACCGGTGGTCCGGCCGCGGCACCGGGGACGGTGACGGTCCGCTACTGGGCGGCGGCACGAGCGGCCGCCGGCGTGACCGAGGAGACGCTCGTCGCGTCCACCCTCGCGCAGGTGCAGGACGCGATCGCGGCCCGCCACGGCGGCACCCTGCCCAGCCTGTTGCGGCGCTGCTCCTACCTGGTGGACGACCAGCCCGCCGGACAACGTGATCCGGCCACCCTCACGCTGGCGGCCGGAGCCGTCGTCGAGGTCCTGCCACCCTTCGCCGGCGGCTGATCGGCGGCCAGGGCCGCGGCGTAGGACCGCCACCGCGGTGCCCTACCCGGACGTGACAGCATGGCGGCGTGAGTGCTGGCGATCTCGGATCCGGTGTGGTCACCCGCTCGCGCCCAGGCGCCGCGGGTGCGCTCGCGGTGCCCGGTGCCGTGGTGCTCGCCGCCGGCCTCGCGATCGGGGCGGCGGCGCTGGCCACGTGGGCACTCGCGGTTGTCGTCATCGTCCTGCAAGTGGCCCTTGCGTGGGCCTGGGGTCGGGCGCTGCGGGCTTCGCCGGGCACCGTCGCGCTCATCGCCGTCTGGGCCCTGCTGGGCGATCTCAGTCTGCTGCTGACGGACGGCCATCCGTTCCACGCGATCGTCGGGGTGGGCGGGACCGGCGTCGCCGCGGTCATCGTCTACCAACTGGGGCTGCGTCGAGCCGTGACCCTGCGTGCCCCGGCCGCCGACATGGTCAGGCCGGCCACGTCCGGTGGCGCGGGTGTTCCGTCCAGCGAGCGGGTCAGCGCCGAACTGGTCACCGCGCTGAGCGGGATCGTTCTCGGTCTGCTGCTCACCGGGTATCTGGCGCTGCGGGCCGGGCAGGGCGCGGAGCAGCCGGCTGATCTGATGACCATCGCCGGTCTGCTCGGCGCCGGGATTGTGGTCGCGGTGGCCCGGCTGGTCGGATGGGCCGGCCTACCGGCGGCGTTCGCCGGGCCGGTCGGGGTGGCCGTCGCGGTCGCCGCAGGGGCGGGCCTTGGCGCGCTCGGACCGGGCGGTCTGTCCGTGGTCGCGGGTCTCACCGCCGCGGCGGCGGGCGCGGTCACGGCCGGGCTGGTGGATCTGGTCCTCGTCCGCGCCAGCGAGGGGCAGGCCGGCGAGGATCAGGTCGGCGGTGACCAGGTCGGCGGTGACCAGGTCGGCCACGAGCGGCTGGCCAGGGGTGGTGGAGTCGTCCGGGTCGGTGGGTCGGCCGCCGCCGCGGTGGCCGGCGCCTTCGTGGCCACCGTGGTGCCGTTGGCCTGCGCCGCGCCGCTGGTGTACCTCGTCGGGCGGCATCTGCCCGGATGAGTGCCAACCGACCCGGCCGGGGTGCACGGGTGGCCGCCGTCATCGTGGTGGTCCTGCTCGGGCTGCTCCTCGCCGTCGACCGGATCACCCCGCGGGTGGTGGCCGGCCAGATCGCCACCCAGGCGCAGCGCAGCGAGGGGCTGGCCACGAAGCCGGACGTGTCACTGGGCGGATTTCCCTTCCTCACCCAGGTACTGCATGGCGACTATCGCGACGTCCGGGTGGACGTGCGTGGCCAGGTCGAGCAGGGCCTGCGGGTCGACCGGCTGCATGCCGAACTCGTCGGCGTGCGGGTGCCGCTGGCGGATGTGCTGCACGGCGACGTGCAGCGGATTCCGGTCGATCGGCTCACCGCCCGCGTGGAGCTGACCTACACCGATCTCAACGCCTACCTGCGCAGCCAGGGATCGGCTGTCACGGTCGGGCCGGCCGGGACGGCGATCCAGGTCTCCGGATCGCTGCCCATCCTGGGCACCACCGTCGACGCGGTGGGGACGGCGGACATCGGAGTCGCGCCAGCGGAGATCACCTTCTCCCCTCGGGAGCTGACCGCACCGGTGGGCACGGCGCTGAGTCCGGCGATCAGCCAGCTGCTGACCGTGCGGGTCCCGGTGGCCGGCCTGCCGTTCAACCTCCAGCTCACCTCCGCGACCGTCCGATCGGACCGGATCCTCTTCGACGCCGCCGGCCAGAACGTTGTTCTCGAACCCGGTACCGTCGGCCGCGTCACCGGCTCCGCCCCCGCGTCCTGACCCCCGCGTCCTGCCCCCCCCGTACGGATGGGCTGTGACCCGATCCGGAGCCGTCGCGGGAACAGCGGCGGACGCCAGGTGCTTGGACGAACCGTGACGGGCTTGTGGGTGCTGCTGGGAGCGGTCGCACTGGCGAGCGCGCTGGGTGTCACCCTGCGCGTCCGAGATGGTCGGTTCCGTCCAGCGAGGTCGTCCCCCCGCTCGAGCACCTGGTTCGGTGCGCGAAAGGAGCCACCGGTGGATGTCCCGGCACCCGCCACCGCCAGGCCGGCCGCCCCCGCTCAGGTGGCCGCGGCCGCCCGGCCTGATGCCGCGCCTGAGGCGGACGTGGCGCCTGAGGCGGACGTGGCGGCCGGGTCGGGCGGGTCGGTCGTGTCCGACGCGGCGCCGAGGTGGGGGGCCGAGGTGTCCGCGCTGGGTGAGACGCTGGGCGAGCGGGCGACACTGTTGCAGTTCTCCACAGCCTTCTGCGCGCCCTGCCGGGTGACGCGGCGTGTGCTGGCCGGGGTCGCCGAGGTCGTGCCGGGCGTCCGGCATGTGGAGGTCGACGCGGAGGCGCACCTCGATCTTGTCCGTGCGCTCGGAGTGCGACGCACGCCGACGGTGGTCGTCCTTGACGCGGCGGGCCGGGAGACGCGGCGGGCCAGCGGCGCTCCGCCCACGCGGGCCGCCGTCTTCGCCACCCTCGCCGAGATCATGCCCCTGGACGGGACAAAACGGGCGGATGACGATTCTTCGGAATCATCGGCGATGTCTTAGCGTGGACCTGACCACCGCTGCTACCGTGGCACGGGCCATGTTCTTCCTGCAGCTTGTACGTCGTCGCGCGATCGATCTCTGTCGCGTGCGTAGCTGTCTGTGTTGCCCTTTCTGATCGGGTTCCCCGTGGTGCGCCGCTCGGTCGGCGCGCCGCCGACAGGTCCAGTTCCGATGATCAGATCTCGGTGATCAGGTGTAGTCAGGAGAACTTCGGTGGTCGACCCTCGCGGTATGCGGTTCACCGCCGCCGTGTCCACGGTGGTGCTCGCCATCGTGCTCCTCACGGGCAGCGGGTGGCTTCTTCTCGGTCAGACCGTGGTGTTCGCGATCGGGGCGGCCGCCGGTGTGCGGTACGCGCCCTACGCGCTGGTGTTCCGGCGTCTGATTCGTCCCCGGCTGGCGCCGCCGGACGTCATGGAGGACGCCACCCCACCCCGGTTCGCCCAGCTCGTGGGCGTGGTCTTCGGGGTGGTGGGCGTGATCGGATTCCTGTCCGGAGCCTCGGCGCTGGGTCTGGTGGTCACCGGGCTCGCCTTTGCGGCGGCTTTTCTCAACGCGGCTTTCGAGGTCTGTCTCGGTTGCCACATGTACGTGTTCTTTCGTTCGGTCACCGTGAAAGGGGCGCGGGGATGAGCCGCGAACAGGTTCTGGTCAACGCTGCCTGGGTCGAAGCACACAGTGGCGATCCCAGGGTCGTTCTGGTCGAGGTCGACGAGGATGTCTCCGCCTACGACCGCGGGCACATTCCGGGTGCGGTCCGGCTCGACTGGAAGTCCGAGCTGCAGGACCCGGTCATCCGGGATTTCGTCGACAAGGGGCAGTTCGAACAGCTGCTGTCCACCAAGGGCATCGCGAACGACGACACCGTCGTGCTCTACGGCGGCAACAACAACTGGTTCGCGGCCTACGCCTACTGGTACTTCAGCCTGTACGGCCACGGGGACGTCCGGCTGCTCGACGGTGGGCGCAAGAAGTGGGAGCTCGACGGCCGTGAGCTGACGTCCGAGGTGACGCCCCGTCCGGCGACGACCTACACCGCCGGCGAGCCACGCACCGACATTCGGGCCTTCCGCGAGGAGGTCATCGCCGCGATCGGTGAGAAGGTCCTGATCGACGTCCGTTCGCCCGGCGAGTTCTCCGGGCTGCTGCTGGCACCCGCCCATCTGCCGCAGGAGCAGTCCCAGCGGGCCGGGCACATTCCGACGGCGAAGAACATCCCATGGGCGCGGACGGCGAACGAGGACGGCACGTTCCGCAGCGACGAGCAGCTGACCGCGCTCTACACCGAGGCCGGCGTCGATCTGTCCGCCGAGATCATCGCCTACTGCCGGATCGGGGAACGGTCCGCACACACCTGGTTCGCCCTGCACGAACTGCTGGGTCTGGCGGGTGTGAAGAACTACGACGGTTCGTGGACCGAGTACGGCTCGCTGGTGGGCGTGCCGATCGAGAAGGGTGCGTGACCCATGTGCGGCGCGACCAGTGGTGGACCGTCGGTGGAGGGAATTGACGTGGACAGGGAGACCGTGATCCAGGGCGTCGTCGTGCGCGAGGGCGAGCCGGTGTCGACCGGTTACGCCCGCCTGCTCGACGAGGGCGGCGACTTCACCGCCGAGGTGCCGCTCTCCGCCACCGGGCAGTTCCGGTTCTTCGCCCGCCCCGGCCAGTGGACCGTGCGGGCGCTGGTGCCCGGTGCCAGTGGTGAGCGTCGGGTCGTCGCCCGTCAGGGCGAGCCGGTGGACGCCCAGGTCGAGGTCACTGCCTGAGGTTTCTGGCCGCGTCCGCAGAAGTCCGGCCTGAGGTCACCGCGGACCCGCTGAGACAGCGGTGGATCGGTTCACCCGGGTGGCTGTCACCGCGGGGCGGGTCGGGTGCGGCCGGCCGGTCTCGATCGGCATCGTTGTCGGCACCGCGAAGTGCATCGGGCCGATCGTGAAACAGCGCAGGCCGTTCTCCCGGGCGAAGGCAAGAGCCGACCGGCGATCCGGGAAGGGCGCGATGATACGGCGGACCGTGCGCTGCCCGGTGGCCGCGAACAGGACTACGGCGAAAAGGACATCGGACTCAGCCATCATGGGATCAGGAAAGCGCATACGGCTCAGCGCCGAACGCGATTCCGCGTGTCCTGATCGTGGTCTGTTGTTGCGGCTGCCGCGGCCGGTGCCGAACGCACCTGCAACGGCATCACGGCGCCCGGCGGCCCCGTAGCCGCGGGGGAGTTGTAGCCCGGGGGAGACGGGTGCGGGTGGGTCGTCGGCCTCGGCAGACGAGGGCCTGGACGCTCAGTAGACGAGGGCCTGGACGCCGTCGGTGAGGATCTCGTCGACGAAGGTGGCGGCGCCGGCGATCCGGATGCCGGGCAGGACGTCCGGCGGGCCGAACGAGCGGCGCGCCGCGCACTGGGTGCACACGGTGATCCGTCCGCCGGCCAGGATGGCGTCGAGCAGATCCTGCAGGGGGGCGGACTCGGCGAGCTCGAACTGCGCGGCCCGGCCGGGCAGGGCGAACCAGGCCGACTCGCCGGTGAGCCACAGGGACACGTCGGCGCCGGCGGCGACGGCGACGGCCGCCACGGTGAAGGCCTGCGAGCAGCGTTCCGGCGCGTCCGCGCCGGCGGTGGCCTTGACAACGAGCGAACGGGTCACCGGTCCAGTGTGCCCGATCGGGTGCGCCCGGCGCGTGGCCGCCGGGGCGAGCCCGGCTAGGCTCCGCAGCGTGTTGCACTACTTCTTCAGCGGGCTCCTGGTGGCGACGTGTGTTCTGATCGCCTGGTTCTCCGGTTACGTGGTCTACAAGCTGCAGGAGGGCCAGCGATGAGCGCCCAGGGTGAGGGCCGGGGCCGGCCGGGAGGAGTCGTGGACCTGCACGCGAGTCTGCTGCCGTTGGCGTTTCTGGTCGGGACCTGGCGGGGGGAGGGGGTCGGCGGCTACGAGGGGCTGGAGGGTTTCCACTACGGGCAGGAGATCACCTTCGCCGCTGACGGACGTCCCGCGCTCGGCTACGTCTCGCACACCTGGTGGGCGGACGAGCCCCGCGACGGTCGGGAGCCGGGCAGCCCGCTGGCGACCGAGACCGGGTTCTGGCGGGTCCAGCCGGGTGAGGACGGGGCGACGGTCATCGAGGTCACCCTCGCGCATCCGTTCGGCATCGCCGAGATCTATGTGGGCAGCGTGGCCGGTACCCGCATCGACCTCGACCACAACGTCGTGATCCGGACGGCGACCGCCCGTGATGTCACCCGCTCGGTGCGGCTCTACGGTCTCGTCGAGGGCGGCGACCTCGCCTATGCCATCGACATGGAGGCCGGCGGCAAACCGATGCAGTCGCACCTGTCCGCCCGCCTCCGGCGCGTCTCCGACTGACGCCTTCCTGAGGCCCGGTCACCAGGGGAAGCGGCACTTTGGCTCCGCGTGGCCGGTCGGAGCGCAGCGCCCAGGTGATCGCGCCGTGAAGTTTCTGGAACGCAAGCAAAGGCGCCATTGATCTCAACAAATCAACCTTGAATGATCACCAGGGTCGAGGTGCTGTGTCGCGTGGCGCGCCGATAGCTCTCCGTGTCGGGGCTAGACTGCCGATCGGCGGGTCGTTGTGGGCGAGAGGGGACTGGGTTGTCGGCGGATTCTTTTGTTCACCTCCACGTGCACACCGAGTATTCGATGCTCGATGGCGCGGCGAAATCGGGCCTGCTTTTCAGGGAAGCGGCGAAGCTGGGAATGCCGGCGGTCGGGATGACCGATCACGGCAACATGTTCGGCGCCTACGAGTTCTACCAGGGTGCGACGAAGGCCGGCGTCAAGCCGATCATCGGGATCGAAGCCTATCTGGCACCTGAGTCCCGCCATCACAAGCGGCCCGTTCTGTGGGGGGACCGTTCGCAACGCGACGTCGATCCCGCGGGCGAGGGCGGCGATGTGTCCGGTGGTGGCGCCTACACGCACATGACGATGCTCGCGGCCAACGCCGAGGGGCTGCGCAATCTTTTCCGGCTGTCCTCCATCGCGTCGATCGAGGGTTACTACCGCAAGCCGCGCATGGACCATGACCTGGTCTCCCAGTACTCGGCCGGGATCATCGCGACGACGGGCTGCCCGTCGGGTGAGGTGCAGACCCGGCTTCGCCTGGGCCAGTTCGACAAGGCGCTCGCCGCGGCGGCCACCTATCGGGAGGTGTTCGGTCCTGACAACTTCTTCCTGGAGCTGATGGACCACGGCCTGCCGATCGAGCGCAGCGTCCGCCAGGGCCTGCTCGACATAGGTGCGAAGCTGGGGCTGCGTCCGCTGGCCACCAATGACTCGCACTACGTGACCGAGGATCAGGCGGAGAGCCACGAGGTGCTGCTGTGCGTCGGCACCGGTAAAAGGCTCGACGATCCGAATCGTTTCAAGTTCGAAGGCTCCGGCTACTACCTCAAGTCGCCCGAGGAGATGCGTGGTCTCTGGGACGGGGAGGTCCCGGGTGCCTGTGACAGCTCCCTGCTCATCGCCGAGCGGGTGGAGCCGTACGACGAGGTCTTTGCCTTCGTGGACAGGATGCCCCGGTTTCCGGTGCCCGAGGGTGAGACCCAGCTCTCCTGGCTGCGCAAGGAAATCGACCGCGGGCTGGTCTGGCGTTTCCCGGCGGGCGTGCCCGAGGATGTGGTCACGCGCGTCGAGTACGAGGTCGGCGTTATCGACAAGATGGGTTTCCCGGCCTACTTCCTGGTCGTCGCGGATATCTGTGCGTTCGCGCGATCGCGGGGTATCGGCCTGGGGCCGGGGCGTGGCTCGGCCACCGGTTCGATGATCGCCTACATTCTGGGCATCACCGAGCTGAACCCGATCGAGCATGCCCTGATCTTCGAGCGCTTCCTCAACCCTGAGCGCATCTCGCCGCCGGACATCGACCTGGACTTCGACGAACGCCGGCGTGGTGAGGTGATCCGTTACATCACCGAGCAGTACGGCGAGGACCGGGTCGCCCAGATCAACACCTTCGGCACCATCAAGGCGAAGGCCGCGGTCAAGGACTCGTGTCGGGTGCTGGGCTACCCCTACGCGCTCGGCGACAGGATCTCGAAGGCGATGCCGCCGGACGTGATGGGCAAGGGGATCCCCCTGACGGGGATCTTCGACCCGAAGCACGAGCGTTTCAGCGAGGCCAGCGAGATCCGGGCCCTCTACGAGGCCGACGCCGACGTGAAGAAGATCATCGACACGGCGCGTGGGTTGGAGGGGCTGACCCGAGGGACCGGTGTGCACGCCGCGGGCGTGATCCTGTGTTCCGAGCCGCTGCTGGACGTCCTGCCGATCCACCGCCGCGACAACGACGGCGCGATCATCACGGGATTCCCGTTTCCTCAGTGCGAGGAGATGGGTCTGCTCAAGATGGACTGCCTCGGGCTGCGGAACCTGACCGTCATCGGCGACGCGATCGAGTCCGTCAAGCGCAACCGTGGCGTCGACATCGATCTGTCCACCCTCCCGCTGGAGGACGCCAAGGCGTTCGAACTGCTGGCCCGCGGGGACACGCTCGGCGTGTTCCAGCTCGACGGTGGACCGATGCGTAACCTGCTGCGCCTGATGTCACCGACGAAGTTCGGTGACATCGCCGCCGTGCTCGCGCTCTACCGGCCGGGCCCGATGGCGGCCAACAGCCACATCGAGTACGCCGACCGCAAGAACGGCCGCAAGGAGATCAACCCGATCCACCCCGACCTCGCCGAGGCGCTGGAACCGATCCTGGGCGAGACCTACCACCTGGTGGTGTACCAGGAGCAGGTCATGGCCATCGCCCGCGAGCTGGCCGGCTACAGCCTCGGCGCCGCCGACCTGCTGCGCCGCGCGATGGGCAAGAAGAAGAAAGAGATCCTGGACAAGGAGTTCGCCCGCTTCTCCGCCGGGATGAAGGAGCAGGGCTACACCGACGTCGCGGTCCAGGCGCTGTGGGACGTGCTCGTCCCGTTCTCCGGCTACGGGTTCAACAAGTCCCATACCGCCGGGTACGGCGTGGTGTCGTTCTGGACCGCCTACCTCAAGGCCAACTATCCGGCCGAGTTCATGGCCGCGCTGTTGACGTCCGTCGGGGATGACAAGGACAAGATGGCGGTCTACCTGGCCGAGACCCGCCGGATGGGTATCCAGGTGCTGCCACCCGACGTCAACGAGTCGGACCTGCGGTTCGGCGCGGTCGGGGAGTCCATCCGCTTCGGCCTGGGCGCCGTGCGCAACGTCGGGGAGAACGTCGTCGCGTCGATCGTCGCGGCCCGGGAACGCAAGAGCGCCTACGAGTCGTTCGCCGACTTCCTGCAGAAGGTCGACATCGGCGTGTGCAACAAGCGCACGATCGACTCCCTGATCAAGGCCGGTGCGTTCGACTCGCTCGGCCATCACCGCCGGGTGCTGGTCAGCGTGCACGAGACCGCGATCGACGCGGTGATCATCACGAAGCGGGCCGAGGCGATCGGCCAGTTCGACCTGTTCGGCGACGCGGGCGGAGACGAGGAGGAGAGCTCGCCGCTGGGCCTCGACCTGGACCTGTCCGGCCCCGAGTGGCCGAAGAAGGAACTGCTGGCCCAGGAACGCGACATGCTCGGCCTGTACGTCTCCTCGCATCCACTCGAGGGCGCCGAGCGGGCGTTGGATCGCCACCGTGACACTCGGATCGTCGACCTCGCCGAGGCCAGCGACGGCAACAGCGTGCAGATCGCCGGCATCATCAGCAAGATCGACCGGCGGATCAACAAGAACACCGCCAAAGCCTGGGCGATCGTGACCGTCGAGGACCTCGACGCCTCCATCGAGGTGCTGTTCTTCCCCCAGTCCTACGAGATCCACTCCACCGCGCTCGCGACGGACGCGGTCATCTCGGTGCGGGGCAGGATCAACGAGCGGGAGGGTTCGGTCTCTCTGTTCGCCCAGGACCTGACGGTGATCGATGTCGCGACCCATCTGAACGGGCCGCCGGTCGTCATCACCCTGCCCACCTACAAGATCACGCCACCACTGGTCGCGGACCTCAAGGTCATCCTGACGACCCATCCGGGCTCGACGCCGGTGCATCTGCGTCTGGAAGGCCCGCAGAACAGCAGCCTGCTGCTGCTCGAACCGCAGGTGCAGGCGAGCGGTTCCCTGCTGGGAGACCTCAAGGCCCTGCTCGGCGCCCGAGCCGTCACCGCATGACCGCGGGCCCGCCGCCGCGGGCGCTGGATCCGCCTGATCCAGCTGGTCAGGCGGGCCTGGTCACGCTGCCGGCGTCGGCGGCGAGCTTCGCCCGCCACGCCTTCTCACGTTCGATGGCGGACGCGAACCCGAGGGCGATCGCCGGGTCGAAGTTCTCGTCCGCGTAGGTGCCGACGCAGCCGAGGATCCGGTCGATCTCGTCGGCCGACACGGCGGCCAACGGCACCTGGCCGGTGAGGAAGATGTCACCGACCCGGTCGATGGAGAAGTGCACGCCGTAGGTGCGCGCGTTGCGCCCGAGCAGGAAGCCGTAGGTGCCGGCGGTGTTCTCGGCCGGCGCGCGCATGAAGAACGCCTCGACCAGCAGGGTGTGGTCCTGCACGACGAGCCAGGTCATGGTGCGCAGCTTGTGCTCGCCCTCCAGGGTGACCAGGAACGAGCCGGTGCCGACGTGTTCGAAGGCGAGCTCGAGGTCGGCGAGGGCGGTCGCGATCACGGCGTCGAGCCGTTCACGTTCGGGCGCGTCGATGGGTGCCGTCATGGCGCGGTTCCTCCCCGCTCGTCGCGGCGGTGCAGCCGGATCCGGTGCAGCCGGATCCGATCCTCGCACGCCCCCGCCCCCACCCGCTTACAGTCCCTACCGGCCCACGGCGTGACGGGTTCAGCTCAGACGGCCACCGCGGTCGGGTGCAGCGCGTGCTGGTAGCTGTGCAGCACCCCGCGGGCCGTGGCCGACCAGCCGAAGCCCGCGGCCCGCTCGATCGCCCCGGCCGCGAGCCGGGCCCGCAGCCGGGGCTGGCGCAGCAGGCGGTCGAGCGCGTCGGCGTAGCGCAGCGGGTCGTGACCCGGCACGAGCAGGCCGGAGACACCGTCGGCGACCGCCGTGCGCAGCCCGCCGACCGCGGCGGCCACCACCGGCGTGCCGCAGGCCTGCGCCTCCAGGGCGACCAGGCCGAAGCTCTCACTGTGACTGGGCACGACCACGGCGTCGGCGGCCCGGTACCAGTGCGCGAGCTCGGGTTGCGGCGCCGGTGGCTGGAACCGGACGAGGTCGGAGATACCCAGGTCCGCCGCCAGTTTCACCAGCGCGTCGGGCTGTTCCAGACCGGCGCCGCTCGGGCCACCGACGACGGCGACCGACAGCCGGGCGCGGCGGCTCGGATCGCGGCGCAGCAACTCGGCGGTGGCGTGCAGCAGGATGTCGGGCGCCTTCAACGGTTGGATGCGTCCGACGAACAGCAGCAGCTCACCATCGGCCTCCAGGCCAAGCCGCAGCCGTGACCGGGCCCGCGACGCGGCGATGTCCCCGGGTCGGACGGGGCCGCCGCCACCTCTGCCACCCGGGCGGAAGACGGTCAGGTCGACACCGGGGGCGACGACATCCACGCGGTCGGGTGCCGCGCCGTAGAGACCGATCAGGTGGGCGCGTTCCTCGGCGGTGGAGGCGATCAGCCGGGTGGCGTCGGCGACGACCTCCTGCTCGCCGTGCAGCCGCCCGGCGGGTTCCGGGCGGTCACCGACGGCCAGGGCGTCGTTCTTGACCTTCGCGAGGGTGTGCGAGGTGTGCACGAACGGCACCGCCCATCGGCGGGCGGCGGCCCGGGCGACCTGCCCGGACAGCCAGTAGTGCGAGTGGATGAGGTCGAACCAGCCCGGCTCGTGCCCGGCCTCGGTGCGCAGCACGTCCGCGGTGAACGCGCACAGCCACGCCGGCAGGTCCTCGCGGCGGACCTCCTCGAACGGCCCGGCGTCGACGTGGCGCACCGTCACTCCGGGCGCGAGCTGCGCGGTCGCCGGCACCCGGCTGCTGACCGCCCGGGTGAACACCTCGACCTCGACCCCGTGGCGCGCCAACTGCCGGGACAGCTCCACCACGTACACGTTGAGCCCGCCGGCGTCACCGGTGCCCGGCTGCTCCAGGGGTGAGGTGTGCATCGACAGCATCGCCACCCGCCGCGGGTGGGCCGCACGCCCCGACTCGCCGCGGATCAGACGCACCGCGCACCCCCGTCCAGCAGCGCCCACGGCATACCTTCGTCCGGCGATGGTCGCCGCGTTCGCCCAGTACGACCATCGTTGCTGTGGACCAACACGAGAACCACCGTTCTACCCGTCCAGTTGTCCGGTCAACTGATCGGACGTGGCCGATCCGTCGCCGTGGACCGGGAATCTCCCGGTCCTTGCAGGTCAACGCGGCGGGGTGGCGCTCTGTGCCGGATCTGTCGTCACGA
Source organism: Frankia umida (assembly GCF_023242945.1). Classification (NCBI taxonomy): domain Bacteria; kingdom Bacillati; phylum Actinomycetota; class Actinomycetes; order Frankiales; family Frankiaceae; genus Frankia; species Frankia umida. Next base: position 153,016 of record NZ_JALKFT010000002.1, read on the forward strand.
TCCTGTAACGAATCAGACGTCCCGGTGGCCCGCCGACCGGCCCGAAGGAGGGCACCTGGCGACGGCGGGGGAGCCGGACCGCACCGTCCCCGTCCCACCGGTGGAGGGCGATCTGCGACGCTGGGCGGATGGTGAACCCCCGCGGCGGGCGGCTCGCGGCGGGCCGCGCGCGTGCCCTTGGGCTCCCTACCCGGGGGACGACGGCGCCGAACCGGCTGCGCCGGGTCGACCGCTGGTTGGCTGACGTGGCTGGCCCGCTCCTGCGCGGCAGCGTTGACCCGCTGGTCGTCGACGTGGGCTTCGGGTCGTCCCCGGTGACGACGGTGGAGCTGTACGAGCGGCTGCACGTGGTGTGCCCGCGGGTGCGGGTCCTTGGTCTCGAGCTTGACCAGCAGCGGGTCGCGGCGGCACGCCCGGCGGCCCGGCCACCCGGGCTCACCTTCGACCACGGCGGGTTCGGGCAGGCCGCGCGGGACGGGCAGCCGGTGGTGATCAGGGCGTTGAACGTGCTGCGTCAGTACCCGGAGCCGGCCGTGGCCGGGGCGTGGCAGGCCATGACCGGCCTGCTCGCGCCCGGCGGGCTGCTCGTGGAGGGCACCTGCGACGAGATCGGCCGGCGGGCCTGCTGGTTCGGCCGTCCGGCCAGTGCCGCGCCACCGCGGTGGCTGGCCGCCGCCGGGCGGATTCCGGCCGGGCCGACGCTGACCCTGGCCGCACATCTGCCGAGCCTGCGCCAGCCGTCCGAGCTCGCCGAACGACTCCCCAAGACACTGATCGCCCGCAACGTGGCGGGGGAGGACATCCACCGGCTGCTCGAGGAGCTGGATCAGGCGTGGGCGCGGGCGGCGGCCAGGGCGGTGTTCTCGCCACGGCAACGCTGGATCGCCGCGGTGCTCGACCTGCGCGCGGGGGGTTTCCCGGTCCGTGGGGACGTGCGCCGCTGGCGACTGGGCGAGCTCACGGTTGACTGGCCGCCGCCAGTGCCGCGGTGAAAGCCTGGTGGACGCGCGTGTCGAACAGGACGAACCGGACGTCCCGCACGTTCGTCGTCGCGGTGAGCACACTCGTCACCGCGAGGCGGGCGGCGTCGTCCAACGGCCACCCGTACGCCCCGGCGCTCACCGCCGGGAACGCCACCCCGGACGCGCCCAGCTCGTCGGCGACCCGCAGCGCGTTGACGTAGGCCGAGCACAGCAGATCGGAACGATCCTCGCGTGGGTCGTGGATCGGCCCGACGACGTGGATGACATGCCGGGCCGGGAGTCGCCCGGCGGTCGTCGCCACCGCCTGCCCGGTCGGTAGGCCATCGGGCAGCGTGGTGCGGCGCAGTTCGCGACAGGCCGCGAGGATCCGCGGCCCTCCCGCGGCGTGGATCGCACCGTCCACCCCGCCGCCGCCGAGCAGGCTGTTGTTCGCGGCGTTGACGATCGCGTCGATCTCGACGCCGGTGATGTCACCCTGCTCCAGCCGTACCCGCACCATGGCGCCCATTGTCGCACCGGGCCGATCGGACCGGGTGCGAAGGGGCATCATCCGGGCGCGGATCGTGGCGGCGCGGGCGCCTCGGGGAGGGGCTCCGGGGAGCATCGCGGGTCACGCTGTGGCGCGATTGCGCTTAGCCTGATCCTGCGATCCGATGGGAGGCGCCTTCGCCGGACGGGCGACAGGGGTGGAAGGAGCGGCGGTGATGACGGCAGATTCGCGGCTGGTGGTGCTCGGTTTCGACAGCCTCGAACAGGCCCGGGCGGCGTGGGCGCTGGGGCGGCGGTTGCGCCGTCGCCGCCGGCTCGACGTCGTCGACGGGGCCCTGGTGTGGCGCGATGACGCGGGTCAGATCACGATCCACCGGTTGGCCAGCCCGCCGCGCACCGCGGCGTTGGGCGGCGCGGCCTGCGGCGGGGTGCTGGGCACCCTGTTCTTCGCCCCGCTGATCGGGCTGGGGCTGGGGGCGGGCCTGGGCGCCCTGATCAGTCGGTTGCTTGGGCCGGGGGTGGACGAGGCGCAGATCCGGCGGGTCGCCGGGCATCTGCAACCGGGCCGGGCGGCGGTGTTCGCGCTGGTCCGCCGGTCCGGCGAGGAGGCGGTCGACGAGGTGGTCGCCGCCCTTCGGCCGCACCGGCCACGGGTGATCATGAGTACCCTGCCGGCGAGCCGGGAACGACACCTGGCCGAGGCGCTGGGCCGCCGGGCCGCGCCGGCCTGAACTCCCCTGGCCGGGCGCCGACGGACCAGCGCCGTCAGTGGACCAGCGCCGTCAGTGGACCAGCGCCGTCAGCGGATCAGAGGGCCGGTGGGCGCAGGGTCGGCGCCACCTTGTTGAGCACTTCCAGGTCGTCGGACCTGGGCTGCCACTCGCCGGCGGTGGCGTTGGCCCGCACCTGGCTCGCGGTGGTCGCACCGGCGATGACCGAGCTGACGCCGGGCTGCGCGGCGAGACCGCCGATCGCCACGTCCAGCAGCGAGCGGTCGCGTTCACGGGCGAAGGTCTCCAGGACCTCGAGCCGGTCGAAGAGCTCGTCGGTCAGCAGATCCTGCCGGCTGGCCAGCCGGGTGCCGGCGGCCGGGGCCTCGTCCCGCTGGTACTTCCCGGTGAGCAGGCCGTTCTCCAGCGGGTAGTACGGAATGACCCCGATGCCGTACTTGAGCGTGGCCGGGACGAGCTCCGCCTCGACGCCGCGTTCGAGCAGGCTGTAGTGGTTCTGTGCGGAGATGAACCGGTTGGTGCCCGAGGCGCGGGCCGTCCACTCGGCGTCGGCGATCTGCCAGGCGTCCAGGTTGCAGGAGCCGACGTAGCGGATCTTGCCAGCCTTGATCAGCTCGTCGAGTGCCTCGAGCGTCTCGTCGATCGGGGTGAACGGGTCCGGTCGGTGCAGCTGGAGCAGGTCGATGTAGTCGGTCTGCAGTCGGCTCAGCGATCCCTCGACGGCCTTGCGGATGTAGCGCCGCGACGTCCGGGCACGGAAGTCCTGGCCGTAGATACCGGCCATGTCCCCGCCGAACTTGGTGGCCAGCACAACCTCGTCACGACGGCCGCGCAGGACGTGGCCGAGCTGGGTCTCCGACCCACCCTTGTTTCCGTAGACGTCGGCCGTGTCGAAGAACGTGATGCCCACATCGAGGGCGGCGTCGACGACCGCGCGGGTGCCGTTGAGATCCACCCGTGAGCCGAAGTTGTTGCACCCCAACCCCACCACAGATACAAGCAGTCCGGACGATCCCAGCGAGCGATAGCGCATGCCCTAAATAGTGCACACCCGATCGGGGCCCGTGTTCACCAGGTCCACGGACCGCGATCGGCTGCGCTGTGCTAGCGGCCGTACCTGCGGCTCCCGCTGGTAGTTGTGCCTTGGTTGATATTCGTCAGTTCTGCGGGACGGCGTCGACGATCGCGCGCCCGACCGCCGTGGCGGCGTGGCGGGTCGTGGTGCGGGCCGCGCGGGTCTGGCTCACCGCGGTGCGGGTCCGGTGCACGGCCTGCTCCGTCGCCGGACTGCGTCGCAGGCTCGCCACCCGGCGCTCACCGCGCGACGCCCACGCGTTGTAGAGATCGGTGGCCCGTCCCTGAAGGTCGGAGATCTGCGAGGTGACCGTGCCCGGCAGCGCGAGGACGGCCGTGCCGACCTGCACCGGGACCCGGGCGGCCTGCACCGGCAGGGAGCCGACCCGATCGGAGATCCGACGCACCTCGTTGCCGGTGGTCGTCGGCAGGGCGCGCAGCTTCGCGACCGCGAGGTCGGCCGCACCCACCGAGGCGTACAGCGGCTTGCGCACCTCCGCCAGCGGCACCCGGACCTCGGCCTGGGCTCGGGCGGTGTCCCCCCGCACGCCGGCTCCGGCGCTGGCACTGGCCCGAGCGGTCGGCCGGGTCGGGCTCGTGCGGCTGGCCGGTCGGCTCGACCCGCGGGTCGTCGTGGACCGGGCCGACGCGGGGGTGCGCGTCGTCGACGTGCGGCTGGTCGAGGTCCGCGTGCTCGGGACGGTCGTCCGGCTCGACGACGGGCCGCTGTTGGAGGTGTTCGTGCCGCCCACGCTCGCGGCGGCACCGGCGGTGGGCGTCGTCGCGCCGCCACTGGTGCTGGACGGGCCGCTGGTCGACGTGGCGGCGCTGGTCGGAGCGTCGGAACCGCTGACGGTGGGGGTCGAAGCCCCGGTGGAGGTGGAACGGGCCGGCGTACTACGGCCGTTCGTGCTACGGGTGGTGGCCATCAGGACTCCCTCAGTGGTCAGTTCGTGTCGTCGTATCGCGCTTCCTGGGTTCCGGCCGGCGCGCCCGATGCGCGACCCGGCGGTGGGTCAGGGGATGGCGTTGGGAATGCGCGCGGTGGTCGGACTGGTCAGCCTTCGGGCTGCCCGGTGCCCCCGGGCGTCGCCGCCGGGTCGACGTTCGGGGCCGTGCTGGTCTTGGGGGCCGGGTCGGCCTTGGGGGCGGTGCTGGTCCTGGGCGCCGTGTCGGCCTTGGGCGCCGCGGCGGGCTTGCTGGCCGTACCGGAGGCCCTGACCGCCCTGGTCGATCTGGACGTTCTGGTGCTCCTGGGCGTCGTGACGCTCGTACCGGCCGCGCTGGCTGTCGCCGCCGCGGTACCCGTGGTCGCGGTGCCTGTGGTGGCCGTGCCGGTGGTCGCCGTGCGGCGGGGGGCCCGGGGGGTGGTGCTGCGGACCTTCACCGGTGTGCCGGTGGCGACGGGCCGACCCGCGCCCGTCTGGTCCGCGGTGGCAGCCGGTCGCCGGTTGGCTTCGCTGCCCGCGGGTGCGGCGCCCGCCGCGGTGGTTTGCTTTTCCGCCGCCGCGGTGTGGTTGGCGACGGCATTCTCCTTGCAGAACGCCTCGTAGATGTCGAGGACGACCTGCTTCTGCCGTTCGGAGAGGGATTCGTCCGCGAGGACGGCGGCCATCACGCTGTCGCCGCCGTGTCGTTCCTCGAGAATGCCCGCCTGGACGTAGAGCGCCTCGGCCGAGATACGCAGGGCCTTGGCGATCTGCTGGAGAATCTCCGCGGATGGCCGGCGCAGACCGCGTTCGATCTGGCTCAGATACGGGTTGCTGACCCCGGCCTGTTTGGCGAGCTGACGCAACGAGATCTGGGCCGTGCGGCGCTGATCCCGAATGAAGTCGCCGAGCTCACGGACGTTCAGGGCCGACACCAGAACACACGCCTCCTCCGCCGGGCGACCGAACAACCGACCGCCATCGCCGCCTCTCACCGGGGACGGTGCGTGAGCGCCGCCCGACCGGCGCACCGGCGCGGGGACCGGAACAACGCGGCATCAACACCGGCGACGATACGTCGCGCTGCTAACTCTGGCAAGCGCGCCAGTTAGCAGTATCCGTCCGGCGTCGTCGCGAGTCAGAGGGAAATGTGCAGGTGGGAGAGGTGCTCCTGCCCCGTGGGCCCGCTTGCGGGTGCCCTAGCTTTCGGCCTGGGCCAGCCATGCACGCTGGGTGGCGAGTGCCGCCTCGGCCTGCGCGATCTCCTTCGTGCGCCCGGCGGCCTGTGCCTTGGCGAGCTTGTCCTCCAGCTTCGCCACCGACTCCCGCAGTTTGGTGACGAACGGGGAGGAAGCCACCGACTGCTGCTCCCAGCGGGCGTCCGCGGCATCGCGCAGCCGGTCGCCGATCGCGGCCATCTGCCGTTCGAGCGTGCCGGCCGACTCGCGTGGGACCCGACCGATCTCGTCCCAGCGGATCTGCAGGTCGCGCAGCCGACGCAGGGAGCGGTCGATGTCCTCCAGGTCGAGGGCGTCCGCCTCCGCGAGCACCTGCTCCTTCTTGACCTGGTTCTCGCGCAGTTCGGCGTCCCGCTCGGCGTTGGCCTCGTTGCGCCGGTTGAAGAAGACGTCCTGGACCTCGCGGAACTCGGCCCACAGCGCGTCGTCGACGTCCTTGGCGGCCCGGCCGGCGGCCTTCCACTCGGTCAGCAGCGCCCGGTAGCGGGCGGTGGTACCGACCCAGTCGGTGGAGTCGACCAGCACCCGGGCTTCGGCGATGATCGCTTCCTTGCGCTCCTTCGAGCGGCTTCGCTGCGTGTCGAGCGCGGCGAAGTGCGCGGTGCGCCGCCGGGTGAACTCCTCCCGGGCGGCGACGAGGCGCCGCCACAGGGCCGAGTCGGTGCGCTTGTCGAGCGAGCCGACGGCACGGAACTCCTCCGCGAGCGTGCGGAACCGCTCGCCAGCGGACTTCCATTCGGAGCTCTGCCCGAGCCGCTCGGCCTCGGCGACCAGTTCCTCCTTGGCCGCGAGCACGCGGGCGCTGCGCTCGGCCCGCTCGGCGGCCAGCGCGGTGCGGCGGGCCCGGGTGCCCTCGATCACGGTCTCGAGCCGGGCCCGCACCGCGTCGAGGTCACCCACGACGGCCGCGGTGGGCAGCGAATCCAGCAGCCGACGGGCCGTGCCGGCCACCCCGGCCGGGTCGACGCCGGTCAGCGTGAGGCGCCGCTCCAGCAGCGTGACCTCAGCGCACAGATCGTCGTAACGGCGCTGGAAGTGCGCCAGCCCCTCGTCCGGACTGCCGGCGCGCCAGGATCCGACAGCGCGCTCCCCGTCCGCGAGGCGAACGTAGACCGTGCCGTCATCAGCGACGCGCCCCCAGGCGGCGGCGGTGTCGGATTCGCTGCGGTCGCTCATGGTGGTCCCGAAGATTGATGGTCCGAAGATCGGCTGATGGTTGGCTGTCATTCTTACAGGCGAAGGGCCCAGAGGGGACAGCCGCCGTGGATCGGGTCACCGCAGGCCGCGGCGAACCGAGGCGAGTCCCGCTGACCGAACGGAGGACGGCTCACGCCGCCGCCGCGGGCCCGTTGGTTCGGTTTCGACCGCCAGCCCTTGGAACCCAGCGCGACCGGGGTCAAGATACGTGACGGGGACGAGTCGGGCGAATGCCGGTCGCGAGGGCCGGGCGGCCGGGCCAGTCCGCATGGTCGAGGGGGTCTCGCCTGATGCGTATCCGTCGGATGCTACCGCTACTTGTCGCTCTCGGCATGATTTATCTCACGGCGTGTGGCGGTGGCGGATCGGCCGGCTCGGCCGGAGACGGGCGTCCCCCGGCGCGTTCGGCGACACCGGCCGTCGACGATCCGGCTGGCGCCAGGGCCTCGGCGGCCTGCGCGGCCCAGGTGCGGACGCTGCGACTGGTCACCGAGGACATCTACGGCGACGTGGCGCGGGCCGGCGCGGCGGCGATGCGCAAGGCCCATCCCGGGCTCACCGTCGACGTCGTCGCGGATGCCCATGACGACCCGTCGCTGGCCGCCGCGATCCGCGCCGACCGGGCCGCGGGGCGCGGCGTGGACGTGGCGGCCGCGGGGCTCGCGATGCTGCCCGAGATGGCCGGCGACCTCGGCGCCCAGCCGCTGTCCGCGCGGTCGCTGCGGGCCTCCTACGACCAGCGCGCGCTCGGCCTGGGCACCGTGGCCGGCCGGCTGGTCGGCATCCCGACGCAGCTCACCACGCTGGCGCTGGTCTACAACCAGGACCTCCTGGAACGGGCCGGGGTCGACCCGAAGACGCTGTCGGACACCGACGGCGTGCTCGCCGCCGCCGAGCGGATCAGGGCCACCGCGGGGGGTATCCAACCGCTCGACGTGATCACCGACGGGCAACAGGGCCAGCTGCTGCTCGCCACCCTGGCCAACTCCCGTGGCATCCCGCTGCAGGACGACGCCGGCCGCCCCACGCTCACCACCGCGGCCACCCGCGAGGCCGCCGCGTTCCTGGCCAGGATCGGTGGCTACGGTCCGCAGCCCGACCTTCCCATCCTGGCGCTGGCGCGCTTCGGGCCGCGCCGCCAGACGGCGATGCTCGCCATGGACCTCCGCGCGCTCACCGGCAACCTGAGGATCGTCGCTGGGGACGGTGCGCGGGGCCCGCGGATCGGCATGGTTCCCTTCCCCGTGCTGCCCGGCGGAACGTTCCGTCCGGTCGCGCAGGGAAGCGCGCTGAGCGTGCTGGCCACCGACCGCTGCCAGCGGGAGATGGCGACGGAGCTGGTGGTCACGCTGCTGTCGCCGGAGTTCGTCGCCGGCGACACCCGGGCGTCCAGCTCCATCCCGCTCGACACCGCGGCCGTCGGTGCGCTGTCCGCCTTCTACGCCACCTACCCGCAGCTGCGGGTCTTTCTCGGCACGGTCGGCTCGCTGGTCCGTCCGCCCTCCTGGGGCGGTGCGCTCGGCGGGCAGGTGGCCGGTGCGCTCAGCGGCCAGGTCGCCCGCCTGCTGCGCGGCGCGGACCCGACCCAGAGCCTCGCCGCCGCCCAGACCGAGGCCGAGAACCTGACCCGATAGTCACAATTATTCATCTGAATATGGGTCAACCTCGGTTTCGAGGGAGAACCGCGGTCGGATGCGGAAATGCGTGACGTCGGGCCGGAGATATGATTTGCTTCCCATCAAAGAGCACCGGGTGGTGCCAGTGGTTCGCGGCAGTGGTTCGCGGCAGTGGTTCGCGACGGTGGTTCGGGTGCCAGTGGTTCGGATGACAGTGGTTCGGGTGTCGGTGTCGAGGTGTGGTGTGGCCTGCGGGAGACTCCGCGTGTACGCGGGGTGCGGGTTCGGGTGTCCGGTTAGGCGTCCGGATGGGTGTTCGGGCGCATAGGTCGCTCAGGTACCCGTTGCTGTGGTCGTGGGGGTCATTTCGGGTGATGAACGGCCATTCCGGAGATGAGTTCCCGGTTGGGGCGTGCATTCACCGCCAACAGTGGTCCTTCCGTAACCCCTGTGCACGCATCGCGCCGGGGTAATCACTATGGACACCAGGATGTCGCGACATAGCGTTAGTGAGCGCTCACGGAATTCGCCCAGAGGATCCGACTCGAGGAGATCGTCGATGCTGACGGATAACGCGCACGCCTGCACACATCCGCTCGCATTCGTCCGCGCCCAGCGCGGTTGGTCCTACCAGCGACTCGCCCGCGTAGTTGCTCGCCGTGCCCGTGACCTGGGGGTGGCGAACATGGCGGCGGAACGGCAGAAGGTCTGGCGCTGGGAGCACCGCGGTGTGGTGCCGGACCGGGTTTCCCAGCTGGCGCTCGCCGCCGAGCTCGGCGTGCCGAACGACCGGCTGGAATCGCATCCCTGGCCCGCCTGGCTGCCCACCGGCGACGCCGTCCGGACCGAGTACCCCTGGACCCCGGGCGGCAGCGTCACCAGCCTGATGGACGTCGTCGAGGACGCCCTGTCCGACCGGCGGGGCTTCCTGACGATCACCGGGGTCGGGGTGGCCGAGCTCGCGTCGCAGTGGCTTGGGCTCGAGCCCGCGGAGCTCTCCGTCGCGTTGGCCGGCGGCCGGGTCGACGACCAGATCGTCAACCGGATCGAGCACAACATTCCGGGCCTGCGGGTGATGGACGAGCGCCTCGGTGGGGAGAGCGTGCGCCGCCTGGTCGACGCCGAACTCGGCCTGGTCGCGGACCTGCTCGTGCGCGGCTCCTACACCGAGCGGGTCGGGCGCCACCTGCACACGGTGGCCGCGGAGCTCGCCCGGTTCGCCGGCTGGGTCTCCTTCGACGCGGGTTTTCACACCGCCGCCCAGCGGTACTGGACCACGGCGCTGCACTGCGCGCACTCGGGCGGTGACCGCATGCTTGGTGCGAACGTCCTGAAGAACATGTCGCTGCAGTGTGTCGACTTCGATCGTCCGCGGGAGGCGGTCGAACTGGCCGAGGCCGCGGTGGCCTGCGTCGGCTCGGCCAGCAGCCGGGTCAGCGCCATGCTGCACATGCGACTGGCCCGGGCCTACGCCGCCACCGGCGAGACCTCCGCCTGCACGCAGGCGATCGTGCGTTCGGAGGAGGGCATGGCCGCGGCGGCCCCCGAGGAGCCGGCCTGGGCGGACTACTTCGACGACGGCGAGTTCCTGGCCCAGGTCGGCAGCTGCTACATCGACCTGGGGCACCTCGCCCAGGCGGACCGCTGGCTGGACCGTTCGCTGCAGGCCCTGCCGGTCTCCCGGGCCCGGGACCGGGCGACCTACCTGCTGCGACGGGCGTCCGTCCAGATCGATCTCGGCAACGTCGACCAGGGCTGCGCGATCACCCGGGAGGCCATGCCGATGCTCGAGGCGACCAGGTCCAAGCGCAACGCGCGCCGCGCCGACGAACTACGGCGGCGGCTACGGCGACACAGCGGCGACCCGCAGGCGCGCGAGCTCGATCAGGCGCTCTCCCGGTCCGCCTGACGGTCGCCGCCAGGGCGGCGCCAGACCAGGCGGCGCCAGACCAGGCGGCGCCAGACCAGGCGGCGTCAGACCAGGCGAGAGCGGGCTGGGGAGCAGGACGGGGCCGGGCGGGTCAGGAGGAGCGGAGCAGGCGTCCGGCGGGGCGCTTCGGCGTGGCGGGGGACTCGTCGCTGTCGGGGTCGATCGCGGCGGCGATGGGCGCGCCGTCCGGATCGGTGACGACGAGGGCGGTGTCCCCGGCGACGGAGCGCTTCACGATCGCCAGGGCGATCGGCCCCAGTTCCGCGTGCATCTCGGAGGTCCCGACGAAGCCGATCTCCCGGCCCGCGGCCGTCACCGGCGAACCGGCCGCGGCCACCATTCCGTCCAGGTGCAGGAGAACAAGCCGGCGCGGTGGACGACCCAGATTGTGCACGCGGGCGACGGTCTCCTGGCCCCGGTAACACCCCTTGTCCAGGTGGACGGCGGTGGTCAGCCAGTCCACCTCGTGCGGGATCGTGCGATGGTCGGTCTCCCGGCCAAGTCTGGGGCGACGGGCGGCGATCCGCTCCGCCTCGAACGCCGCGAGCCCCGCGGGCACCGCACCGGCGTCGCGCAGCCGCTGCGCCGTCCGGGCCAGCGCCGACCGTTCGACAAGCAGGTCCAGACCGTGTGGCAGCCGCCGCACCAGGACGCCCCCGGCCATGCGGATGACCGGATACGGACCCACCGTGGGGGCGCCGGTCGGCTCCGGGGACAACGGGTCGGGCAGACCGAGGTCGGCTCCCTGGGCCGCGTCGCCCTCCGCGGACAGGGCGGCGGCGACCACCCGGGACGCCTGCGGCCCGAGCACACTCAGGACGGCCCAGCCGGCGGTGACATCCTCCGGTTCGACCCGCAGCATGAAACGCATCGACTCCAGATAGCGCATCAGCCCGGCGGCGGTGCCCGGCTCGACATCGATCCAGGTGGCCGAACCGTCATCGGCGAGCACGAGGTGGTGCTCGACGTGCCCCTGCGGGGAGAGCACCAGCGCCTCGCTGCCCCGCAGCTCGCCCAGACCGGACAGGTGCTGCGAGGTGATGCTGTGCAGCCAGCTCAGCCGATCCGGCCCGCCGACCCGCACGACACCGCGATGGGAACGGTCGACGAGGACCGCACCGGTGGCCGCGGTGCGCTGCTCGCGCAGCGGATCACCGTAGTGCGCGGCCACCGGACCGTCGAGGCCCTGGCCGGCGACGGCACCGGGCAACCCGAGCAGCGGGGACGCCGCCCCCGTGGCTGCGGTCGACTCGGTCGGGCCCGGCTCGGGTTCGGCGCTCATGGACCGAGTCTAGGTCGCCGGACGGAATCAGCCCGGTCGCGATCACCGGACGGGCGGGCACCGCGGTGTCCCCGCCAGCCGGGTGTCATCCGGGTGTGGGCCGGGGCCGGGGGCTGAGCTGGCAGTCCTCGCGGGGTCGCGGATGGCGCTCGTTTGTTCCCGTCCCAGGGTGTCGTGAGCGTCCCAGTCGCCCCGGCGAAAAAGGCGTTGCGAGGGGCCCCCCGGGCCGCGTAGCGTCCTCGGTACACGAGAAGGGAGGTGGTCCACGCTTTGTATGCTCATAGGACTCGTGAGGTGACTGTCCGCTAGCCGGTCTCGTGGTCCTCACCTCTGGCCGTAGCCCACGGGCACCGGCACCGGCGAGTACCAGGCAGATCACCCGACCCCCGGGCGCCGTCGACAAGTCCCGACGGTCCTCGCTCCGCGCCTCGGCGCGGGCGGGGAAACGCCCGGGGGTCGCTTGCGTTCCGGCGTGGTTCTCGGCCAGGTGCCTCTTCGGTGGGGCGCCCGCGGGCATCCGCGGGCGAACGGGCCGTCGGTGACCGGCCACGACGGGACCGCCGCCGGCACCGGGCCGTTGTCATGGCGGCAATGCTGGCCGAGAGCCGGGGCGGACGGGCAGGATCTCGGGTATGCCGACTCTCGTCCTGCTCCGCCACGGTGAGAGCAACTGGAACCGTGAGAACCTGTTCACCGGCTGGGTGGACGTCGACCTGTCCGACAAGGGTGTCAAGGAGGCCGCCCGCGGCGGTGAGCTGCTGCTGGAAGCCGGTGTGCTGCCGGACGTGGTGCACACGTCCGTGCTGACCAGGGCGATTCGCACCGCGTGGCTGGCCCTGGACGCCGCCGGCCGAACCTGGATTCCGGTCCGTCGCCACTGGCGGCTCAACGAACGTCACTACGGTGGCCTTCAGGGGCTGAACAAGGCCGAGACCCTGGAGAAGTTCGGCGCCGAGCAGTTCCAGCTCTGGCGCCGTTCCTACGACACGCCCCCGCCGGAGATCGGAGTGGACCAGGCCAGCGGGATCGACGAGCGTTACGCCGATCTCGCCCCCGACCTGATCCCACGCACCGAGTGCCTGGCCGACGTGGTCGCCCGGATGCTGCCCTACTGGTACGACGCGATCGTGCCGGACCTGCGGGCCGGCCGCACCGTGCTGGTCGCCGCGCACGGCAACTCGCTGCGGGCGCTGGTGAAGCACCTGGACGGGATCAGCGACACCGACATCGCCGGGCTGAACATCCCGACCGGCATCCCGCTGCGGTACGAACTCGATGACGACCTTGGTGTCATCAGCTCCGGGTATCTGGACCCGGACGCCGCGGCGAGCGCGGCGGCGGCCGTCGCCGCGCAGGGCTCGAAGAAGTGACAGCGAAGCCGTAACGGAGCCGCCGGCGTGCCGACCCGACAGGTCGTCCACCAGGCCCGCGCGTGGTCGCGGGCCTGGGCACGCCGCCGCCGGCCGGACCGGCCTCGCCGGTCACGCCGACGCGATCTCCCCGGTGACCAGGTAGATCACCCGACGTGCGACGGACACCGCGTGGTCGGCGTACCGCTCGTAGTAGCGGCCGCACAGCGTGATGTCGATCGCCGCTTCCATGCCGTGCGGCCAGGGCTTCTCGATCAGCACGTGGAACAGGGTGCGGTGCAGCCCGTCCATCGTGTCGTCGTCGGCCTCGAGCTGCTTGGCCAGGTCGGTGTCGCGGCTGGCGATGACGGAGCCGGCCTTGGCCACGATGCGCTGGGCGACCTGGCCCATCTCCAGCAGCGTCCCGCGCAGCTCCGGTGGGACGGCCCGCCCTGGGTAGCGGCGGCGCGCGACCTTCGCCACGTGCAGCGCGAGGTCACCCATCCGCTCGAGGTCGGCGACGATCCGCAGCGTGGTGACCATGATGCGCAGGTCGGTCGCGACCGGGGCCTGCCGGGCCATCACGTCGAACGCGCGCTCCTCGATCTCGTTGCGCAACAGGTCGACGGTCTCGTCGCCGCTGATCACGTTCTCGGCGAGCTGCAGATCGGCGTCCAGCAGCGCGGTCGTCGCCCGCGCCATGGCCGAGGCGACCAGGTTGGTCATTTCGATCAGGGACTGGTCGATGCTGTCAAGTTCGTCGGTGAAGGCGTCCCGCACGGACGGCTCCTTGTCTTCGTTGGGTGGGGCTTCGCTGGGTGGTCTGCACGCGGTGGATCTTCGCGGAACGGGTCTTCGCGCAACGGCCTTCGCCGGGCGGTTCACGGACCAGAGTGGACGAGGCGGGATCGACAGGCGAAGGCGTGTGGATTCATGAGATCACAGCGGCGGCGCGGGTAGGACACGCCGAACCTTGACGATGCGGTGCAGCTCTCGCGGTTCGGTGAACGTCGACGATAGGTCCGATGAACAACGGGCGACGATCGGCGTTGGAGGACCGCACAGCGATGCCCAGGTGGCATGGCGGCACCTAGCATGCGGCGAGTGGGTGACAGGTCGGTGGATGCCGTGACATGCCGTGCGCTTCGCGTGAAGTCGCCTGTCTGTGCTGACCGTCCCGCTTCGGCGGACGGATGTCCCGAGGATGGACGATGACGCTGGTACCCGGCCGCACACCGGCGCACGCCGAACCAGGTGGGGGCGCGCTCGACGGTGTGCTCCTGCCCCCGAAGCTCATCCGTCGAGTGATCTCCGGGCTGCCGACCGGGCTGGTCGTGCTCGACGCGACCGATCGGGCGGTGCTGGTCAACACGGTCGCCCGCAGGATGGGTGTGGTCCGCGACTACGAGATCGCCGTCGCCGAACTCGCCGATCTGGTGCGTTCCACCCGCCTGGCCGGACGCGACCACGAACGTCAGATCGACCTGCCGCCGGTGCCCGAACCGCCGCTGACCCGGCCGCGTCCCGACCAGGAGGCGCTCGCCGTGCGTACCCGCGCACGCCTGCTGGACTCGACTGGTCATGTTGCCGTCATCCTCGATGACATCACCGAGTCACGTCGGGTCGAGGCGGTGCGGCGCGACTTCGTCGCCAACGTCAGCCACGAACTCAAGACGCCCGTCGGCGCGCTGCACGTGCTCGCCGAGGCGGTCGCCGCGGCCAGCGAGGACCCGGTGGCCGTGCGCCGGTTCGCCTCGCGGATGACCCGGGAGTCCGACCGGCTGGCCCGGCTGGTGCAGGAGATCATCGACCTCTCCCGGCTCCAGGGCGCCGAGCCGCTGCCCGACCTGCGCCCCCTGCTCACCGGCGAGCTGCTCACCGAGGCGGTCGACCGCAACCGACTGCACGCCCAGGCCCAGGAGATCTCCCTCGCGGTGATCGGGGACGGTGCGCTGCAGGTGCTCGGCGACGAGGGGCAGCTGGTCACCGCGGTCGCGAACCTGCTGGAGAACGCGATCAGCTACTCGCCGCGGGGCACCCGCATCGTGCTCGGTGTGCGCCGCAGCGGGACGACGGTCGAGATCTCGGTGGCCGACGAGGGCATCGGCATCGCGGAGAAGGACCTCGAGCGCGTGTTCGAGCGCTTCTACCGGGCCGACCCCGCCCGCTCCCGGGCCACCGGCGGCACCGGCCTGGGCCTGGCCATCGTCAAGCACATCGCGACCAACCACGGTGGAACCGTCACCGTCTGGAGCTCCGAGGGGGCCGGCTCGACCTTCACCATCCGCCTGCCCCTGTTCGCCAACGCCGCGGCGACCGCGACGCCCTCCGCCGGGATCGCCGTCCCCGTGCTCGTCGTCCCCGGTATCGCCGACGGCCGTGCCAGCTCCGACGACCCGGACGTGTCGGACCCCGGTGACATCCTCGACGCGCGGGAGATCCTGGCCGCGTCCGTCCAGGATGTGCCGGGCTGGGAGGCGTCCGTCCGGGACGAGGGTGCCACCGAGGTCGACGGCGATCAGGCCCGGGGCGATCATGATGCTGAGTTCCGGGGGGAACGCGGGAAGCGGTCCGGGTCGGCCGGTCCGTCGGACGGGACATGGGGAGCGATCGGGTGACCCGGCTGCTGGTAGTGGAGGACGAGGAGTCGTTCTCCGACGCGTTGTCGTTCATGTTGGAACGGGAGGGTTTCGAGGTGGGCGTCGTGGCCGATGGTCCCAGCGCCCTGGCGGAGTTCGATCGCCGCGGCGCTGACCTGGTCCTGCTCGACCTCATGCTGCCGGGGCTGTCCGGCACCGAGGTGTGCCGCACCCTGCGGACCCGTTCGAGTGTGCCGATCATCATGCTCACCGCGCGCGACAGCGAGATCGACAAGGTGCTCGGCCTGGAACTGGGCGCGGACGACTACGTCACCAAGCCGTTCTCGTCGCGCGAACTCGTCGCGCGGATTCGAGCGGTGCTGCGTCGCCGCTCGGAGACGGAGGAGGTCTCGGACACGACGCTCGAGGCCGGGCCGGTGCGGATGGACGTCGAACGCCATGTCGTCACGGTCGAGGGCGCGATGGTGACCCTGCCGCTGAAGGAGTTCGAGCTGCTGGAGATGTTCCTGCGTAACGCCGGGAGGGTACTCACGCGGGGGCAGCTGATCGACAGGGTGTGGGGGTCCGACTACGTGGGTGACACCAAGACCCTGGACGTACATGTCAAGAGGCTTCGGACGAAGATTGAGCGCGAACCCGGGAACCCGCGTCACCTCGTGACGGTGCGGGGCCTGGGCTACAAGTTCGAGCCGTGACCGCTGGCCGGTCCGGCGGAGGGGCGGTGTTCGGGTGCTCGGAGGCGTTCGTCCGGCGGGCTGGTTCCCGCTCGGGTCGCATCGTGCGGCCGCGCGGTCGAGGGTCGGCGAGTCGGACCGTCCCACCACGGTGGCCACGGCCGGGCCCGCGGACGCGGCCGAGCCGGCCGATCCGGTGGAGTCGGCGGGAGCGGGACTGGTCGCAGCGGTCGAGCTGACCGGGCTGGGCGACCCCGTGGGCCAGGTGCCCGCGGGTTCGCCGGCCGCGTCGGGTTCCGACCCCGCCGCGTCGGACGGTTCCGCGCCGGGTCCGGCGACATCCGGTGGGTCGGTGCCACCGGGTGGGTCGGTCGTGCTGGCCGGGGCGGTGGTGCTCGCCGGGGATGCCGTCCCGGTGCGGCCCGCGGGCGCCGGGCGCCCACGGGCGGGCATCGGTGTTGGGCCGCTGCCGGCCGGGCCGCATCCCGGCCCGATGCGGATGGGCGTGATCGACATCGGGTCGAACACGGTGCACCTGCTGGTCGTGGACGCCCACCGTGGCGGGCAGCCACAGCCGGCGGCCAGCGTCCGGGTGCCGCTGCGCCTCGTCGAACTGCTAGAGGCCGACGGCTCCCTCGGTACCGAGGGGGAACAGGCGCTCACCGCGTGCGTGCGGGACATGCGGGAGCAGGCCGAGGCGCTCGGGGTGCAGGACCTCGCGGCGTTCGCGACGTCGGCGCTGCGCGACGCGAGCAACGGCGATCAGGTTCTCGCCCGGGTCCGGGCGGCGACCGGGGTCGGGATCGGCATGCTCTCGGGTGAGGAGGAGGCCCGACTCACCTTCCTCGCGGCGCGGCGCTGGTTCGGCTGGAGCGCCGGGCGGCTGCTGGCCCTGGACATCGGTGGTGGCTCGCTGGAGATCGGCGCCGGCATGCACGAGGATCCCGAGGTCGTCGCCTCGCTGCCGCTGGGCGCGAGCCGGCTCACCCGCGACTGGCTGGCCGGCGCGGACAACGACCCGCCCCGACGTGCCGACCTCGCGGAACTGCGGCGCTACGTGCGGGCGCAGATCGCTCCGGTCGTCGGCACGATCTACCACCTCGGCGAGCACACCCGGGTGGTGGCGACGTCGAAGACCTTCCGTTCGCTGGCCCGGATCGCCGGCGCCGAACCGTACAGCCGCGGCCCCTACACCCGCCGGGTGCTGCGTCGTGACGACCTCGCGGACGTCGTCGCGAAGATCACCCGGATGACCGTCGAGGAACGGGCGGCGCTCGCCGGGGTCTCGGCGAGCCGGGCCGGGCAACTGGTCGCGGGCGCGATCGTGGCCGCGGAGGCGCTCGATCTGTTCAGCGTCGAGGAGGCGGAGATCTGCCCCTGGGCGTTGCGGGAGGGAGTCATCCTGCGCCGGCTCGACTGGCTCAACTCCGGCTGACAGCATCCGCCCATAAGGGGAAAAAAGTACTTTTCGGGTTGTGGGGGATCCGCCGGGATGCGATGATGATCGGATGTGGCCGCTGTCACGTGCGATATCAGGCTATGTACTGTCGGTGGACGAGCCGCGGCATGGGCGAACCCGCGGCGATGGCCTAGCCTGGACGAGGAAGGCACCCGGCAGCTCCGGCCGCCGGCTTCTACGGCAGGGAGATGGATTGCGGGCGAGGCGTCCGAGCACACGACCGGCCGATGCGGCCCGGTCGGATGCCGCCGGCCCGCCCCCGTCCCAGGTGCCGCTGCCCGAGCCCCCGTCGGCCGACTCGGCCGTCTCCCGATGGCCGGTTCCAGCCGACTCCTGCGCGCCGGACTCGACCCCACCACCCTCGGCTCCACGCCCCTCGGCTCCACGCCCCTCGGCTCCACGCCCCTCGGCTCCGGTCCCCTCGACCCCGGCTCCCTCGACCCCGGTCCGCTCGGCTCCGGTCGCCTCGGCTGGGCGGGCTGGTCGTCCGGCCATCGTGACGGCGCAGCGCGAGAGCGGCTCGGCGCTGCGGGTGCCGGCGGCGCGGGTGGCGCTGTCCACCGCGTCCACCTATCCCGAGTCGACGGCGTCCGCGTTCGAGATGGCCGCCCGGCTCGGCTACGACGGTGTCGAGATCATGGTCTGGACGGATCCGGTCAGCCAGGATCCGCAGGCGCTGCGTCGCCTGGTCGACTACCACGGGATACCGATCCTGGCGATCCACGCGCCGTGCCTGCTGCTGACCCAGCGGGTCTGGGGCACCGATCCGTGGGCCAAGCTGGTGCGCGCCCGCAGCGTCGCCGAGACGCTCGGCGCCGGGACGGTCGTCGTCCACCCACCGTTTCGCTGGCAGCGCGACTACGCGCGTGAGTTCATCACCGGCATCGAGCGGATGGCGGGGGAGACCGACGTCCGGTTCGCGGTGGAGAACATGTTTCCGCTGCGCGCCCGCGGTCGGGAGGTCTCGGCCTACGCACCCGACTGGTCGCCGGTGGACGACGACTACGCCCATGTCACCCTCGACCTCTCCCACACCAGCGTGTCCCGTTCCGATGCCATGGCCATGGCCGGTGAGCTCGGGGAACGGCTCGTCCACGTGCATATGGCCGACGGTATGGGCTCGGCCAAGGACGAGCATCTCGTCCCGGGACGGGGCACCCAGCCCTGCGCCGAACTGCTGGAACAACTCGCGACCAGCGGATTCGACGGCACGATCGTGGTCGAGATCAACACCCGGCGGGCCGAATCCCGGGTGCAGCGCGAGGCCGACCTGGCCGAGGCGCTGGCCTTCACCCGCCTGCATTTCGCCGCCCCCGCACTCGCCAGCGCCGCGAACACCACCGCCACCGGCACCGACAGCGGCACCGCCAACACTCCCGGCGTTCGGTCGTGATGACCGTCCGGCCAGGTGGTTCGCGACCCGGTGGGGGCTGACAGCGGCCGAAGCCCTCGGCACAATCAGGCCGTGACCGGTGCCCGTACCGCCACCGGCTCGATCTTCGACGCGCTGGCGGACGCGTACGCGGCGACACGCCCCGGTTACCCGGAGCAGATCCTGCTCGACATCGAGCGGATTCTTGGACGACCCCTGGCCGGCGCGGATGTCGTCGACGTCGGGGCCGGTACGGGCATCGCCACCCGGCTGCTGCTGCGGCGCGGCGCGCGGGTCCTGCCGGTCGAACCCGGGCCGGACATGCTTGCCCGGCTGCTCGCCGCCACTCCCGGGCTCCCCGCGGTGCGTGGGGACGGTGAGGCGCTGCCGCTGCGCGCCGACGCGGTCGACCTCGTCTGTTACGCCCAGGCCTGGCACTGGGTCGATGTGCCGGTCGCCGCCGCGGAGGCCGCCCGGGTGCTGCGGGGCGGTGGCGTGCTCGCCGTCTGGTGGAACGACGTCGACGCGTCGGATGCCCGCTGGTGGCAACGTCAGCAGGATCGACTCGAGCGGATGAGCCCCGGCTACCGGCGCGACTACCGCACCCGCCCCTACGCCGACGAACTGCGCTGGACGGGCCACTTCGAGGAGGTCGTCACCCTCACCGGGCGGTGGCAGCGGCGGATCGCCCTCGAGGACTACCTGACCTGGCAGCGCTCGAAGTCCTATGTGGCAGCCATCGGCGCCGACCTCGGCGAGTATCTCGAGGCCGAGCGCGACAGCGTCCTGCGCGCCTTTCCGGACGGGATCGTCGTCGAGCCCTTCCGTACCCTGTTGGTGATTGCCCGCGTCCCGGCGCAACCCGGGTCGTCGACGCTCGCCGAGTAGTACGAGCCGCCCGGAGGGTAGCTGTTCGGGTACCCCCGCTCGGCTATCTCCAGATGTAACGCGGGACGACCTTCGAGCACCCCGATAGTGGTCCCGTTTTGCTTTGGATGTGTGCTTGTTTGTAATGAATCGAATACGTCACGTCGAATCGAGTCGTGTGATTCATCGTCGGTTTCTCTCTCGTGCTTCGATCCGTTAGTCTTGGCCGCGATCGCGGGGTGGAGTCGTACTTCGCCGGTGCAGTGCGTGGATGGTCTGGCCGCAGGGCCTCGCCGCCGCGCCGCCTCCGGTGGGGATGACAGTGCACGGCTCATCCCGCCGTCGTATGCCCACCCCGGACGCAGGGTGCCGCCCGTCGGCGCGCTGATCGAGGAGGCGACGGCCCTAGTGCGGGGTGCTACCAAGTCAAAACCACAGGTGACGGTTCCGTCGCACCGCCGACCCGCCGGCGGATCGGCGGGCCATCGGGCCGATGCAAGACAGACGGGACAGGCCGCCCAGGCAGCCCAGGCCGCGGCGAAGTTCGCCTACCATCCGGCTCTGGACGGTATACGGGTGATCTGTATCTATGTGATCCTCGCCGGTCACATGGGTGCGATTCGAGCGAGCAACGTCGCGGTCGATGTCTTCTTCGTGCTCAGCGGATTTCTGATCACGGCGCTGCTGCTGGCCGAACATCATCGGACCGGAACCGTCTCGATCGGTCGGTTCCTGGTCCGGCGAGCCTTCCGGCTCATGCCGGCGATGTGGGTCTACCTGTTCGTGGGGCTTCTGGTCACGGCGCTGTTCAAATGGGACGACACCGCGTTCCGTGACGATTTCGTCGGCAGTGCGACATCGGCCTTCTTCAATGTGAACAACTGGTACAAGGTCGCGCACCCGGAGGCGGGTGGACGTTGGCTCGCCCACGTCTGGTCGCTCTCCCTGGAGGAGCAGTTCTACCTGCTGTGGCCGGTGATGTTCGTGCTGGTGCGCCGGTCCGCGCGGCTGCGCCGGCACCTCGGGCTGATCCTGCTCGGCCTGGTCCTGATGCTGGCCGGCTGGACCTACGTCCTGGCAGGCGACGGTGCGCCGCACACCCGCGTCTACCTCGCTCTCGACACGCATGTCGCCCCGCTGCTGATCGGATGCCTGCTCGCGGTGTGGCGCGACACCCGCCTGCGCGCCCTGTCCCGGGCCGAGGACCTCGCTCCGCCCGTGCCGCCCACGCCACCGCTGCCGCTGCCGCTGCCGTCCACGCCACCCGGGCCGTCCGGACGTCGCGTCGCGTCGACCTGGTCGGCGGCGAGGGCTCAGGGCCATCGGCGACACGCCTCGCGACCTCGGACCGGTAGCGACAGCACCACTGGTGCCACCGCGGCCGTCGTACGACGGTGGCCGGCGGGACGACGCATCGCGGCGCTGGGGCTCGCCGCCGCGATCGGGCTGGTCCTGTTCGCCTTCCTCGGCCCGAACAAGAACGTCCACGCCGCGAACTGGCTCGACCGCGCCGCCTACCTGCCGAGCGCGCTGCTGGCCGCGATCGTCGTGCTCAGCGCCGACCTTCGCCGGGATGCCGCCTGGGTGCGGCTGCTCGGCCGGCCGCGGATGGCGTCCCTCGGCAAGATGACCTTCAGCGTCTACCTGTGGCACTACCCGGTGATCTCGGCGGCCAACGGACAGCTGGTGCCCCGGATCGGCCTGTGGCCGGCAGTCGTCTGCGCGGCGGCGGCCAGCACGTTCGTCGCCTACTTCTCCCATCGTCTGATCGAGCGCCCGGCGCAGCGGATGCGTCCGGGGTGGGCGGACACCCCGCGTGGCCCGCGACGGGCGGCCGTCGCCGTGGCGGAGCGGTTCGCGCATCCCGCCGAGCGGCGGGTGGAGGACACCGCCGGGCTGCGCTGGCGGTGGGAGTCCGCGGACGAGGGCCGCCCGAGCCCCCGGGCGGGCATGGTCCGCGCCGGTGAGGACACCCTCGCCCTCCGGCGCGGCAGCCCGACGCGGTCATCCGAGCTGGGATACCCGTGGTCCAGCGAACCGGAGACCGACGACGTCTGGGTGGATGAGGGCTATGCGCGTGTCCCCGTCGGGTACGCGAGCCACGCCGCCCGGGGGATGGATACCCACGGCGACGTCCGCTACGCCGATGTCCCGGTGGATCCGGTGGGCGCCGTCCCCGGTCCGCCCGCCCCGCCGGCATATGATCATCGGTGGTCGGTGGCCGGCTGGGATCCGGTGACCGGTCCGAGTCGGCTGCCCGCCGATCCGGCGTACGTGGACGAGGTGTACCCCGGTGAGCTGATCGTCGCACCCCGCGAGACGGGCGTTCCCGCACGCGTGGAGGACCCCTGGCACTCATCGCGCGGCGTCTCGCGTCGGCCCCTGGCGGGCTGACCCGCGGGTCCGGCGGTGGCCGGGCGTGGGTGGGGGGCGGTCGGCTGCGGGGGTACGTCCGGGTGGGCCATACTCTCCTGGCCGGCAAGCTGGACGAACTGGACACGCTGGATCAAGGGCTGAGGAAAGGGACGTTCATGGTCATCGGGGTCATGGGGGCGGGCAGGCTCGGGAGCGCGGTGCTCGCCGGCCTGCTCGCCTCCGGGCACGCCGCCGAGGACGTCGTCGTGGCGGAGAAGGACGCGGCCCGGGCGGCCGAGATCGCGGGTCAGCACGGGGTGGAGGTTCATCCGCCGACGGTCGTCGCGCAGCGGGCGGACGTCCTGCTGGTCGTGGTCAAGCCGCAGGACGTCGCCGCCGCGCTCACCGAGGTCGCCCCCGTGGTGGCCGCCGACACGCTGGTCGTGTCGCTGGCGGCCGGGGTGACGACCGCGGCGATCGAGGGGCACCTGCCGTCGAAGCCGCCGGTCATCCGGGTCATGACCAACACGCCGCTGCTGGTCGGGGCGGCGATGTCGGCGATCTGCGCCGGTCAGCACGCTGGGGACAGGCATCTGGCCGCGGCCGAGGCGCTGCTCGAGCCGGTCGGTCAGGTCGTCCGGGTGAGCGAGGCGAGCCTTGACGCGGTGACCGCGTTGTCGGGCAGCGGGCCGGCCTACTTCTTCTACGTGGTCGAGGCTCTGGTCGAGGCCGGGGTGCGGCTCGGGCTGCCGCGGGCGCTGGCGACGCAGCTCGTCACCCAGACCGCGACCGGCTCCGCGCGGATGCTGGCCGAGACCGGCGAGAACCCCGCGTTGCTGCGTGAGGCGGTGACCTCGCCGGCCGGTACGACCATCGCCGCGCTCCATCACCTGGATCGCGCGGCGGTGCGCGCGGCGCTGATGGACGCCTGCCTGGCCGCCAGCGACCGCTCCCGCGAACTCGGCCAGACCTAGCCGACCAGCGTCGTCGCTGGCAGCCCGGAGCACCGGGCTCCCGTGTTTGCCCGCCGAGGCGGGTAGGCTCGCTCGGTAACCTCCTCAACATAGATCGGTCGGGTACGTGGGCTCAGTCATCAAGAAGCGTCGTAAGCGGATGGCCAAGAAGAAGCACCGCAAACTGCTCAAGCGCACGCGCGTCCAGCGTCGTAACAAGAAGTAGGCACGGCCCCGCCGTCTCGCTCCTGTGACTCCGCTCGTCCGAGCCCGTCCGTCGGACGATCCGGCTGACCGCGTCCAGCACGGGCGCCTGCCTGGTCACCGGCCCGCCACCAGCACCCTGTCATGTACCTCAGGGAAGCACGGCATATCGCTCTACGTGCTCTGACGATTGCGGTGTGGCAGGCTGGCGTCACAAGGTGGCGTTGCCGCGTGCTGACGCAGGCAGGGGAGTGAGATGGCGAGTTCGTGGATCAGTTTCCTGTCCGACTACGGTGTGGACGACGCCTCTGTCGGCGTCTGTCACGGTGTGATCGCCAGGCATGCCCCGTCGGCCCGCGTGCTTGATCTCTGTCATGGGATCGCACCGCAGGACGTCGGTCATGCCGCCATAACCTTGGCCGATGCGGTGGGCTACCTGCCGATCGGCATCCATCTCGTCGTTGTCGAGCGCCTCGACGCGGACGGGTACACCCGGGGAATCGCGGTTCGTGCCGCCGACGGCTCGGTGTTCGTCTGCCCGGACAACGGCGTCGCCTCGCTGGCCTGGGAGGCCCGCGGCGGGATCGTCGAGGTTCGCGAGATCGCCAACCGGGAACTGTGGCTGCCGCTGCCGACCGCGGTCTTTCGCGGGCGTGACGTCTACGCGCCGGTCGCCGCCCGGATCGCCGGGGGCCTCGACCTGGCCCAGGTCGGCCCGCCCCTCGACGCGGCCAGCCTCATCCAGTTCCGGCCCCGCAGCTGCGTCGTCGACGACGACCATGTGCACGGCGAGGTCGTCTCGATCGACCACTTCGGCAACCTGTCGCTGAACATGACGCGTAACGACCTCGAGGCCGCCGGCATCCTGCTCGGCGATCCCGTGCAGGTCCGCACCGGCAGTCGGGCCATGCGGCTGACCTTCACCCACACCTACGGCGAGGTGCCCCGGGGTGGCGTGACGATCTGCGAGGACGCGCTGCGCCGTCTGATGATCGCGGTCAACTGCGGGCGTGCCAGCGACGCGCTGCGGCTGCGCCGGGAGGACGCCGTCGTCGTCAGCCAACTGCCCCGCGAGACGTCTCCCTTTCAGATAGTCCGGGATCTGCCCCTGTCCGTCTGACCCGGCGGCCGCCCACCACCGCGAAATGGCTACTCAGAGTAGCTAACGCGCCGCCGCATCCTTACGCTGCGCAGTGAATGCGGCGTGTGTGCGCGTACGATGACGAGGACGATGGCGCAGCCACGAGCACCCGGTGGATGGTGGACGGGTGGCTGGTGGTCTGCGGGGGCATCTCGCGATCAGCCGTGGCGTGGCACGTCACCGCGTCGGGGCCGGGCCGTTCCGGGGAGACTGCGATGAGACCACGCCGGGTTCTGGTGACCGGTGTCGCCCGTCCGCTGGGCGCCGAGGTCGCCTCCGTGCTGGCAGCCGATCCCGAGATCGAATCGGTGATCGGTGTTGACACCACCGTTCCCACGGCCGATCTCGGCCGTACTCATTTCGTTCGTGCCGATATCCGCCATCCGCTGATCGCCAAGGTGATCTCCGCGACCGGTATTGACACGGTGCTGCATCTCAACGTCATCGCGACGCCGCTGGGAGCCGGCGGTCGAGCCGCGATGAAGGAGACGAACGTGATCGGCACGATGCAGCTGCTCGCCGCGTGCCAGAAATCGACCACGGTCACCAGGCTCGTGGTGAAGTCCACCACCGCGATCTACGGTTCCTCCGCGCGTGATCCCGCGCTGTTCACCGAGGACACACAGCCACGTGCGCTGCCCGTGGCCGGCTATGCGAAGGATGCCGTCGAGGTCGAGGGCTACGTGCGCGGATTCAGCCGGCGCCGGCCCGACATCGCGGTCACCGTGCTGCGGTTCACCAACATCCTCGGCCCGCACTCCGACAACGCGCTGGCACTCTACCTGGATCTTCCGGTGGTGCCGACGGTGCTGGGCTTCGACCCGCGCATCCAGTTGCTGCACTCCACCGACGCGCTCGCGGTGCTGCTGCGCGCCGCGCGCGGCCACCACGCGGGTACCTTCAACGTCGCGGGGGATGGCGTGATGCTGCTGTCGCAGGCGATTCGACGGGCCGGCCGGCCGAGTGTTCCCGCTCCCTTCCCGGCCATCGAACTGCTCGGGGGGCTCGCCCGCCGACTACGGATCATCGATTACTCCGCGGAGCAGCTCGATCTGCTCACGCATGGGCGGGCGGTGGACACGAGTCGGCTGATCGGGGTTTTCGGCTACCGCCCGCGGTATTCGACGGTGGAGACCTTCGACGCGTTCGTGCGGTACCGGGACCTTCGATTCACCATCGATCACGAGCTGGTCTCCCGCGTCGAACATGGTCTGCTCGGTTCGCTGAACCGGCGACGGCTGGCGGGTTCGGCGCGATGACGGCCCGGTTCGCGACGTTCCGCCATGCCCGGCGGGAAGCCAGGGAAGGCGGCGGCGTTCATGTCCGACGGTGACGTACCCGAGCCCACACAGGGCGAGGCGAAGATCATCCAACTCAACGGTGACCGACATCCGGACCAGGAGGGCGCGAGGCCCGGTGCCACCCGCCGTGACCGGACCCGCGCGCGTGGCACCACCGCGCATGGCACCACCCAGCCGGCACAGCGCCGTTCGACCACCCCGACCGCCGCGACCAAGCCGACCGCTCCCGCCGCGGCACGTGCCACCCCCGACGCCGACGACGGTGGCGAGTCCCCCCTGCGCGGTGTCGGCCCGGACGCCGCCGGCCCGCGGGATGCGAACCGGACCCCCGCGGCCTCCCGCACGGCCGCGGAAACACCGTCGCGTGGCCGGACCGGTGCGACCGGTGAGGTAGCGCGGGCACCTCGAGCCCGCCGCAGGACGCTGGACGGCCCCGCGTCGGCCGATCCGCCAGCCACGGTCACCGAGATGGGCCCGCGGCCCGCGGTCGGCGACGCCGACCGGACGGCCGACGATGCCGACCGGCCGGCGGACGACGCCGAGCGACCCGGCGCGGGCACCGGTGACCTCGAGTCGGCGTTGGCGGGCGTGCTCGCCTTTCTGCGCCGCCGGATCACCGGCGACTACGTCATCGACGAGCATGGCTTCGATGCCGATCTGACCGAGCACGTGCTCGCTCCGCTGCTGCGCCCGATCTACCGCGACTACTTCCGCGTCGAGACCCGGGGTCTGGAGAACATTCCCGACACCGGTGGTGCCCTGGTGGTCGCCAACCACTCCGGCACCCTGCCCGTGGACGCCCTGATGATGGCGATGGCGATCCTCGACCACCATCCCGCCCACCGCAACCTGCGGATGCTGGCGGCGGATCTCGTGTTCGCGGTGCCGTTCCTGGCGCCCTTCGCCCGCAAGATCGGTAACACGCTGGCCTGTCAGGCCGACGCCGAGCGGCTGCTGGGTGCGGGCCATCTCGTGGGCGTGTGGCCGGAGGGGTTCAAAGGGGTGGGAAAGCCCTTCCGGGATCGCTACACCCTCCAGCGTTTCGGCCGGGGCGGATTCGTCTCGGCGGCGCTGCGGGCCGGCGTGCCCATCATTCCGTGCACGGTCGTCGGCGCGGAGGAGATCTATCCGATGATCGGGAACGCGAAGTCACTGGCCCGACTGCTCGGACTGCCCTATCTGCCGATCACACCGACCTTCCCCTGGCTGGGGTTGTTCGGTCTGGTCCCGTTGCCATCGAAGTGGTACATCGAGTTCGGTGAGCCGGTCGCCACCGATGTTCATCCGCCGGAGGCGGCTGACGATCCGATGCTCGTCTTCGAGCTCACCGACAGTATCCGGGAGACGATTCAGCACACGCTGTACAGCCTGCTGATGCAGCGCCGTTCGGTCTTCTTCTGACAGGGGCCAGCCGGCCAGTGGGTCGTGGGCGGATCAGGCGCTGACGACCCGCCGCCGCAGCGCCATCCCGGCCGCGACACCGCCGGCGAGCGCGCCCGCGCCGGCGGCCGCCGGAATGCCGATCCGGACCGCCTTGCGGGCCGTCCGGAAATCCTTGACCGGCCAGTCCCGTTCCCGGGCGATCGCCTTGAGATCCGGGTCCGGGTTGATGGCGACCGGATGGCCGACCAGGGAGAGCAGCGGAAGGTCGTTGATCGAGTCGGAGTACGCCCAGCAGCGGGACAGATCCAGCCCCTCACGTTCGGCCAGGGCCGCCACCGCCTCGGCTTTCGCCTGGCCGTGCAGCAGCCCGCCGACCAGCCTGCCGGTGTAGGAACCGTCGCGGACCTCGCTGACGGTGCCCAGCGCACCGGTCAGGCTCAGGCGGCGAGCGATCACCGAGGCGAGTTCCACCGGGGTCGCGGTCACCAGCCAGACCCGCTGGCCGGCGTCCAGATGCTGCTGGGCGAGCGCGTGGGTGCCCGAGTAGATCTGCTCCGCCATCCGCTCGTCGTAGATCTCCTCGCCGTAGCGGACGATCTCCGCGACCGAACGGCCGGCCACGAAGGCGAGGGCGGTCTCCCGGGCGTCCTGGATGCCGTCGGGGTTCTCCTGCCCGCGCAGCCGGTAGGTCAGGTGCGCCAGCCCGAAGCGGAGCAGATCGCGGGAGTCGAAGAAGTCCCGGGCGGCCAGACCGCGGGCGAAGTAGAAGATCGACGCGCCGGCCATCACCGTGTTGTCGACGTCGAAGAAGGCGGCCGTGGACTCGTCGAACGGTGGACGAGGGACTTCCTGCGCCGCGACCTTCAGCGCGGCGATCGCCGCAGCCTCGGCCGCCTGCCTGATCTCGGCCGCACCCTTGCGTCGCACCCTCATCCGGTCATCTCCATGCGGTCCTGCGCCCGTCAACGTGTCGTCAGACTACGGCGCGATGCTGTCTGCGGACGGCTCCCGGCGGGGATCTGATGGCGCGAAGGTGCTCCCGCCAACAACAACGCGCAGGGCGGGTCGGTGATTCGCCGGAAAATTCCGCGGATCGCGAGTCCGATCCGATGGATCGGTACTCAGGCCGATCTGTGCGCGGGCAGGGAGCGCGCCAACGTGCGTACCGCGCGCAGTTGCAGGGCCCGCACGGCGCCCTCGTTGCGGCCCATCGCCAGCGCGGTCTCGCGCACCGACATCTCCTCGAGGAACCGCAGCGCGATGCACTCCCGCTGGTCCGGCCCCAGGCGTTGGATCGCTTCCAGCAGTTCCTGGCGGGTCAGGCCCGCGACGATCAGCTCCTCGGGGCCGGGCGTGACGTGCCGGTGGTCGCGGTCGGCGGCGGCGAGGATGTCCGCGGTCGGGATCTCGAAGCGACGCCGCGCGGAACGGGCCTGGTCAACCAGCAGATTGCGGGCGATGGTGATGAACCAGGCGCCGATGTCGCGGCCCTGCCAGGTGAAGGCACCAATCATCCGCAGTGCCCGGAGGAACGTTTCGCTGACGACGTCCTCGGCCGCCGCCGGATCACCGCCCACCCGGTAGAGCGCGTAGCGGAACACCCGATCGGCGTAGTGGTCGTAGAGCTCACCGAAGGCATCGCTGTCGCCCCGGCTGGCCCGGGCGACCAGGGCCGCCCAACGCTGGTCGGCGGGTTCGTGCCGGTCGGGTTCCGCGGCCGGGTCCGGTCCGCCCGCCGGGGCGGTCGAGCTGCTGGGGGCGTCCGGGCTGTCGCTGCTGCGGCCGGGGCGGTCCGGGCCGGGTATCGCGGCGGTGGGATCGGCGGCGGTGCGCTCCGCGGGTGCGTCGATGGGCGGTGACGCGCCCGTCGACGCCACCGAGGTGGCGAGCAGCCAGCGGCCGAGCCGGACGAGGCCAGGCAGGCCAACCCGGCCAACCCGGCCGACCGGTCGGCCGGTCGCGGGAGACAGCGCAGGGGCCGGTCGCACGTTCCGGCCTCGCCGTGCACTGGCAGGGCCGGCGGCGACGTTGGTGAACGTGCAGTCGGTCACAGTCCGGACTCCGGAGGTTCGGTCGCGCCAGGACGGCCGCGAGGCCTCGGTGGACAAGGACTCAGGTAGCTGAGTGTAGCTGTACCGCGTACGGGTGGCAGTCGGGGATCGCATCCGGGTCGCCCGCGGCCGCCCCGCACCGGCCCTCCCAAGCACGGCCTGGACCTACCATCGGGGGCATGAGACCCGACGGCCCAGGCTCCGCGGAACCGGACGGCGAGGCCCGCATCACGCTCCTGACCCGGGTGGGTTGCCACCTGTGTGACACCGCCCGCGACGCGATCATTCGCGTCGCGGCGCAGGAGGGGGTCGGCTGGCACGAGGTCGACGTCGACTCCGACGTCCGGCTCGCCGACGAGTACGGCGACCGGGTGCCGGTCACCCTGGTCGACGGCCGCGAGCACGGTTACTGGCGGGTGGAGCAGGAGCGGCTGCGCCAGGCCCTCGTCGGCGGCGGCCGATGGTCGATGCGTCCCAGCGGCCGTCCCTGATCCATGTCCAGAGCACTTTCGTGCACTTCGTGAATCGCTTCACGAAGTCGTACACTGCCCGACGACATCTGACTTGTGGTGCCGCACCTCGACGAGGATCGGCAAGGCCACGAAAGATGGGCCCGCGACTTCTGACGGGATCTCCCGTCCTCGCAGCGAGGGACGCGTGCCCGCAGATCGGAGCCGCGGATGAGCCAGCCACGGCGTCGCCCAGCGGTCATCAGGCGACGTGCGCGCAGTGAACCGGCGGCCAACCGATCATCGGTGCCGGAGGCGACGGTGGCCCGGCTCCCGCTCTACCTCCGCGTACTGACGACCATGGCGGATCATGGCGTGCACACTGTGTCGTCCGACACGCTGGCCGCCGCCACCGGGGTGACGTCGGCGAAAGTCCGCAAGGACCTGTCCTATCTGGGTTCCTACGGCACCCGTGGGGTGGGCTACGAGGTGGATGTCCTGCTGGACTGCATCGCCACGCGGCTCGGGCTCACCGAGGACCGTTCCGTCCTTCTGGTCGGGGTGGGCAATCTTGGCCATGCTCTCGCCGGTTACGGGGGGTTTCATGCGCGGGGTTTCCGTATCGTGGCTCTGGTCGACGCGGATCCCGACCGGGTCGGCGAGCGGGTCGGCGAGGTGGTCGTCCGTCCCGTCGACGAGCTGGAGCAGGTGATCGCCGAGTGTGCCGTCACGATCGGGGTGATCTGCACTCCGGCGGCTGCGGCACAACGGGTGTGTGACCGGCTGGTGGCCGTGGGGGTCACGAGCATTCTCAATTTCGCCCCCACGGTTCTGATGGTGCCGGAAGGGGTGGACGTGCGTAAGGTCGACCTCGCCGTGGAACTGCAGATCCTTTCGTTCCACGAGGCGCGCAAACGACCGGCGGCATCCGCCGCCGACGGGTCGTCCAGCCCCGCCCCGCCCGTGCGGACCGGCAAGGCCGCGGATTCCGCCACGACGGTCAGTGCCCGTGGCGCCCTCGAGGTCCACAGCGGAGCGCGGGCGCGGCCGCGGAGGTTGGCCGGGGCGGTGGGCGAACCGCGTCCGGGGCTGGCGACGACGCCGACGGCGGAGCCACCCGTCGCGGATCGCGACCGGCTGGGCGATCCGCCCCCGACGACAGCGGCACGTGGGGTGAACTCCCGGCCGGACAGGGTGACAAGCGAGACGGATGGGGTCGTGCGGGTGACTCGTCAAGCCGGACAGGCACGGCCGGCGCAGGTCGTGCACGAGATCGGACCGAGCTGGTCGGGGCAACCAGGCTGGCCGGGGCAACCAGGCTGGTCGGGGCAACCGACACCGCCGGTCCTGCCGCGCGGTGTGGTGGCCGCGCCGCCGATGTTCGCCGCCCGCCCGAGTGCCTCGGGTGGTCCGGGTGGGGAGTGGGCATGAGCCTGCTGGTCGTCGGACTCAACCACCGCACGGCGCCGACCTCCCTGCTGGAGCAGGCATCGGTCTCGCCCGCGGACACCCCCAAGGTCCTGCACGATCTGACGGCGGCCGCGCACGTGAACGAGGCGGTCGTGCTCTCCACCTGCAACCGCACCGAGTTCTACGCGGAGGTCGAGACCTTCCACGGCGGCGTCGCCGACATCTCCGACCAGCTGAGCCGGATCTGCGGCATCGACCTCGCCGACCTGGCCGCGCACCTCTACGTCCACCACGACGCGCGGGCGGTCGGGCACCTGTTCTCCGTCGTCTGCGGGCTCGACTCCATGCTGGTGGGCGAGTCCCAGATCCTCGGGCAGGTACGTGGCGCGTACCGGGCCGCGCAGGAGGCCGGGGGCAGTGGTGCCGCGCTGTCGGGCCTGTTCCAGGCGGCGCTGCGGGTCGGTAAGCGGGCCCATTCCGAGACGTCGATCGACGCCGCCGGTGCGTCCATCGTAGCGGTGGGCATCCAACTGGCCGCGGTGAGTCTCGGTGTCCTGGCGGAGACCCCGGTCGCACCCCTGACCGAGCCCGCCCAGCCCGCGCAGCCGCCGCTGGCGGGTGCCCGCGTGCTGCTCATCGGCGCGGGCGCGGTCGGCTCGCTGGCGGCGCAGACGGCGCGGCGTGCCGGAGCCAGCGACATCGTGATCGCCAACCGTACGGCGGCCCGGGCGGACCGGGTCGCGCAGCTGCACGGCGGGCGGGTCGTGAGCCTGTCGGACCTGCCGCACGAGATCATGCTGGCGGACCTGGTGATCTCCTCCACCGGTGCCGCGGGCCTGGTCGTCGACCAGGAGATGACGGCCGCCGGCCTCGCCGGGCGCGGTGGGCGACCCCTGGTCTTCCTCGACCTCGCGCTCCCGCACGACATCGACCCGGGCGTGCGTGAGCTGGCGGGGGTCAGCCTCATCGACATCGAGACGCTGCGGGTCGCCCTGGACGGGGCGCAGGTGGCGCACGACGTCGAGGCGGTCCGCGGGCTGGTCGCGGCCGAGGTCGCGGGATTCCTCGACCGGCGCCGCGCCGACCGGGTCGCGCCGACCGTGGTGGCGCTGCGCGCCCACGCCGACTCCGTCGTCGGCGCGGAGCTCGCCCGGTTGCGTACCCGCCTGCCTGACCTGGACAGTCGAGAGTGGGAACAGGTGCAGGGGGCGGTCCGCCGCGTCGTGGACAAGCTGCTGCACGCCCCGACCGTGCGCGTCCAGCAGCTGGCCGGCGCACCCGGCGGCGACTCCTACGCGGAGGCGTTGCGGGAACTGTTCGACCTGCCGCGCGAGGTACCCGCAGTGGTGTCCGCGCCCGATCTTGATCTTGTGGAGCATTCGTGACGGCGACCGACCCGACCAGCGACCACGTCGAACCCGCGAGGCGGCGCGCGCAGCTGCGCGCCCACTTCGCCGGGCGTCGACTGCGGCTGGGCACCCGCCGATCGGCGCTGGCGATGGCCCAGTCCGGGATGATCGCCGACCAGCTCCGCGCGCAGGTCGGCTGCGAGGTCGACCTGATCCCGATCGTCACGGCGGGCGACCGTTCGGCCGCGGAGATCAGCCAGATCGGTGGCACCGGCGTGTTCGTCAGCGCGCTGCGGGACGCGCTGCTGGCGCAGGAGATCGACCTCGCCGTGCACTCGTTGAAGGACCTGCCGACCGCGACCCCGCCCGGCCTCGTCCTGGCCGCCGTCCCGCCCCGGGAGGACACTCGGGATGTGCTGGTCTCACCCAGCGGCCGGCGGCTGCGGGAGCTCGGGCGCGGCGCTCGGGTCGCGACCGGGTCGCCGCGCCGTGCCGCGCAGCTGCGGGCGCTCAGGCTGGACCTTGACGTCGTCCCGATCCGCGGCAACGTCGACACCCGGATCAAGAAGGCCATCGACGGCGAGGTCGACGCGGTCGTGCTCGCCTACGCCGGGCTCGCCCGCCTCGACCGGCTCGACGCCGTCACCGAGGTCATCGACCCGGAGGTGATGCTGCCGGCGCCCGGCCAGGGGGCGCTCGCGATCGAGTGCGGCGGTGGTGGCGGGCTCGTGCTGGCCGGTCCGGGGCGGGTTCTGGTCGGCGCGCCGATGACCGAACGTGAAGGGGTGAACCGGGAGATCCAGGACGTGACGGCGGCGTGGCGCGCGTCTGCGGGATCGACCGGTGGCCAAACGTGGCCAGATCATGGTCAGCCCGTCGATGGTGCCCTCGCCGAGCTGCTACG
This sequence comes from Frankia umida, assembly GCF_023242945.1. NCBI lineage: Bacteria > Bacillati > Actinomycetota > Actinomycetes > Frankiales > Frankiaceae > Frankia > Frankia umida. The sequence continues at coordinate 186,306 of NZ_JALKFT010000002.1, forward strand.
GTTTGTGCTCGATGACGCATCGTCGTCCATCGCGGTGAGGGCCGAACGCGCGTTCCTCGCCGCGATCGAGGCCGGCTGCACCGCCCCGGTCGGCGCCCTGGCAGTGGCACAGCCGGCGCCGGTGGCGGACGCGGGCCTGGTGGGCGCCGGCTCAGTGGCAACGGCCGGTGATGCGTCCCCCGCGGGTCGACTGCGCCTGCGGGCGGTCGTCGCCGCGCCGGATGGCAGCACGGTCCTCCGGCGTGACGTGACCGGGTCCGCCGTCGACCCGGAGGCGCTCGGGCAGCGCCTCGCGGACGACATGCTGTCCGCCGGAGCACACTCGCTGATGGGAACTAGCTGAGCATGGCCACCCGACGCACGAAGAAGCCCGTCTCCCCGGTCGCACTGGTCGGCGCCGGTCCCCGCGACCCCGGGTTGTTGACGGTGCTCGCGGTCGAGACCCTGGCGGCGGCCGATCTCGTCGTCGCTGATCCCGACGTCGCACCCGCCGTGCTGGACCACCTCACCGCCGAGGTCCTGCGCATCGGTGACCTCGAGGCGTCGAAGCCGATCCGGGACGCCGAGGCCGCGACGGCCGCCGTGGTCAGCCGCGCCCGCGCCGGTGACCGGGTGGTCCGGCTCTACGCGTCCGACCCGTGGCTGACCCGGATCGGCGCCGCCGACGCCCAGGCGCTGGCGAAGGCCCGCATCCCCTACCGGGTGGTGCCCGGCATCCTCACCGGTGCGGCGGTCGCCACCTACGCCGGCGTCGCACCCGGCTCGCCGATCACGTTCGCCACCACTGCCGGTGACTTCTCCTCCTCGGGCACGCTGCCCGCGCCGTCGCCGTTCGGCGGCAGCGACCCGGTCGGGCCGCTGACCGCACCCGGTTTCGGCCGGCTCGGCGCCCGGCCGATGACCGGGCTGGGCAGCGGCCTCGGTGGGGGTCTGGGCAGCGGCTTCGGCTCGCCGCTGGGCCTGGGTGGCGGTGGTTTCGGTGGCTTCGGCGCTCCGCCGCCCGCCCCCGGCGACCTCGACTGGGGCGCCCTGGCGCAGACCCCGGGGACCCTCGTCATCACCGCGGCGCCGACCGAGACGGGCAAGGTCGTGGCCGCCCTGGTCGAACACGGCCGGCCCGGGGACACCCCGGTCGCCGTCACCGTCGATGGCACCACCACCGACCAGCGCACTGTCACCTCCACGCTGGACCGCCTCGAGGCCGACGTCGCGCCGCTGCTGAACGCCAGCCAGGCACCCGTCTCCCAGGTCGTCATCTCGGTCGGCCCGGTGGTCGCCACCCGCGCGAAGCTGTCCTGGTGGGAGACCCGCGCGCTGTTCGGCTGGACGGTGCTCGTCCCCCGCACCAAGGAGCAGGCGGCCACCCTGTCCGACCTGCTGCGTTCGCACGGCGCGAGTCCGCTGGAAGTGCCGACGATCGCCGTCGAGCCGCCGCGTACCGCGGCCCCGATGGAGCGGGCGATCACCGGCCTGGTCTCCGGGCGCTACCAGTGGGTGGCCTTCACCTCCGTGAACGCGGTGCGCGCCGTCCAGGAGAAGGTCGAGGAGCGCAGCCTGGACGCCCGGGCGTTCGCCGGGGTCAAGGTGGCCGCGATCGGCGAGGCCACGGCGGACGCGCTGCGGGCGTTCGGCATCCGACCGGACCTCGTCCCCACGGCGGCGCAGACCAGCGAGGGTCTGCTGGAGGACTGGCCGGACTTCGACGAGTCCCTCGACCTGCTTGACCGGGTGCTGCTGCCCCGGGCCGACATCGCCACCGAGACCCTCGTCGCGGGCCTGAAGGACCGCGGCTGGCAGGTCGACGACGTCACCGCCTACCGGACGGTGCGCGCCGCCCCGCCGCCCGCCCCGATCCGCGAGGCGCTCAAGGGCGGCCGGGTGGACGCGGTCGTGTTCACCTCCTCGTCCACCGTGCGCAACCTGGTCGGGATCGCGGGCAAGCCACACGAGACGACCGTGATCGCCGTGATCGGCCCGGCCACCGCCGCGACCGCCCAGGAACTCGGTCTGCGGGTGGACGTCCAGGCCCCGGAGGCGTCCATCCCGGCGCTGGTCGGCGCCCTGGCCGAGTTCGCCGCGGAACACCGCGAGGAACTCGGCAAGATCGGCCCGCTCGCCGCCCGCCTGCCCAAGCCGCGGCGCGGCGCCCGGCGGTGAGCGTGTCCGGGGGGCTGCCCGGCGGGCCGCTGGGGGACTGGTCGACGGCACGGCCCCGGCGCCTGCGGCGGACGCCCGCCCTGCGCCGGCTGGTCGCCGACGTCCGGGTGCACCCCGCCGACCTGGTGCTGCCGATGTTCGTCCGGGAAGGCGTGGACGAACCCGTCCCCATCTCCTCGATGCCCGGGGTCGTCCAGCACAGCCGTTCCTCGCTGCGCAGGGCCGCGGTGGAGGCGGTCGAGGCCGGTGTCGGCGGACTGATCCTGTTCGGGGTGCCGGCGGACAAGGACGCGCGCGGCTCGGGCGCCGACGATCCGGGCGGCATCGTCCAACTGGCGCTGGCGGATCTCGCCGGTGAGGTCGGCGGCGACGTCGTGCTGATGAGCGACCTCTGCCTGGACGAGTACACCGACCACGGACACTGCGGCCTGCTCACCGCCGACGGCGAGGTCGACAACGACGCCACGCTCGTGCGCTACGCCGAGATCGCCCTCGCCCAGGCCCGGGCCGGCGCCGAGGTCGTCGCGCCCAGCGGCATGATGGACGGCCAGGTCGCCGCGATCCGGGAGGCCCTGGACGGCGGGGGCTTCACCCACCTGCCGATCCTGGCCTACTCGGCGAAGTACGCATCGGCGTTCTACGGCCCGTTCCGCGAGGCCGCGCAGTGCGCGCCGCGGTTCGGCGACCGGGCCGGCTACCAGCAGGACCCGGCCCGGTCGGTGGGGGAGGCGCTGCGCGAGGTGGCGCTGGACCTCGCCGAGGGCGCGGACGCGGTGATGGTCAAGCCGGCGCTGGCCTACCTGGACATCCTGCGTGCGGTGGCCGACGCGGTGGACGTGCCGGTCGCCGCCTACCAGGTCTCCGGCGAGTACGCGATGATCGAGGCCGCCGCGGCCGCCGGTTGGATCGACCGCGACCGCATGATCGCCGAGACCATCACCGGCATCGCCCGTGCCGGCGCCGACATCATCCTGACCTACTGGGCCGTCGAGGTCGCCCGCGGCCTGCGGTCCACCCGCTGATCCCCTTGTCGTACTGATCCCCTGCCGCGCTGGCCCCTCGTGGCCAGATGGTGGGAGGCGGGCATCATGTCAATAAATTGGTACTTTCGCGGTTTATCGGACGACGGTGCTCCGTCCAAAGTGACGGTCGGTGTCCTGGCGGCCGCCGTCACGCGGATGCCCATCGTGGCGGACCGGCGTCACCATGTGGCCGCGGACCGTTGACGCAGGTGGCGGCAGGTGTCGTGACGCGCGCGGCTCGGGCCGGGGCGGGCGGACGCGTCAGGGTCGCAGGCGGCTCTGTCCGCGTCGGGGTCGTGACATCCGTCGCTTCGGATCTGGTACCCCCCGGGGGTAGTGGTGGACGATACGGGGGAGGGGTACCTTCGGCATGCCGGACGTGCCCGCCCGGGTGCTCCGCCCGGCGAGGACGTCGCCCGCGGAGCACGCTGACCGAAGACCGAGAAAGGGATGAGGGTCGCCGATGACCACCACTGCCTACACCGTGACCGGGATGAACTGCGGCCACTGCGTCCAGTCGGTGACCGAGGAGCTGGAGCGGCTGCCCTCGGTCTCGACCATCACGGTCGATCTGGCCGACGGTCGGGTCACCGTGGTCAGTGAGCAGGAGCTGGCCGACGGGGACGTCCGCGCCGCGATCTCGGAGGCCGGGTTCGAACTCGTCGGGCGCGCCTGACCGTGCCCGCCACCGACTCCACGCACCCTGACCGGGTGGAGCTCGCGATCGGCGGGATGACCTGCTCGTCCTGCGCGGCACGGGTGGAACGCAAGCTCAACCGGCTGGACGGCATCACCGCCACGGTCAACTACGCGACCGAGAAGGCCACCATCACCCGGGTCGCTCCCACCCTGAACACCGACATCCTGAACACCGACACCCTGAACACCGACATCCTGAACACCGACACGGCGGCGGCCGATGGTCAGGCGGCCAGCGGTCAGACCATCGGCGCCGAGCCCACCAGCCTCGGACTGTCCGTCGACGATCTGATCGCGGCCGTGCGTGCCGCCGGTTACACGGCGACGGCCGCACCGGCGTTCTCACCGGCAGCCCCGACAGCGGAGCCCACGGCCGGCGCCCAGCCGGACAGCCCCGCTGCCGACCGGGGCGGGGCCGATCCGGACAGGGTCGCCGAACCCGCCGGGCGGCCCGAGGCGGAACCCGGCGGCGCTGATCTGCGCCTGATGCGCCGCCGTCTGCTCGTCTCGGCGGTGCTGGCCGCGCCGGTGATCGCGCTGGCGATGGTCCCGGCCTGGCAGTTCGACTACTGGCAGTGGGTCAGCCTGGCCCTGACGGTGCCGGTGGTGACCTGGGGGGCCTGGCCGTTCCACGCGGCGGCGGCCCGGGGCGCCCGGCACGGCGCGGCGACCATGGACACCCTGGTCTCCCTCGGCACGCTCGCGGCCTTCTGCTGGTCGCTCTACGCGCTGGTCTTCGGCGGCGCCGGAGATCCCGGGATGCGCCATGGCTTCTCGTTCACCGGCGGCCTGGGCGACATCGGCACCCACCCCACCCCACCCGCCATGCCCGGTATGGACGACATGCCAGGCATGGCGAACATGCCGGGGATGACACCGGCCGGCGGGGCCGCCGGCGGCACGGACGACGCGGCGATCTATCTCGAGGTGGCCGCCGGTGTCCCGGTGTTCCTGCTGGCAGGGCGGTTCCTGGAGCTGCGGGCCCGCCGGCGTTCGGGGGCGGCGCTGCGCGCCCTGCTGCACCTGGGCGCGCGGGAGGTCACCATCCGCCGTCCCGCCGACGTGACGCGACCGGCCGCGCCAGCCGCGTCGGCGGACCGTCCTCAGGACACGTTCGTCGAGGTCCGGGTGCCGATCGAGGAACTTCGCATCGGCGCGGAGTTCGTCGTGCGACCCGGCGAGAAGATCGCGACCGACGGGGTCGTGGTCGAGGGGCGTTCCGCGGTCGACGCGAGCATGGTCACCGGGGAGTCGGTGCCGGTCGAGGTCGGACCGCAGGACGCCGTCGTCGGCGCGACCGTGAACGCCGGCGGGCGGCTGGTGGTGCGGGCGACCCGGGTCGGCGCCGACACGCAGCTCGCGCGGATCGGGCAGTTGGTGGAACAGGCCCAGAGCGGCAAGGCGAAGGTGCAACGGCTCGCCGACCGGGTCTCGGCCGTGTTCGTCCCGGTCGTGCTGGTGGCCTCCCTCATCACACTGGTGGCGTGGCTGGTTACCGGCGCGTCGACGACCGACGCGTTCACCGCGGCCGTGGCCGTACTGATCATCGCGTGCCCGTGCGCGCTGGGCCTGGCCACACCGACCGCGCTGCTGGTCGGCACCGGACGCGGCGCGCAGCTGGGCATCGTCATCCGAGGACCGGAGGTCCTCGAGTCGACCCGTCGCATCCAGGTCGTGCTGCTGGACAAGACCGGGACGCTCACCAGCGGCCGGATGCGGGTCACGGAGGTCCATCCGGCACCGGGGGAGGACGCCGCCCAGGTGCTGCGGATCGCCGGAGCCGCAGAGGACGGCAGCGAGCATCCGATCGGTCGGGCGATCGCGCGGGCCGCACGGGACGCGCGGGCCGACGCCACGCTGCCGCCGGCGACCGAGTTCGCCGGGGACGCGGGCCTGGGCGTGCGCGCGGTGGTCGAGGGCCATCGGGTGGTCGTCGGCCGGGACAGCCTGTTCGGCGAGCTTCCCCCCGTGCTCGCCGGGGCTCTGGCGGGCGAGCGGGAACTTGGCCGGACCGCCGTCGTCGTCGGCTGGGCCGGGCAGCCCCGCGGGCTGATCAGCGTCGCCGACACGGTGCGGCCCACCGCGGCCGCCGCGGTCGCCGACCTGCGCCGCCTCGGTCTGCGTCCGATCCTGCTGACCGGGGATTCGACGGCCGTCGCGCGGGCGGTGGCCACCGAGGTCGGCATCGCCGCCGGCGAGGTGATCTCCGAGGTGCTGCCCGAGGAGAAGGTCGCCGCGGTGCGCCAGCTCCAGCAGGACGGCCACACCGTCGCGATGGTCGGTGACGGGGTGAACGACGCGGCCGCGCTCGCCCAGGCCGATCTCGGCATCGCCATGGGCGGCGGGACGGACGCGGCGATCGAGGCCTCCGACCTCACCCTGGTGCACGGCGATCCACGGCTGATGGCCGACGCGATCCGGTTGTCCCGCGCCACCCTGCGCACGATCCGCGGCAACCTGATCTGGGCGTTCGGCTACAACGTCGCGGCTCTGCCGCTGGCCGCCGCCGGCCTGCTCAACCCGATGATCGCCGGCGCCGCGATGGCGTTCAGCTCGGTGTTCGTCGTGACCAACAGCCTGCGCCTGCGCCGCTTCCGCCCGACTCCGCCGTAGCCCCCGCCCGCCGAGCCGGCCCCGCTGGGCTGGTCCGGCGCGCGGGGCCGGTCCGGCGGGTCCGCCGGCTGGCGGACTCAGGTCTTGGCCAGCTCCAGCCGGGGGAAGACCGGCGTGGGCTCGGCCACCTGGTCGCCGCCGTCGCCGCACTGGGCGGCGATGCGCGCGGCCGCCTCCGGGAGGAACGCGACCAGGCGCGTCGCGATCTCACGGCAGGTGGCGACCAGTTCCGCGAGTACGGCGTCGAGGGCGGCGGGGGGCGCGTCCTGCTTGCGTTCGGCCTTCGCCAGCTCCCAGGGACGGGCCGCCTCGACGTAACGGTTGCCCTCGTCGCCGATCGCGGTGATCGCCTCGGCGGCCCGCCGGTAGTCGAACGCGGTGAAGGCGGCGTCGATCGCGGCGGGCGCGTCCGCGCGCGCCCTGCGCAGGGCGGCCGCGCCCGGATTGTCCGCGGGGACCGGGGGGATCACCCCGTCCCGGTAGCGGCGGACCATCGACACCGTGCGGTTGACCAGGTTGCCGATGTTGTTCGCGAGATCCTCGTTCGCCCGGTTGACCAGACGCTCGGTGGTGTAGTCGGTGTCGCCGCTTCGGGCCACGTCACTGAGCATCCACCAGCGCAGCGCGTCGGAACCGTAGGCGGCGACGATGTCGGCCGGGTCCTCGGCGTTGCCGGCCGACTTGGAGATCTTCATCCCGTCGGCGGTCAGGTACTCGTGGACGAAGATGGTGTCCGGCAGCCGCACGCCCGCGGAGAGCAGCATCGCCGGCCAGTAGACGGCGTGGAAGCGGATGATGCCCTTGCCGATGACATGCACCCGCGCGTCACTGCTCGTCCACCAGTGGTCGAAACTCGCCTCGTCCGTACCGTAGCCGGGGGCGGTGATGTAGTTGCCGAGCGCGTCGAACCAGACGTAGATGACCTGGTCGGGGTCGCCGGGCACCGGGATGCCCCAGCCCCGCGCGCGGGTCATGCTCCGCGAGGCGCTGAAGTCCTCCAACCCCGCCTCGATGAACGACAGCACCTCACGCTTGCGGGTGGCGGGCTCGATGCGCAGCCGGTCGGTGGAGATGAGCTCGTGCAGCTGGTCGGCGTAGCGGCTGAGCCGGAAGAACCAGTTGCTCTCCTCGACCAGGTCCGGGACGGTGCCGTGCTCCGGGCAGCGCCCGTCGACCAGCTCGTCCTCGCCGTAGAACTGCTCGCAGCCGACGCAGTACAGGCCCGCGTAGCTCTTGCGGTAGAAGTCGCCGGCTTCGGCGCACGCCGCCCACAGCTTCTCCACCCCGGGCCGGTGCCGCGGGTCGGTGCTGGTCTTGATGAAGTCGTCGAAGGACAGGTCCAGCGGTTCGCGCAGCGAGATGAACCGGGCCGCCACCCGCTCGACGTACTCCACCGGGGTGATGCCCTCGGCCTCGGCGCTCTGGACGTTCTTCAGCGCGTTGTCGTCGGTGCCGGTCTGCAACCGGACCTCCTCGCCGCGCGCCCGCAGGTGGCGAGCGTAGGCGTCGGTCTCGACCAGCTCCAGCGCGTGCCCCACGTGTGGTTTGCCGTTGACGTACGGGATGGCCGTCGTCACGAAGTAGCGACCCATCGGTTTCGGATCCTCCCGCCCCGCCGCGGCCTCACCCGAGGAGGCTCCGCCCGGGGCCTCATCGGTGGTCTGTCAGGACGCGCGCAAGAGGCCGGATGGCATGTGCATCAGCATCATCCGGCTGCTCGTCGCCTCGGCGTTGACCCGTGTCGTCGACACAGCCAGATCCTACGCCGCGCCGGATGACGCACAGGTGCGACGGACTGGCAGCTGCGATCATGCCGCATTGATCATTTTGGGTTACCGTCCCAGGCCATGGGACCAGCACCCACCCACAGCCACGATCACCCCCACGGCCATCCCCATGCCCGTTCTCATCTGGACGGGTCCACCCGATGGTGGCCACGGCTGCGCCACCGGCTCTCGGATCCGTTCGGCGGGCATCTGTTCGGGAGCCACAGCCATGACAGCGCCGACCAGATCGACGACGCGCTCGAGGCGGACGCGGCCGGCCGGCGGGCGCTGCTGATCAGCCTGGGTGGTCTGGCGGTGACCGCGGCCGCGCAGGCGATCGTGGTGGTGCTGTCCGGGTCGGTGGCGCTGCTCGGCGACACGCTGCACAACGTCGCCGACGCGCTCACCGCGGTACCGCTGCTGATCGCGTTCACGGTGGCCCGCCGCCCGGCGACCGACCGTTTCACCTACGGCTACGGACGGGCCGAGGACCTCGCCGGCCTCGCCGTCCTGGCGATGATCACGCTGTCGAGCGGGGTCGCGGCCTACGCGGCGATCGACCGGCTGCTGCACCCCCAGCAGATCGATCAGCTCGGCGCGGTGGCGGCCGCCGGTCTGATCGGCTTCGTCGGCAACGAGATCGTGGCCCGCTACCGGATCGGGGTGGGACGCCGCATCGGATCGGCGGCGCTGGTCGCCGACGGCCTGCACGCCCGCACCGACGGGTTCACCAGTCTCGCGGTTCTGCTCGGCGCCGCCGGCGTGGCGGCCGGCTGGAGAGGGGCCGATCCGGTGATCGGCCTGGTGATCACCGTGGCGATCCTCGGGGTGCTGCGTTCGGCCGCCCGCGTCGTCGGTGCCCGGCTCATGGACGCCGTCGACCCGGCGATCGTCGCCGAGGCCACCCGCACCCTGCTGCACACCCCCGGCGTCGAGGCCATCCGCGAGCTGCGCATCCGCTGGATCGGCCACAGCCTGCGCGCCGAGGTCGACGTCACCGTGGACGCCACCCTCACCCTGGCCGCCGCCCACGACGTCGCCCATGCCGCCCAGGCCCATCTGCTGCACCACATCCGCCGGCTGTCCGCGGCGACCATCCACACCAGCCCGCGGACGGCCGCTCCCCGACACTGACCCCGCCGGCCGACACTGACCCCGCCGGCCGACACTGACCCCGCCGGCCGATGTCGAGAACACGGCGGCGGCTCCGTCCCAGGGCATGAAAGGCCAGGGTTGTCGGGTGACCGGAGGTGGCGGGTGATCAGGGGCATGGTGGACGAGTCGTTGCTGCGGGAGCTGGTGCCCACGGTGATCGGCGTCCTCGTCCGACGCGGGGCGGATTTCGCATCGGCCGAGGACGCCGTGCAGGAGGCGCTGATCCGAGCGCTCGAGACCTGGCCCGAGGATTCCCCGCGGGGCCCGAAGGCGTGGCTGGTCACGGTCGCGTGGCGGCGTTTCCTCGACGCGACGAGGGCCGAGGCGTCCCGACGTGGACGCGAACAGGTCGTCGACTCCGAGCCGGAGGTGGGCCCGGTGCCCGCCACCGACGACACCCTGCGCCTCTACTTCCTGTGCGCGTCGCCGGTGCTGGCGCCGGCGTCGGCCGTCGCGTTGACGCTGCGTGCGGTGGGCGGCCTGACCACCCGGCAGATCGCGTCGGCCTACCTCGTCCCCGAGGCGACCATGGCGCAGCGCATCAGCCGGGCGAAACGGCGTATCGCCGGCCTCCCCCTGGACACCGCCGGTGGCCTCGCGACCGTGCTACGGGTGCTCTACCTCGTCTTCAACGAGGGCTACGGCGGGGACGTCGACCTCGCCGCCGAGGCGATCCGGCTGACCCGCCAGCTCGCCGAGCTGACCGACGAGCCCGAGGTGGCGGGTCTGCTCGCGCTCATGCTGCTGCACCATGCCCGCAGGGCGTCGCGGACCGGCCCGTCCGGCGACCTGGTGCCACTCGCGGACCAGGACCGTACCCGCTGGGACACGGCCGCGATCGCCGAAGGTGTGACGATCCTGCAACACGCCCTGGCCCGTGATCAGCTGGGCGAGTACCAGGCGCAGGCCGCGATCGCGGCCCTGCACGCGGACGCCCCCAGCACCGCCGAAACCGACTGGGTACAGATCGTCGAGTGGTACGACGAACTGCTGCGCCTGACCGACAGCCCGGTGGTCCGCCTCAACCGAGCCGTGGCCCTGGGCGAGGCCGACGGCCCACAGGCCGGCCTGGCCGCCCTCGCCGCCGTACCCCCCGACCTGCCCAGATACGCCGCCACCTCGGCCTACCTGCACGAACGCGCCGGCGACCTGGCCCACGCCGCGGACCTCTACGCGCAGGCCGCCCACGCCGCCACCAGCGTGGCCGAACGCGACCACCTCACCCGCCAGGCCGCCCGCACCCGCCACCACCTGACCCCGCCGCCCTGACCCGCCGCCCTGACCCGCCGCTCGCGGTCCGGGCGGTTCCGCGGAACACCTGTCTCCGGCCAGGGGCGTCGGTGGCGGCGTCGGACTCGCATCCGCCGCACATGTTCCACGCAGGCGACTCACACGTAAGCCTGATGTTCTCGGCCTACCGGTGCATCCAGAACGCACCGGTGCACCTGTGCCGAAGGGAGCCTCCACGATGAGCCGAACGTCCCAGGCGCCGTCCGTCGAGTCCGTGCCGCGGCTGGCGGCGGTGCCGCTCGCGGTACCGGGGCCCGCGGACAACGCGATCGTGGCGCTGCGGCGGTTGCGGGCCGATCCGCTTGGGCGGCTCACCGAACTGGCTCGCGAGCATGGTCCGGTGGTGCGGGTGGCGAGCTGGCCGGTGTCGGCGTATCTCGTCGCCGAGCCGGACGCGATCGCCGACGTGCTGGTCAGCGGGCACCGGGCCTATGGCAAGGGAGCGGTGCGGCGCGGGCCGGCGGGCCGGCGCACGGTGGTGCAGCCGCTGACATTGCTGCTCGGCGAGGGGCTGCTGACCAGCGCGGGGGACGTCCACCGGCGACAGCGCCGGCTGATCCAGCCGCTGTTCCATCGGCAGCGCATCGCCGGTCACGCCGCGACCTTCGCGCGGATCGCCGAGCGCAGGGCCGCCACCTGGCGCGACGGCCAGCGTCTTGACGTGCACGCCGAGATGACCGAGATGACCCTGGCGATCGTCGCCCGGACCCTGTTCGACGTCGACCTGGACAGCGAGGTCGTGGACATCGTCCGCACCACGATCGACCTGACGATGCCGGCGGCCCGCCGGGCCGGACTACCCGGTTTCACAGCCCTGGAGCGGCTGCCGCTTCCCGCGTCCAGGGCCCGTCGGGACGCGCGCGCCGCACTGGACCAGGCGATCCACGCGATGATCGCCGCCCGCCGAGCCGCCGGGGCCACCGGCGACGATCTGCTGTCCCTGCTGCTGGCCGCCCGCGACGACGAAACCGGCGCGCCGATGAGCGACGAGCAGATCCGGGACGAGGCGCTCACCCTGCTGCTGGCCGGACATGAGACCACCGCGAACGCCCTGGCCTGGACGTTTCACCTGCTGGGACGGGACGCCGCCGTCCGCGCCGCGTTGCACGCGGAGCTGGACGAGGTCCTCGGCGAGCGGTGCCCGACCATGGACGACCTGACCCGACTGCCCTGTACGAACGCCGTCCTCGCCGAGGCGATGCGGCTGTACCCGCCCGTCTGGGCGATGGGACGGCACCTGTTGGCCGACCGGGACATCGCCGGCTACCGCCTGCCCGCCGGCTCCACTCTCATCCTCAGCCAGTGGGTGGTGCACCGCGACGAACGCTGGTGGCCGCGGCCGGAGGTCTTCGACCCCACCCGCTGGACGGGCCAGTCGGGCCAGTCGGGCCGGCCGCGGTTCGCGTACTTCCCGTTCGGTGGGGGGCCGCGTCAGTGCATCGGCAACACGTTCGCTCTGGCCGAGGGCGCGCTCGCGCTGGCCGCGATCTCCCGGCACTGGTCGCTGGCCCCGGTGCCGGGCACCGATGTGGTGCCTGTCCCGCAGGTCACTCTTCGCCCGGCTGGTGGGCTGCCGATGACCGTCCACCGCCGTCATGGTCGTGCGGAACAAGGGTGACTCTTGTCATGGCGGGTCGGTGTCTGGGGTGAGGATGCGCTGAACAGGCGGCATTGCCGGCGCCGCAGGCCACGGCGTGGGCCACGGCGCGGGCCCCCGATCGGGCGAGGCGGCACCGCCCCTCGGTAGGGTCAACCAGGAACATTGCGGCCTGCCGGACGATATCAGGGCAACACGGTCATAAAGCCTGATTCCCGGCGTGTGGCGCACAGACCGCCGCCGGTGGGCGGCCGGGGCAGACCCCCGTCCGCCGGCGGCCTGAGCCCGTCGGTGCTGGTGGCGCCCATCCGGGCCAGGCGGAGACCGGCGGCACGTCCATGCGGGGCGCGAACTGTCGTAGGGACCTGCGAGGATCGGGGCATGGTGGTTCCCTCCGCCGCGCCGGCCTCCGAGGAGCTGTTCCGGCGCGCCGAGCGTGTTGTTCCCGGCGGGGTCAACTCGCCTGTCCGAGCCTTTCGTGCCGTGGGTGGCAGCCCGCGCTTCATGGTCTCCGGTGACGGTCCCTATCTCACCGATGCCGACGGCCGTACCTACGTCGATCTGGTCTGCTCCTGGGGGCCGATGATCCTCGGCCACGCGCACCCGGCCGTGGTCGAGGCGGTGTCGCGGGCGGTCACCGCCGGCACCAGCTTCGGCACGCCGACGCCCGGCGAGGTCGAACTCGCCGAGCTGATCGTGGAGCGGGTCGGGCCGGTGGAGAAGGTCCGGCTGGTCAACTCGGGCACCGAGGCGACCATGAGTGCCGTGCGGCTCGCCCGTGGCTTCACCAACCGTGCGACGATCATCAAGTTCGCCGGCTGCTACCACGGGCACGTCGACGCGCTGCTCGCCGCCGCGGGCTCGGGCCTGGCCACCTTCGGCCTGCCCGACACCCCGGGCGTGACCGGCACCGCTACCGCCGACACGATCGTGCTGCCCTACAACGACCTCGCCGCGGTCGAGGCGGTCTTCGCCGAGCGGGGCGCCACGATCGCCGCCGTCATCACCGAGGCCGCCGCGGCCAACATGGGCGTCGTCCCGCCGCTGCCGGGCTTCAACGCGGGCCTGCGCCGGCTGTGCGACATCCACGGCGCACTGCTGATTCTGGACGAGGTGATGACCGGCTTCCGGATCTCCCGGGCCGGCTGGTGGGGCATCGAGGGCGACCTTGAGGACTGGTCGCCGGATCTGTTCACCTTCGGCAAGGTGATGGGTGGTGGGCTGCCCGCGGCGGCGTTCGGCGGGCGGGCCGACGTGATGTCACGGCTGGCTCCCGCCGGGCCCGTCTACCAGGCCGGCACGCTGTCCGGGAACCCGATCGCGGTCGCCGCCGGCCTTGCCACCCTGCGGGCCTGCACCGACGAGGTGTACGCGACAGTGGATGCCCGCGCCGCTGACGTCGCCGGCATCGTGTCCACGGCGCTCACCGAACAGGGCGTGGCGCACCTGCCGGCCAGCGCCGGCTCGTTGTTCAGCTTCTTCTTCACCGACGCCACCGCCGTGATCGACTACGCCGGTGCCCAGGCGCAGAACGCCGCCCGTTACGCCGCGTTCTTCCACAGCATGCTCGACGCCGGCATCTACCTGCCGCCGTCGGCGTTCGAGGCCTGGTTCGTCTCCGCCGCCCACGACGACGTCGTGCTCGAGCGGATCGCCGCCGCCGCCCCGGCCGCCGCCCGTGCCGCCGCCGCCGTCCCCGACGCCACCCCGGTCGCCGCCGGAGGCGCGTCGTGACGCCCCTGGACGGGCGCACCCGGGTGCATCTGGTCCGCCACGGTGAGGTGTTCAACCCGGGCAAGGTGCTCTACGGTCGGCTGCCCGGCTTCGGCCTGTCCGACAACGGGCACCGCCAGGCCAAAATCACCGCGGAGCACCTCGCCGACCTCGACATCGCCGCCGTCGTGGCGAGCCCTCTGGACCGCGCCCAGCAGACCGCCGGGCCGATCGCCGCCGCCCACAACCTGCCCGTCGGCGTCGATCCGCGCCTCATCGAAAGCCGTAACGCGTTCGAGGGCCGCACCTTCGAGGCCGGCCCGGCGGCCCTGAGCCGCCCCGCCATGTGGCCGCTGCTGCGCAATCCGTTCCGGCCGTCCTGGGGGGAGCCCTACACCGAGATCGCGCAGCGCATGCTCGCCGCCGTCGCCGACTGGCGCGACCAGTACCCCGGCCGCCACATCGTGCTGGTCAGCCACCAGCTCCCGGTGTGGACGGCCCGGCGCGCCCTGGAGGGCGTCCACCTGTGGCACCGTCCCGACCGGCGCCAGTGCGCCCTGGCCAGCGTCACCACCGCGGTCTACCAGGGCAGCCAGCTCGTCGGCGTCGAGTACGCCGAGCCCAACGGCCCGACGGGCAACACGCCCGGTTCGGTCGGCGCCTGAGCGCGGTGGGCGCCCACCCGGGCCTGACCGGCATCCTGTCGGCGTTGCGCTGCCCGGTGTGCGCCGGCGAGCTGGGCGGTGCTGGTGCGGGTGCGGGTGAGGTGTGCTGCGCGGCGGGGCACAGCTTCGACCTTGGCCGCGGTGGCTACCTCAGCCTGCGCGGCGGCCGGTCACGGCGGATCACCGGCGACACCTCGGCGATGGTGGCCGCCCGCGCCGCCTTCCTGGACGCCGGGTACTACGCGCCGCTGACCGCCCGGCTTGGCGCACTCACCGCCGCGGCCCGCGCCGACGGCCGGGCCGCACCGACGATCCTGGAGATCGGTGCCGGCACCGGCCACCACCTGGCCGGCGTGCTGACCGCCCTGGAGCACGGCGCCCTGGAGCAGGGTGCTCGAGGGCACCGTGCCCGTGGGATCGCGGTGGACGTGGCGCCACCGGCGTTGCGTCGCGCGGCTCGGGCGCATCCGCGAATCGGGGCAGTCTCCTTCGACGCCGCCGAACAGTGGCCCGTCGCGGACGGCCAGGTGGACGTGCTGCTCGACGTGTTCGCCCCGCGTCATCCGGGTGAGATGCGCCGGGTGCTGCGCCCGGGCGGGCTGCTGCTCGTCGTCACACCCGGACCCGCGCATCTCGCCGAGCTGAGGGGCCCGCTCGGTCTGGTCGGCCTGCACCCCGACAAGGACGGCCAGCTCGCGGGACGGCTCACCGAACAGTTCAGCCCCGGCCCGGTCGAGCAGCTGGACGTCCCGCTCACACTCCCGGTCACCGCCGCCGTCGACCTCGCCCTGATGGGTCCCACCGGCCACCATCGCACCCGCGACGACCTGTGTCAGGCCGCCGCCGCGGCCTGGGGGAGCGACCTCGAGAGCGCCACCGTGCCCGTCACCGCGAGCTTCCGGCTGCACCCGTTCCACGCCGGGTCGCCCGGACTGGCCGGTTCGATCAGGGCGGCATGGTAGCCGGCGGCCGCGGCTGCTGACACCGGCGCGGCCGTGGGGAACCACACGCGCACCGGTGGGTACTCGCGCCTACGCTGAGTCGAGTTCTACAGTTGGTCGTAGTTCTACAGTGGGTCGTAGACGGGTGCGGGAGCCGAGAGGGGCAGGGCACATACTGGTGCGCGTGGCAGAGATGGGACGGCGGTTCAGATCAGCTGATGGTCCGGACTCGCCGCGGACTGGCCATGCCCGCGTTCGACCGGCCCGTGTTCGACCGGCCCGTGTTCGACCGGCCCGTGTTCGACCGGTCCGGGTGGGGCGCCTGCTGGCGCTGGTGATGGCGTTGGTCGGTGTGCTCGCCGCCTGCTCCGCGCACGGCAACGCGACCGATGCGACGGGTGGCGACGGCTACGGCTTCGTCCAGCAGTCGGCCGGGACGGACTACGTCAGTGTCGGCAACCGGCACGCCGCGCCCAGACTGTCCGGCAAGGATCTTGACGGCAAGCCGATCGACCTGGCCTCGCTGCGGGGCAAGGCCGTCGTGGTCAACTTCTGGGCCTCCTGGTGCGCGCCGTGCCGCGCCGAGTCACCGGGCCTGGCCAAGCTCGCCCGTCAGGAGCGGTCGGTCGCCTTCCTCGGTGTCAACGAGAAGGATGGCACGTCCAGCGCGAAGGCGTTCGCCCGTGATTTCGACATGCCCTATCCGAGTGTCGTCGACCGGCTGGGCACACTCGCCGCCGGCTGGCCGGTGGCGCCCGGGCTCCCGTCGACGTTCGTGCTCGACGCCGACGGTCGGATCGCCGCCCGGTTCACCGGCGGTGTCCTGCCCGAGGAACTCGCCCCCGTGCTGACCCGGTTGCAGGCCGAGACGTGATCCGCTCATGAGCGCCGCTGACCTGGTCACCAACGGTTCGGTGCTGCTTGCGGCACCTGTGGCGGCCGCCGCCGGACTGATGTCGTTTCTCTCTCCGTGCGTGCTGCCGCTCGTCCCCGGCTATCTCAGCTTCGTCACTGGTCTGTCCGGTGAGGAACTCGAGGAGCGCGAGCGCCGCGACGCCCTCCCCGAACCGGCCGAACCAGTACTCGTGGGGGCGGTGTCAGCTGGTGGGGCGGTGCTGCCCGCGAACCCCGGTCTGGCCGGGCGGCGGGAACCGGGACCGCGGGCGCGACTGCGCCAGTTGCGCTGGGGCGGACGGGTGACCGCCGGCACGGGACTGTTCGTGCTCGGGTTCACGGCGGTGTTCGTGTCCTACGGCGCGGCGTTCGGCGGGCTCGGCAACCGACTGCTGGCCCACCAGGTGGGGGTGAACCAGATTCTTGGTGCCTTCACGGTCGTGATGGGCCTCGCGTTCGCCGGGCTGTTCTCCCAGCTGTCCTGGGCGAACCGGGAATGGCGTTTCCACCGGCTGCCGCGTCCCGGGCTGATCGGTGCGCCCCTGCTCGGGGTGATGTTCGGTGTCGGCTGGGCGCCCTGTATCGGTCCGACCCTCACCGCCGTGCTGGGGCTCGCGACGACGAGCGCGACCGCTGGCCGGGGCGCGTTCCTGTCCGCCGTCTACTGCTTCGGGCTCGGGGCGCCGTTTCTCGCGGTCGGGCTCGCCTTCCGGCGGGCCGCTGGTGCCCTGCTCCTGCTGCGCCGGCACTCCCGCATTCTGACCGTCTCCGGTGGGCTCCTGCTGGTCGCGGTCGGAATGCTCCAACTCACCGGGGCCTGGGCCGACCTGATCATCTTCCTGCGGCCCTACGCTCCCGGCTTCTCGGAGACGCCGCTGTGACCCCTCCTCCCAGCTCCACCTCTCCTGCCAGCTCCACCTCGTCCACGCGTGAGACCAGCGAGGACGCCGGGTTCGACCAGGAGTCCGCGCCCACCCGCCGGCTCCCCGACGGCCATGCCGACGCGGCCGCCACCGCCCGTCCGGAGGCGTTCGACCCACCGACCCGCACCAGCGCCAGCGCGGACACCGGCGCGGGAGCCGCCGAGCCGGACGCGCCGTCGCGGGCGAGCGGGACGCGTCCCGGCGGGGCCGCGGTGGGACGGTCCGGGCCGTGGGCGCTCGCGGTGCGCAGCTGGCGGCAGCTGACCAGCATGCGCACCGCGCTGTTGCTGCTGTTCCTGCTGGCGCTCGCCGCCGTGCCGGGTTCGCTGCTGCCCCAGCGCAACATCAACCCGCTGCGGGTCGAGCAGTATCTCAAGGATCATTCGACGATCGGTCCGGTGCTGGACCGGTTCTCCGGGTTCGACGTCTTCGCCGCACCCTGGTTCGCCGCGATCTACCTGCTGCTGTTCATCTCGCTGATCGGCTGCCTGTCCTCGCGTATCCGCTGGCACGCGCGGGCGTTGTTCACCGCCCCGCCGAAGGCCCCGGCGCGTCCCGGTCGTCTGCCCGGGGGCAGTTCCTGGACGTCCCCGCTGCCGCCGGACGAGGCCGCCGAGATCGCCCGCGGGGTGCTGCGCGGGCGGCGGTTCCGGGCCAGCGTCGCGCCCGCCGACGCCCGCCGGCCGGACGGAACCCCCGACCACTCCGTCGCCGCGGAGAAGGGCTACCTGCGCGAGACCGGCAACCTCGTCTTCCACGTCGCGCTGGTCGGCCTGCTCGCCGCGGTCGGCTTCGGCTCCTGGTTCGGCTATTCGGGGACGACCCTGGTGGTCTCCGGCGACGGATTCGCCAACACGCTCGTCTCCTATGACCAGTTCAGTGGCGGCAAGCTCGTCAACACCGCGAAGCTGCAGCCCTTCTCGCTGACCCTGGACCGGTTCCGGGCGTCCTACCAGCCCAACGGCGAACCGGCCGACTTCCGCGCGGACGTCAGCTACGCCACCGACCTGGATGCCCCGACCCGGACGTCGACGATCCGGGTCAACCATCCGCTGATCCTCCACGACGCCAAGGTCTACCTGATCGGCCACGGGTACGCGCCGCATTTCGTCCTGCGTGACGCCAAGGGCACCGTCGTCTGGCAGAACAACGTGCCCTGCACGCCACGCGACGGCATGTTCACCTCGACCTGCACGGTGAAGATCCCCGACGCCGGCCTCGCGCCCGTCGGTACCCGACGTGAACCGCAGCAGTTGGCCTTCAGCGGCGTCTTCACCCCGACGACCCGGCTGGACCCCACCCGCGGCTACGTCTCGATCTTCCCGGCGGCCACCGCCCCCGGGATGACGATCACCGGTTTCGTCGGCAACCTGCACCTGGACGAGGGCGTGCCGCAGAACGTCTACACCGTCGACACCCGGGACATGAAGCAGATCCCGCTGACCGGTCCCGCCGGCGCCGGCCGCACCGCGCAGATCCTGGCCCCGAACAACCCCCGCCAGCGCACGCTGACCGGCCTGCCCGGCGGCCTGAGCCTCGAGGTCGACAGCGTCGCCGAGTTCGCCACCTTCCAGGTGAAGGCCGACCCGGCCAAGCGTGAGGCGCTGGTGTTCGCGGTGCTCATCATCGTCGGCCTGATCGCGAGCCTGCGGGTGCGCCGCCGCCGGGTCTGGGTCCGCGCGCGTCCGGCGTCCGGCGGCGGGTCCATCGTCGAGATCGGCGGCCTGTCCCGCTCGCACGGGGACGGCTTCGCCACCGAACTCGCCGACCTCACCACCGGCGTCCGCGAGGCCACCGGAGCACCACCGCGGGACAAGGCAGCACAGCCAGCACAGCCAGCACAGCCAGCTGAGGCAGCAGAGCCGAAGAGCAGGGAACGGGAGCGCTGATGGCGGTCAACGAGGGCTTCGCCAGCCTGTCCAACCATCTGTTCGGCAGCGGCATGGCGGTGTACTCGGCCGCGATGCTCGGTTTCGCGGCCGAGTTCGCGTTCAGCCGCCTGGGCACCCGTGACGGCGAGGCGGTGACCTCCACCGAGACCTCCACCGAGACCTCCACCGAGACCTCTGCCGTCCCGGCCGCACGTACGTCGGCGGACCGGTCCGCCGTGCTGGTCGCGGCCTCGGCCGCCGCGTCGGCGGGCAGCGTGATCGACCGTCCGGCCGCGGACGCCGCGGAGCGTGCCCGTGAGATCGAGGCGGTCCGCCGGCGGGACCGGGCCGCGCACTCGCTCGCCGGCGGTGATGACGGTGACCTGCGGGTCTCGGCGCGGGCCCGCTGGATCGGCCGGCTCGCGGTGGGCGCCACCGCCGTCGGCTGGGCGTTGCATCTCGCGTCGGTCATCACCCGCGGGGTCGCGGCGGACCGGGTGCCGTGGGGCAACATGTACGAGTACTCGTCGATGATCTGCCTGATCGCGGTCACGACGTTCCTCGGCCTGATCACCCGGCACAACGTGCGCTGGCTGGGCGTCTTCGTCATGGTGCCGGTGGTGCTCTACCTCGGCTTCGCCGGGACGGTGCTCTACGTGGCGCCCGGACCGCTGGTGCCGGCACTCAACTCGTACTGGCTGAAGATCCACGTGGTCGGGGCGATCGTCGCGAGCGGGGTGTTCCTCGTCTCCGCGGTGACCACGCTGCTGTTCCTTATCAAGGAACGCTGGGAGAACCGGCTGGCCGAGGTCGCCACCGGACGGGCCGAGGCCAGTCGGGCGATGCAGAACCGCGGTGGGATCGTCATGCGGCTGCCCTCGTCAGCCGCGCTGGACACCCTCACCTACCGGATCATCGCGTTCGCCTTCCCGATCTGGACCTTCGCGATCATCGCCGGCGCGATCTGGGCCGAGGCGGCGTGGGGTCGCTACTGGGGCTGGGACCCCAAGGAGACCTGGTCGTTCATCACCTGGGTCTGCTACGCCGCCTACCTGCACGCCCGCGCGACCGCCGGCTGGCGTGGCCGCCGCGCCGCGACCATCTCACTGGTCGCGTTCACGGCTCTGTTCGTCGACTACTACCTGGTCAACCTGGTCATCACCGGCCTGCACTCCTACGCCGGCGTCTGACCGGACGCCGGCACAGAAGATCCCCTCGTCCAGGCCGCCCCTCGGTCGGGGCGCCTTGGACGGGGGGCGGCTGTCAGCCGCGGGAGGGCGAGGGGGGCTCGGACTCGCCGCCGCGGATGCGCTCGGTGAGTTCCCGCAGGAACTCCGGGTCGTCGTCCGGGCCCTTGGGACGGGCGACGGGACGGCGGGTACCCATCCGCGAGCCGGGCCGGCCGAGACCGGCCTCACGCCGGGTGACCTCCCAGGCGGATCGCTGACCGAACGCCGGATGGTCGGAGACGGCGCGTCGCGGCGCGCGTGCGCCGTAGCCGTTCACCCGCGGCCGGCCGAACAGGAACCAACCGACCGCGCCGGGGATCCAGAACAGCGCGACCGCCACGATCCAGAGAAGTTTCGACCCCACTCGTACTTCGTCCGGGGGCGTCCCGACCACATCGATGATCGCGTACGCCCAGACACCGATGATCACAAACGTCAGCGCGAGGCCCAGCACCTGCTGGTCGCTCCTTCCAGCTCTCCGTGACCGATTACGTCCTGTCAGGTTTCGCCTGGCATATGGGCTATGAACGTCGGCACGCGGGTTAGTAGTCCCGGTCCGCCGGGCGGTCACCGTGGCCCAGCGGGGCAGCCGCCGCGGCCTGCGGGTCCTGGCCGTGCGCGGCGACTCGGACGGGCCGGACGGTGTGCTCCCCCGCTGTCCGCGGCTGCCCGAAGGCGGCCCCCGGAGGGCGCACGTGTCGCGAAGATGGCCGGCCCGTGTATCCCTAGTGTGCCCCTCCTCCCGGGGTCACGTCCGGCCGGTTGGCAACAGCGTCGTCGGCGTCGCCCCGACCGGCAGCGCTGGGTGCGCCGATCGTCACCGGTGGTGGGGGAGCCTACGGTTGTCGGTGCCGGCTGCGAGGATGGGGCAATGGCCTGGGCGGATCTACGCGCGTTTCTCGCGCACCTCGAACGGCGGCGTGACCTGCGACGGGTGTCGGTGCCCGTCGACCCCAGGCTGGAGGTCACCGAGATCGTCACCCGGGTGGTGCGCGAGCACGGCCCGGCGCTGCTGTTCGAAGCCCCCCTCGGGTCGGACATGCCGCTGGCGATCAACGTGTTCGGCACCGAGGCGCGGATGGCCGCGGCCCTCGGCGTCGAGCGTCTGGACGAGATCGGCGAGCGGATCGCCGCCCTGCTGCGCCCCGAACTACCGGTCGGCCTGTCCGGCCTGCGCGACGCCCTGGGCAAGGCCGCGTCGCTGACGTCACTGCCGCCACGCCGGGTGCGCACGGCCCCCTGCCAGGACGTCGTTCTCGAAGGGTCGGACGTCGACCTGTTCCGCCTGCCCGGGGTGCACGCCTGGCCGAGCGACGGCGGCGCCTTCCTCAACCTGGGGCTGACCCACACCCGTCATCCCGAGACCGGCGCCCGCAACCTCGGGATGTACCGGTTGCAGCGCCACGACGCCCGCACCGTCGGCATGCACTGGCAGATCCACAAGGATTCCAACGCCCACCACGCCGTCGCCGAGCGGCGCGGCGAGCGGCTCCCCGTGGCGATCGCGTTCGGCTGCGACCCGGCGGTCACCTACGCCGCGTCCGCCCCACTGCCCGCCGACATCGACGAGTACCTGTTCGCCGGCTACCTGCGCGGCGAGCGGGTGGAGATGGTCGACTGCCGCAGCGTCCCGCTGCGGGTGCCGGCGAACGCGCAGATCGTGCTCGAGGGCTGGCTGGAGCCGGGGGAGCGGCTGCCCGAGGGCCCGTTCGGCGACCACACCGGCTTCTACACGCCCGTCGAGCCGTTCCCGGCACTGCACGTCGACGTGATGACGATGCAGCGTGATCCGGTGTTCCAGACGATCGTCGTCGGCCGCCCGCCGCAGGAGGACGGGCCGATGGGCAAGGCCACCGAACGCATCTTCCTGCCGCTGATCCGGATGATGATTCCCGAGATCGTCGACTACGACCTGCCGGAAGCCGGCGTGTTCCACAACTGCTGCATCGTCTCGATCGACAAGCGTTACCCCAAGCACGCCCAGAAGGTGATGCACGCCATCTGGGGCGCCGGGCTGCTGTCGCTGTCCAAGCTGATCGTCGTGGTCGACGCGGACTGTGACGTCCACGACTACCACGAGGTGGCCTGGCGGGCGTTCGGCAATGTGGACTACGCCCACGACCTGCTCACCACGATCGGCCCGGTCGATCATCTCGACCACGCCTCGTACGAGCAGTTCTGGGGTGGCAAGGTCGGGGTCGACGCGACCCGCAAGCTACCGACCGAGGGTTACCGCCGGGACGGCGGCTGGCCCGAGGAGATCGTGATGGATGCCGCGGTACGCGACCGGGTCACCCGGCGCTGGAAGGAGTACGGCCTGTGAGTGACGCGACCTTCCTGCCTGAACCGTCCGGCGGCCTGTCCGGCTCCTCCGGGGGCGGCGGGCAGCACGAACTGGGCCACGTGCGGGCGTTCTTACGGCTGGTCGTCATCGAACACTCGGTGTTCGCGTTGCCGTTCGCCTACATCGCGGCGCTGGCCGCCTGCTTCGACGCGTCCCGCTCGGTGCACTGGACGGACCTCGGGCTGGTCACGATCGCGATGGTCGCCGCCCGCACCTTCGCCATGGCCGCCAACCGGATCATCGACCGGGCGATCGACGCCCGCAACCCGCGCACCGCCGGTCGGGAACTGGTCACCGGCGCGGTGTCGGTGCGCACCGCCGTGGTCGGCTCGGTGGTCGCGCTCGCCGTGTTCCTCCCCGCCGCGGCGATGCTGAGCTGGCTGTGTCTGGCCCTCGCTCCGGTCGCCGTCGCCCCCCTGGTCGTCTACCCGTACGCCAAGCGTTTCACCGACTTCCCGCACGCCGTCCTCGGCATCGCCCAGGCCGTCGCCCCCGTCGGTGCCTGGATCGCCGTCTCCGGCCACTGGTCGTGGGCTGCCGTCGTGCTCGGCCTCGCCGTCGGCGCCTGGATCGGCGGGTTCGACCTCATCTACGCCTGCCAGGACGCGGAGATCGACCGCCGCATCGGCGTACGGTCGGTCCCGGCCCGGTTCGGGATCCGCGGCGCGCTGATCGGCTCGACGGTCACACACATCGTCACGTTCGCCCTGTTCGTGACGTACGGCCTGATGGAGGGCACCGGCGCGTTCTGGTGGGCCGGCCTCGCCGTGACCGCGGCCGCGTTCTCCTACGAGCACGCCATCGTCTCCCCGAACGATCTCTCGCGGGTCAACCGGGCCTTCCTCACGGCGAACGGCTTCGTCGGCATCGCCCTGTTCGCCTTCGCCGTCGCCGACCTGTTCAGCCGCGGTCTGTCGGTCTGACGTGCCGAGGGTGCCCTGGGTGGTGGGGGTCAGCGGCGCCAGCGGCACCCCGTACGCCGCCGCGGTGCTCGGCGGCCTGCTCGCCGCCGGCCATCCGGTCGACCTGGTGCTCTCCCGCGCCGCCCGGCTCACCCTGCTGGACGAGACCGGCCTCGCCTGGCACGACAGTGCCTGGCCGCCGGTCCTGGCCGCCTGGCTCCGCGCCCCCTTCGGCGCCGCAGCCACCTCCGCTGTCCCGTCCGGACCCGGGGCGGCGTCCAGGCTCGGGGAACTGCTCGCGGCGCAGGTCAGGGTGCACGCCCCCGGCAATCTCGCGGCCGGGCCCAGCAGCGGCTCCTACCCCACCCGCGGGATGATCGTGGTCCCGGCGAGCACCGCCTGCCTCGCCGGCATCGCCCTCGGCCTGTCCAAGGACCTGCTCCAACGCTGCGCGGACGTGACCCTCAAGGAAGGCCGCCGCCTGCTTGTCGTCCCCCGCGAGATGCCCTACACCGGGGCGACCCTGCGGCACATGCTCACCCTGCACGAGGCCGGCACGGTCGTGGCCGCGGCGAGCCCCGGCTTCTACGCGGGCGCCCGCGACGCCGCCGACCTGGTCGACTTCGTCGCCGGACGAGTCCTGGACGCCGCCGGCGTCCCGCACACGCTCTACCGCCGCTGGTCCGGCGAACTCGGCGCCGCCCGCGGCGACACGCAGCCCCGAAACGGTTCCGCGGAACCGGCTGGCGACCTCGGGCATCCAGGCCGATGATCGCCCCACAGCCACCCCCGAGGCTCCCTGGCGGAACCAGCCTCCGAGGGAGCACAGTGTTCCTGGACAGGCGAGGCGTTCCTGGACAGGCGAGGGTGACGGATATGGCGGGCGGCGACTCGGCGAAGAAGAAGGCGAAGGCGAAGGTGGCCCCGCCGTCCGATGTCGATCTGCGGGCGCAGCTGCCGTACTTCGTGGCGCGGTTGGCGGTGCTGGTGCTGGTCACGGTGGTTCTGGCGCTCATGGGGGTGAGCGTGCTGCTGGCGGTGCTGATCGGGTTCGTCGTGGCGGGGCTGCTGACCTGGCCGCTGGGGCGGTTGCAGCGGCGGGCGGCCAGGCGCGACCGCCAGTAGTGAACCCCTGCGACGAGGGGGGCTGTGATGGGGCAGCCGTGCCGAGACAGGCGGAGCGGGGCGACGATCGGGCTAGTCTGGACCGTATGGATGCTGGGCTCAAACGGGAGATCGAGGCGAAGGTCGCGGCCGGTGAGCGCCTGAGCCGAGCCGACGGTGAGGCGCTGTACGGCAGCGACGACCTGGCCTGGCTGGGTGGCCTGGCGCACGACGTCCGCACCCGCAAGAACGGCGACCGGACGTTCTTCAACGTCAACCGGCACCTGAATCTCACCAACGTGTGCTCGGCGTCCTGCGCCTACTGCTCGTTCCAGCGCAAGCCCGGCGAGTCCGACGCGTACACGATGCGCATCGAGGAGGCCGTCCGGCTGGCGAAGGAGATGGAGCCGGCCGGCATCACCGAGCTGCACATCGTCAACGGCCTGCACCCGACCCTGCCGTGGCGCTACTACCCGCGCTCGCTGCGCGAGCTGGGCAAGGCGCTGCCGGGGGTGGCGCTCAAGGCGTTCACCGCCACCGAGATCCACTGGTTCGAGAAGATCAGCGGGCTGCCTGCCGACGAGATCCTCGACGAACTGATCGACGCGGGCCTCGAGTCGCTCACCGGCGGCGGCGCGGAGATCTTCGACTGGGAGGTCCGGCAGAAGATCGTCGGCCACGAGACCCACTGGGAGGACTGGTCGCGCATCCACCGGCTCGCGCACGCCAAGGGGCTGCGCACGCCGTGCACGATGCTCTACGGCCACATCGAGGAGCCCCGGCACCGGGTGGACCACGTGCTGCGGCTGCGTGAACTGCAGGACGAGACCGGCGGGTTCGCGGTGTTCATCCCGCTGCGGTTCCAGCACGACGCGGCCGGCGACCCGCGCAACCGGCTGATGAACCAGCCGATGGCGACCGGTGCCGAGGCGCTGAAGACCTTCGCTGTCTCCCGGCTGCTGTTCGACAATGTCGACCACGTCAAGTGCTTCTGGGTGATGCACGGCCTCACGACCGCCCAGCTCGCACTGAACTTCGGTGCTGACGACCTGGACGGTTCCGTCGTCGAGTACAAGATCACTCATGACGCGGACCGGTTCGGCACCCCGACCACGATGACCCGTGAGGACCTGCTGGGCATCATCCGGGACGCCGGGTTCCGGCCGGTCGAGCGGGACACCCGCTACCGGGAGATCCGCGCCTACGACGGGCCCGATCCGGCCCGCCGCGAGGTCGCCACGGCCATCGACGCCTGAGGCGGGCCGTCGCGATGGTGAGCAGCAACCCGCGGTATCCGTCCCGCCCGCCGGGGGCACCGGGCACGGGGTGGGTGTTCGCGCTGGCGTTCGTGGTCATTCTCGTCCCCGGCATCGTGGTCGACGCGTTGCTGGCCTGGGTCGGGGTGCCGATCGGCCCGGCGGCCCTGCTGGGGCTGCTCGCGGTCTTCGTCGGGCTGGGCTTCTTCCCGACCGTGCTGCGCCGCCTCGGCTGGGTGCCGGCGAGAAAACGGAGGTCCTGATGAAGTGGCCCAACCGGCCCGGCCCACGGCCACAGCGCGGGCTGCTGGCCATCAATGTGCGCTACTTCGCGGTGCGGGCACTGCTGTTCGGGGTGGTGCTGGCCGTCGTGCTGCTGCTCGGGCTCGGCGGCCTGCTCGCCTTCCTGCTGGCGCTGGCGATCAGTGGGCTGGCCAGCTACCCGCTGGCGCTGCGACAACGTCGGGCCGTCATCGACGCGATGGAGAACCGGCACGGCGGGCAGCGTTGAACAGCGGGCCGGCGCGGCCACGGGTCGGGCACATCCAGTTCCTGAACTGCCTGCCCCTGTACTGGGGGCTGGTCCACTCGGGCGCGCTGCTCGACCTCGAACTGACCAAGGACACCCCGGACCGGCTGGCCGAGGCGCTCGTCGCCGGTGATCTGGATATCGGGCCGATCAGCCTGGTCGAGTACCTGCGCCATGCCGACGAGCTGGTCGTCCTGCCGGATCTCGCCGTCGGGTCGGACGGGCCGGTGCTGTCCGTGCTGCTCAGTACGGCGGTGCCGCTGGCCGAGGTGCGCACGGTCGCGCTCGGCTCCACGTCCCGGACGAGTGTGCTGCTGGCGCGGATGCTGCTGGAGGAACTGCACGGCCTCACCCCGACCTACGTGACGATGCCGCCCGACCTGCCGCTGATGCTGCGGGAGGCGGACGCGGCGGTGATCATCGGCGATGTGGCGCTGCGGGAGACCTACGAGGCCGAGCGGGACGGGGCAGCGCATCCGCTCGGTCTGATCGACCTGGGCGCTGCCTGGCGGGACTGGAGCGGCCTGCCGATGGTGTTCGCGGTGTGGGCGGCCCGCCGGTCCTTCGCCGACCAGCACCCCGGGGTGGTCAAGGAGGTGCATGACGCCTTCCGCGCCGGCCTCGACCTCGCGCTCGGCGACGTGGCGGCGGTCGCGGCCCGGGCGGCCCGGTTCGAGGTGTTCGACCCGGCGACGCTCGCCCGCTACTTCACCACGCTGGACTTCTCCCTGGGTGAGCGGCAACAGGCCGGCATCCGGGCCTTCGCGGCCCGGGCCGCCCGCCGCGGCGACGTACCGCCGCTACGGACCATGACCTTCGCCCAGGTCTGAGCTGCTCCGAGTCTGAGCTGCTCCGAGTCTGGGCTCTGCTCAGGCCGGCCGTCGCGCCGCGTACAACTGCCGCAGCTGGTCGACCAGCGGACCGGTGGCAAGGCCCTTTTCCAGGAGCGCGTCGGCGCCGAGGGCGAGCACCTGATCCAGCAGGGTCTCCTCCGAAAAACCGGTGAAAATCACGACGACCGCCCGCGGCGCGATGCGCCGAATCCGAGGCAGCGCACCGATACCGTCCAGGACCGGCATCGCGAGATCGAGCAGCACCAGATCCGGATCGGTGCGATGCACCTCGTCGATGGCCTGCGCACCGTCGGCGGCCACGCCGACGACGGTGAAGTCCGGCTCGGTCCCGAGTAGTAGGCACAGCAGGTCACGCACACCGTCGGCGTCGTCGGCGACGACGACCCGGCATGGGCCCGGGGCGACCGGCGAACCGGGATCGGTCGTGGCCTCGCCGGGCTTTGGCCCAACAGCGCGGGCGTCCATCAGACGGCCGGTATCCACCATTCTTTTGTACGCGCGCAGGTCGGCCATGTGCATCGTCATTCGGGATGGTTTTCGAGGATGACCCAGACCGGTCATCATCGCGATACCTGCCGAGCCGGGCATGGCACTCATGACATGGCACCCATGACATGGCACCCATGACATGGCACAGAGACATGGTGTGACACCTGGCGGAATACTCCGATCAGGTCGGCTCGCCGGGATTCTCAATGTTTCCGGCGGAACTTCGACACCATCCCTCTTGTTTCCCAACAAGAACACAAGATGGCCGGCATAATGCGGCGATGGGCGGCCGGCCCGCCCTCGCTCCGCCCCATCTCGCCCCGCACTGTGATTACTGAGAGTCATCACCGGGATCTCTCGCGTATGGGACTTTCTGCCCCTAGCCTACAAGGGTGCTCCATGGAGTAATCTGATCACTATAAGTGAATCCAGCCGGATGGCCCGGCCGGGCGTGCCGGAAGGACAGCGCAGATGCGGCAACGGAGCCGAGGCCGTCACGGCACGGCGACCGCCGAGGACCTGCTCCCCGGCGAGGTACGTCGGCGACGCTGTGAGCGTGGCCTGACCCGTGACGAGCTCGCCGCGCGCACCGGCTACAGCCGTCAGTACGTCGCCCAGCTGGAGCAGCCCAGCCGTGGCATCCCCGCCCGGCCGGTGATGGCCGCGGTGGATGCGGCGCTCGAGGCCGGCGGCGCGCTGATCGACCTGCGGGAGGCCGCCGTCGCGGCCCGGGCCGAGCGGCTTCGGCGCGGTCCCGATCCGGAGGCCGAGTCGCGCCGCCGCGTGTCCGACCTGCTCGACCATCGCCGCAGTGACGGCGAGCTGGACTACCTCGACCGCCTTGTCGCCGACCTCATCGCCCGGGCCGACGGTCTTGACCCGGTGGACGTCACCGCGCTCGTGCTCGATCACCAGAGCGTGGTCGACACCCTGCTGCGTACACCACTGCTTCCACACCAGCAGTTCCGCCTGTTCATGCTCGCCGGTCACCTCGCCGGCCTGCTGGCGATCTCCCTGCTGGACGTGGACGAACTCGCCGGCGCGAGCACCTGCTGCCTGGAGGCGGCCGTGTTCACCGAGCTCACCGGCCACGAGGGTCTGCGGGCCTGGACCCTCGCCGTCAACGACCTGATCGACGCCGCCGCCCGCAGCGCCAGCGCCAGCGCCAGCGATGTCGCGGAGCAGAGCTGGGCTGACCTCGATCAGTCGGCCGGTGCGGACGCGGCCACCCAGGCGTTGGCCGAGATGCTCACGGCGCCCGGTGGGCGAGCGAGCCAGCCCCGCCTCATCGCGCTGGTGAAGGGCCGCATCGATCGCTTCGGCGGCGACAGCCGTCGCCCGCTGTCCCAGCAGGCCGGACTGTCCCACGCCTTCCATCCCCCGGTCTGAGCCCCCGGCCTTGACGGCTGCCCGTCCCGGATCACGCGCGTTGTTCATTTTTCCTACCGGTGGGGTAGAGTAGGTTTTGTCGTCCTGTCTCGATGCCTGATCGCGGCGCCGTAGTAACACCGTCGTAGCGTTTTCGCCCGTTTTGCCCGCCCTTAGGTGGGTCAATCTGCGGCCACCTGACGTCAGGGGCCTCACAACCCACCCATCGGCTCCACATCTGTGGAAGCATGACGGGGTGGTCGCGCGCGCCCTCACCCTCGGGGCGCCGGTTGTGCGTAGGGCTGGCCGTTCGGTCGCCATCGCATTCCGGCGCGGCGTTGTGTCGTCCCCCGCAGCCCCGTGCCTGGTGATCGAGCCGATGCTCGTCGCCCGTCTGCACGTTGACCTGCTGCGGGTTTCCAGCGCCGGCTGTCGCCGCTCCCGCTGACGTCCCCGCGCGGTGCCGTGTCGACGGTGCCGCGCATCCCCGCGCGTCGAAAGATCATTCATGCCTTCTGCTGCCCGTCCGGCCCGTTCCGCCGCGCCTGCGTCCCGTCCCAAGGGCGCGGGCCAGTGGGCGCTGGGCTACACCGAGCCGCTCAACGCCAACGAGCAGATGAAGAAGGACCAGGGCGGCCTGGAGGTGCGCGAGCGCATCCTCAACGTCTACCCGAAGACCGGCTTCGACAGCATCGACCCGCAGGACCTGCGCGGCCGGTTCCGCTGGTGGGGGCTCTACACCCAGCGCCGGCCGGGGATCTCCGGCGGACGCACCGCGGTGCTCGAACCCGAGGAGCTCGACGACTCCTACTTCATGCAGCGGATCCGTCTCGACGGAGGCCGGATGAGCGCCGACCAGCTGCGCGTCATCGCCAACATCTCCACCCGCTACGGCCGCGACGTCGCCGACGTCACCGACCGGCAGAACATCCAGCTGCACTGGATTCGGATCGAGGACGTCCCCGCGATCTGGGGCGCGCTCGAAGGTGCCGGGATGACGACCGCCGAGTCCTGCGGCGACACCCCCCGCGTCATCCTCGGCTGCCCGCTGGCCGGTGTCGACGGGGACGAGGTCATCGACGGCACCACCGTCATCGACGAGATCGTCGAGCGTTTCATCGGCGATCCGACGCTGGCGAACCTGCCCCGCAAGTTCAAGACGGCGATCTCCGGCTGCGCCGACCACTGCGCCATGCACGAGATCAACGACATCTCCTTCGTCGGGGTCGTGCATCCCGAACTCGGCCCCGGCTACGACCTGTGGGTCGGCGGGGGACTGTCGACGAACCCGATGCTCGCCGTGCGCCTGGGCACGTTCGTCCCACCGGAGCGGGTCGCCGAGGTGTGGCACGGTGTCGCCCGCCTGTTCCGTGACTACGGCTACCGCAGGCTGCGGACCCGGGCCCGGCTGAAGTTCCTCGTCGCCGACATGGGCGCCGAATGGGTGCGGGCCACCCTGGAGAAGGAGTACCTCACCGCCGCGCTGCCCGACGGCCCGCCGCCGGCGCCGCCCCGCAACGAGGGCCGAGACCACGTCGGTGTGCACCGCCAGCGCGACGGACGCAACGCCGTCGGTTTCGCCCCGCGCGCCGGTCGTCTGACCGGGACGATCCTGCGCACCGTCGCCGACCTCGCCGACCGCCACGGCGCGGGCCGCATCCGGGCGACCACCACCCAGAAGCTGGTCATCCTCGACGTCCCCGACGCGCAGGTCGACCCGCTCGAGGCAGCCCTCGCGGAACTCGACCTCGTGGTGAACCCCAGCGTGTTCCGCCGCGGCACGATGG
This sequence comes from Frankia umida, assembly GCF_023242945.1. Classification (NCBI taxonomy): domain Bacteria; kingdom Bacillati; phylum Actinomycetota; class Actinomycetes; order Frankiales; family Frankiaceae; genus Frankia; species Frankia umida. Next base: position 217,474 of record NZ_JALKFT010000002.1, read on the forward strand.
CCTGCACCGGCATCGAGTTCTGCAAGCTGGCCATCGTCGAGACCAAGGCCAACGCCCGCGACCTGATCACCGAACTCGAGCGGCGCCTGCCCGGCTTCGACGAGCCGATCGGCATCCACATCAACGGCTGCCCGAATGCCTGCGCACGCTTCCAGGTCGCCGACATCGGCCTGAAGGGCTCACTCGTCCCGGACAGCACCGGCGAGATGGTCGAGGGCTTCCAGGTGCACCTCGGCGGGCATCTGGGCACCCACTCGCGGCTCGGGCGCAAGTCCCGCGGCCTGAAGGTCACCGCGGACGGCCTGCTCGACTACGTCACCGGTCTGCTCAGCACCTACCAGGCCGAACGTGACGACAGCGAGAGCTTCGCCGACTGGGCCCAACGCGCCGACGAGTCCGCGCTGACCGGTGGCGGGAGCTGATGGCCGGCAGCGCTCGGGCCGTCCCGTTCTACTGCCCGTACTGCGGCGAGGAGACCCTCGTCCCCGAGCCGGAGCACGGCCACTGGGCATGTCGATCATGCCAACGCGCCTTCCGCCTCAGCCTGACAGCCCTGGTAGCAGACAGCCTGGTAGCAGACAGCCTGGTAGCAGACAGCCTGGTAGCAGACAGCACGGCACGAGCGGACACCACGAAGGAGACGACCGTAGATGGACGCCGCGTTGAAGACCCGGGCCCTGCGCGCCGGTGACGAGCTCGAAGGCGCCCCGGCGCAGGAGATCCTCGGCTGGGCCGTCGAGGAGTTCGGCCCCAAGCTGGTGGTCGCGGCGTCCATGGCGGAGGCGGTCCTCGTGGACATGCTCGCCCGGATACGCTCGGACATTCCGGTCGTCTTCGTCGACACCGGCTACCACTTCGCCGAGACGATCGGCACCCGGGACGCCGTCGCCGCGACCTACGACGTCCCGCTGATCAGCGCCCGCCCGCAGCTCACCGTCGTCGGCCAGGACGCCGTGCACGGCCGGGACCTGTTTCGCACCGACCCCGACCTGTGCTGCCGGATGCGCAAGGTCATCCCGCTCGACCGGGCGCTGGCCCCCTACCGCGCCTGGGCCGCCGGCTCCCGGCGAGCCGAATCCGCGTCCCGGGCGAACCTGCGGGTCGTCGACTGGGACGCCCGGCGCGGCAAGGTGAAGATCCACCCGCTGGCCGCCTGGACCGAGGCCGACGTCGACCGCTACGTCGCCGAGCACAACGTGATCGTGAACCCGCTGCTGTCCGACGGCTACGACTCGGTCGGCTGCGCCCCCTGCACGCAGCGTGGCGCCGGCCGGGCCGGACGCTGGGTCGGTAGCACCAAGACCGAGTGCGGCATCCACTAGAGATAACCTGCCTGCCGTGATGGACGGACACGCAGCGGGTGAAGTCTGGCTGGTCGGAGCGGGCCCCGGCGACCCCGGACTCCTGACGGTCCGCGGTCGCGACCTGCTCGCCACCGCCGACGTCATCGTCGTCGACCGCCTGGCCCTGGCGGTCCTGGACGGTGCCCCCCTGGACGGTGCCCCCCCGGACGGTGCCTCCCCGGAATGTGCCCCCTCGGCCCAGATCATCCACGTCGGCAAGAGTGCCACCGCGCCGTCCTGGTCCCAGGAGCGGATCAACGCGCTGCTCGTGGAGCGGGCGCGGGCCGGCGCGCGGGTCGTGCGCCTCAAGGGCGGCGACCCGTACGTGCTCGGCCGCGGTGGCGAGGAGGCCGAGGCCTGCGCCGCCGCCGGCGTGCGCTGCACCGTGGTGCCCGGCGTCACCTCTGCCCTGGCCGTTCCCGCCCTGGCCGGCATCCCCGTCACTCATCGTGACGTCGCCCAGGAGATCGCGATCATCTCCGGCCACCTCGCCCCCGGCCATCCCGACTCCACCGTGGACTGGCCCGGCCTCGCCGCGTCCCGCGCGACCCTCGTCATTCTGATGGGCGTGGCCCGCCTGATCGCGATCACCGAGGCCCTGCTCGACGGCGGACGCCCCGAAGCCACCCCCGTCGCCGTGATCGAACGCGGCGGCACCGCCGCCCAGCGCGTGCTCCGCACCACCCTGGACGGCCTCGCCGTCGACGCGATCGCCGCCGGCGTCCGCTCACCCGCCGTCATCGTCATCGGCGAGGTAGCCGCCCGCAACGATGCCGCCGTTCCCACCGCCCCCGCCGCTGGCGCCCGTCCCGCCGTCGCGTCCCGCCCGCTCGTCGGCGTTCGGGTTCTCGTCGCCCGCACCCGTGCCCGCCCCGGCCTGCTGGCCCGCCGCCTGCGCGCACTCGGCGCGGACGCGGTGGAGACCGTCGTCGCCCGTCCCGCCCCCGCCGGTGGCGACGACGCCGCCGCGGCCCTGCTCACAGCCCTCGACGGCGTGAACGCGATCCTGCTCGCCGACCCCGACGAGGTCGCCGCCCTGGTCAGCCTGCTGCGCTCCGCCGGCACCGACGTCCGCGCCCTCGCCGGCCGGACCCTCGTCGCCGCCGGCCCATCCGCCCGCGAGGCCCTCGACTCCCTGGGCCTGGCCAGCGTCCCCCGTACGCACCTGCGCGCCCAGCTGAACGCCGAGCCCCGCCCCCTGGGCCCGCCCACCGTGCTGGCCGTGGCCGGCGCCGAACCGGACCTGGGCCCGGCCGAGCACGCCTGGTCTGTGCGGCGGCTGACCCTGCTCACCGACGTGGCCGCCGAACCCGATCCCCGTATCGCCGAGGAACTGCGCCACGGCGACTTCGACGTGGCCGCCTTCGCCTCCTCGACCGCGGTGCGCGGCACCGCCGAGCTCTACGGCCCGCTACCCCCCGACCTGCTGGTCGCCGCGATGGGCCGCCGCAGCGCGCAGGCCTGTGAGGCCGCCGGAATCCGCGTCGACATCGTCCCCGCCGAACCCGGTGTCCATCCGCTCGCCGCCGCCGTCGCCGACTTCGTCACCGCGAGTCGCGATCCCCTGAACTAGCCGTGCGCACCAGGGTGTCGGCGAGTCGCGCCCGGACGGCCTCGATGACGCAGGCGTGCAGACCCAGCGGTTCGGACAGCACCCAGCGGGTCGCCGGATGGCTCTCGCGGGCCGCCTCCAACGCCGCGGGAATGTCACGATGGGTGTGGTTCCCGTCGAACAGGAAGAACGGGTAGGCGATGATCTCGGTGCAGCCGCCCGCGGCGAGCACGCCATAGCCCTCGGCGATATCGGGGTGGCTCACCTCCAGGAACGCCGCCACGGCCGCCTCCCAGCGCTGGTCGTCCGCCAGTTGGCGGGCAAGCTCACGGACAGTGGCGTTCGCCTCCCACCGTCGGGAGCCGTGTCCGATCACCAGAAGTCCCCGCATGCCCCTAGTGTGCGCCGTCGTCGGAGCTGTGGCCTGGGAAGACCTTCGCGTTCGGGTCGATGATCGGCGCTGCGTTGTTGACGGCGGTCGCGACCTCGCCGAACCCGGTGGCGATGAGACGTACCTTGCCCGGATAGTCCACGACATCCCCGGCGGCGAACACCCGCTCCACCCCGGTGACCATCGCCGGACCGACGATGATGCGTCGCCGCTGCACGGTCAGCCCCCAGCGGGTCAGCGGCCCGAGATCAGTGGCGAACCCGAGCGCCGCGATGATCGCCTGCGCCGGCCGGGTCTGCCGGCTGCCGTCGCGGGTATCGACCAGCTCCACCTGCGCGATCCAGTCGTCCCCGTGTACGGCGGTGATGTCGGTGAGTGTGCGCACCTGCACCTCGGACGCCTCGAGCCGGGCGAGCGCCGCCGGATGCGCCCGCAACTGCTCGCGTTTGTGCACCAACGTCACCGATCGCGCCACCGGCGCGAGCGCCAGCGCCCAGTCCACCGCGCTGTCACTGCCACCGGCCACCACCACATCGCGCCCGGCGTGCTCCTGCGGCCGCGGCACGAAGTACGACAACCCCCGCCCCAGACGCCCGGCCATCCCGGGCAGCGGCTTCGGCGCGAACGCCCCGATCCCCCCGGTCACCACGACAGCCCGCGCTCGCACCCGCCCACCCGAGGCGTCGGTCACCACCACAGCCTGAGCCTCCGGATCGGACGCGAGCTCCATCGCCTGCCGGCCGAGCAGATACTCCGGCTGGTACGGGGCGGCCTGCGCGACGAGCGCGTCGATCAGTTCCCGCCCACGCACCGCGGGGAACCCGGCCACATCGTAGATCACCTTCTCCGGGTACATCGCGGTGATCTGCCCGCCGACCGTGGGCAGCGCGTCCATCACCGCCACGGACATCCCGCGAAACCCCGCGTAGTACGCCCCGAACAGCCCCACCGGCCCCGCCCCGACGATCAGCATGTCCACGTCCAGCATGTCCACGTCGATCCGCTCGGCATGATCAGCTGTTGCCACGGGCATCGCAGTCCTCCATCGGATGGGATTGGCTCCGGTACGGCCGGGACAGCCCCATCCTGCCGGACCTGCCGGACAGGCCCCACCGGTCGGATGATGGACAGATGCCGCCGCGTGGCGGCCCGAGGGGGCTAGCGTGGAAGGGTGGATCGATCGACGGACCTGCGCCGGTCCGCGGGCGTGACCAGGGGCGACCTGCTCGGCCCCGGCGATCCGACCGTTATCGGCGCCTACCGGATCGTGCGCCGCCTCGGCGAGGGCGGAATGGGCACCGTCTATCTCGCCCGCTCTCCCAGCGGCGCCCACGTCGCCCTGAAGGTCATCCGTTCGAGCCTGGCCGCGGACCCGGAGTTCCGCGCCCGCTTCCGCGACGAGGTCGCCGCGGCCCGCCGCGTCGCACCGTTCTGCACCGCCCAGGTCCTCGACGCCGACCCGGACGCGCGCAGCCCCTACCTGGTCACCGAGTACATCGACGGCGTCCGCCTGGACGAGGAGATCGAGGACTCCGGCCCGCTGCCGCTGTCGACGCTGCAGGGCGTGGCGATCGGCGTGGCCAGCGCACTGACGGCGATCCACCGGGTCGGCATCGTCCATCGAGACCTCAAGCCGAGCAACGTCATGCTCTCCTACTCCGGCCCCCGAGTCATCGACTTCGGCATCGCCCGAGCGCTGGACGCCTCCCAGGGCCGCACCCAGACCGGCTTCGTCCTCGGCTCGATCGGCTGGATGGCCCCCGAGCAGATGGACGGCGGCCTGCCGCTCGGCCCCGCCGTGGATGTCTTCGCCTGGGGCCTGGTCATCGGCTACGCCGCGGTCGGCGGCCATCCCTACGGCGACGGCACGTACCAGCAGATGGCCGAGAAGATCCTGCACGGTCGCCCCGACCTGCGCCGCATCCCCGCCGATCTCGCTCCCGTCGTGGCCGCCGCCCTGGCCCGCGACCCCCGGGACCGTCCGTCCAGCGAGCGATTGCTGTTCACGCTGCTCGGCAACGGCCTCCCTGCGGACGGCGATGCCCGAGCCGCCGCCTCCGCCGCCTCCGCCGCCTCCGCCGCCCTCAACGGCACCTGGCCGCAGGGCCGCGGCGCCGTCGCGGACCGCAGCCCGGAGCCGACCCGGATCGCCCGCACCAGCGAGCAGCGCAACTGGTGGGAGGACCCCGCAGCCGCCCCCGCCGCCCCCGCCGCCCCCGCTGAACCGGCCAAACCCCGGCCCAGGGCCGCGGACGACTTCGCCGCGCCCAACCGCCGCCGCCGCGGATTCGTCGAATACGAGGACCAGCAGCCTCCGCCCCGCCCCGTTCCACCCCGCCCCGTTCAGCCCCGCCCCGCCCCGGCGCCGGCTCCCCATCCGGCCAGGCCCGCCCAGCCCTACCCGCCGGCCCAGCCGTACTCGCCTCCGGCCCAGCGGGAGCCTCGCCCACGGCGTCGGCTGAGGCTTCGGATCCCTTTCAAGCGAACGATCTTGTTCATCCTGTTCGTTCTCCTGCTCCTCTCCGCCATCGATCAGATCGCCTCGATGCTCGACGAGCAGCGCACCCGATTCTGGGACAAGGCGACCACCTCGATCAGCGACAGCGTCAACGATCACCTGGACAGCTGGTGGAACCAGGCGAAGGACCCCTTCACCGGTTCCTCGTCCGGTTAGTGCCGCTGACTTCGAGGCCCACCCCCGACAGGCGTAAACCTGCCGTCGGGCAGGTACACCGACACCATGGCGAGCATTACAACGAAGATCAACGAACTTCTGCACAGCCCGAAGACCCGAGAGATGGTGGACAAGGCCAAGGCCGCAGCGACCAAGCCCGAGAACCGGCAGAAGATCAAGGACATGCAGGCGAAGGTCACCAACCGCGCCCACTCCCACGGCAGCCCCAGCCCCAGCCCGAATCCGCCCGCTATGCCGACCAGCGGCTACGAGACGGATGTCGCCCCCGGCACCGGACGAGACGGCCCGGGCTCGAACCCCGGCCACTGATCTACAGCCGGTCTCTCTCCATCGGCGAGGCGGGCATGCGCCACATCGCGTGTGCCCGCCTTTCGCCTGTTCAGACGGTGAGCCCATGGCCGTCTTCATCGCAGAGAACCGGATCGTCGAGATTGACGACGCTGGGGCTCGGCACGTTCCGGGGGCTGCTCCGCAGACATTGTCCATCGGGGGCGCGGACAGTGACCGTTCCGTCGTGATCCCGATGAGCCGTGAGGCTCTGGTCGTGGATGGCGCGGTGGTGAGCGCCGCAGATGAGCAGGAGCAGCTCGACGTTCGTTTCGCCCCTGTCCGCGTGCCACTCGTGGCAGTGATGTATCTGGAGCCACCGAGTGTGGTCACAGCCCGGGAACTGACAGATTCCCTGATCTCGGGCGTAGACGGCGTCACGCACACGGCGTGTGGGATGGCGGCGGCGGCGACCGAGATGCAGGGGATTGCGCTGGGGGTCGCTGACCAGGGCGCGGATCATGCTGTCGCAGGCGAGGCGGCTGACCATGGCGGGCGGTAGCCCGATGCCCCAACCCAGGACAGCGGCGATGCCCGGGGGAAAGAGGCTGGGCGGGCGGACCGGCTCCTCCACCTCGCCCTCGTTCTCGTCTTCGTCTTCGTCGACCCCCCTCTCCTGCCTCTCCTGCTCGTCATCGGAGCTCGGCGGACGGGACTCTTCCTGCGCGGGCTCGTCGCCGACGTCGGGGGCAGTGAGATGGACGGTGAGGGCGTGCGGGGAGTCCTGGAGGGCCGGGGCGTTGTGGTGAAGAAACGCCTCGGCGAGCGCGATGAGGGCATCGGCATCCTGGGCGCGTCCGCGTGGGGCCTGGGCGAAGTCGCCGTCGGCGGGCGGGCCGACGGGCTCGGAGCCGCTGTTCGCCTCGAGGCTCGCGTGAGCGGCGTCGATGGCGGCGATGAGGATGGCGGCGTCGTCGGGGGCGAGCGTGGCAGTCAGGCGGATGGTGCCGTCGGGGCTGTGGCTGAAGGAGAGGGCGCGGGCAGCGCGCAGCTTCGCGGGGTCGGCGGCCTGCTGGCTGCGGCGGGAGACGAGACGCTCGAGGCGGCTGGCGGTGTTCCTGAGGGCGCGGTCCAGCCAGTCGGCCTCGCTGTCGGGAGTGGCAACGCGGGTGACCGCGCGCAGCTTGGAGTAGGACAGCAGACCGGCGGCGGATGCGGCCCTCAAGGACGGAAGCCGGGACAGGGCATGGGCCGTGGCGAGGTGCTCGCGAGCAGTGCGTAGATCCAGGCCGCAATGGAGGGCGAGCCAGTGGGCGCAGGACCGGACACCGAGGTCGTTCCAGCCCTCACGACGGTCGAAGGCGGCGATGGCGGTCAACCAGATGTGGCTGGCCTTAGCGAGGCGCACGGACCAGCGACGTAGGGCTTGGGCGACGTCATCAAGAGGGGCCTGCTCGGGATCGAGCGCAGGGCTGGGGCTGTCCGTCATGGTCATCACCGGTTCAGGGGTGAGGATCGGGTGGTTGCTGACAGATCCAGTGTCTCACGCGGCGCGGGATTTTTCGACCATGTGAGCGAAGATTTTCGAACGTCAGATCGAACAGTTCGACCCTGGTTCCGCGGAACCGCCTCGAGGCCTTGGCGGCGCCGGTCCCGGCCCTGGTGGGCGTCCGCGGTTCCGCGGAACAGTCCGGCGGTCGGATCGGGACCGGTGTCGGCGCGCCAACATGGCACTGACTCTCGTGCTGGTGGGCTGGGACGGGCAGGTGGCGGTGGTGGTGGTTCCGCGGAACCACCGGCGGTGCTGGGCAGCGCCGGGCGGGGCTGGGCGGTGCTGGGTCGTGTGGTGGGTGAGGTAGCTGGCGGGGCGACTCGGCCCGTTGGTGGGAGGGCAGGTCGTACGATCCTGGAGTGAGTGTTGTGGATGTCGACGGCGAGATTCCGGTGGGTCGGGGCGACGGCGGCGCGGGGGGTGAGGCCCGCGAGATCCGCGAAATCCTGGAGCGGGCGGCCGAGGGTGGGCGCATCTCACCCGAGGAGGCGCTGCTGATCTACACACGCGCACCCCTGCATGCGCTGGGTGGCGCGGCGGACACGGTACGGCGACGGCGGTATCCCGATGGGATCGCGACGTACATCATTGACCGGAACATCAACTACACGAACGTCTGCGTGACGGCCTGCCGGTTCTGCGCGTTCTTCCGCGCGCCGAAGCACGAGGAGGGCTGGGTCCGCGACGTCGACGATCTCGTCACCAAGTGTGGTGAGGCAGTCGAGCTGGGCGCGACCCAGATCATGCTGCAGGGCGGGCACCATCCCGAGTTCGGCATCGAGTGGTACGAGCAGACGTTCTCGGCGATCAAGGCTGCGTATCCGCAGCTCACGCTGCACTCGTTGGGTGCCAGCGAGGTCATGCACATCTCCCGGACCTCGGGCATCACGGTGGAGCAGGCCATCGTCCGGCTGCGGGACGCGGGGCTGGACAGTTTCGCCGGCGCGGGGGCGGAGATTCTCACCGAGCGTCCTCGGCGGGCGATCGCACCGCTGAAGGAGCCGGGGCACGTGTGGCTGTCGGTGATGGAGACGGCGCACAGGCTCGGCGTCGAGTCGACGGTGACGTTCATGATGGGTACGGGGGAGACGAACGCCGAGCGGATCGAGCACCTGCGGATGATCCGTGAGGTGCAGGATCGCACCGGGGGGTTCCGTTCGTTCATCCCGTGGACGTACCAGCCGGAGAACAACCACCTGGGCGGGCGGACCCAGGCCACGACACTGGAGTACCTGCGGCTGGTCGCCGTCGCGCGGCTGTTCTTCGACAACATCGCCCACCTGCAGGGTTCGTGGCTGACCACCGGCAAGGAGGTCGGGCAGCTCACCCTGCACATGGGGGCGGATGATCTCGGGTCGGTGATGCTGGAGGAGAACGTCGTGTCAGCGGCGGGGGCGCGGCATCGGACAAACCGGTCCGAGCTGATCTCGCTGATCCGCACGGCCGGGCGCATCCCGGCGCAGCGGGACACGCTCTACCGGCATCTGGTCGTGCATCGTGACCCGACGCTCGACCCGGTCGATGACCGCGTCGCCTCGCACTTCTCCTCGACGGCGCTGCCGCTGGTCAGCACCACGTGACGGTGGCCCCCACGGTTACCGGGCCGAAGATCGAACTACACGTCCATCTTGAGGGGACGGTACGGCCGGCGACCCTGCTGGCGATGGCCCGGCGCAACAACGAGGCGTTGCCGGTGCGCACGGAGGCGGAACTCACGGAGCTCTACCGGTTTCGCGACTTCAGTCATTTCATCCAGGTCTGGGTGATGACGACGAACGTCATGCGCACCGAGGCCGACTTCCGCCAGGTGGTGGTGGACTACGCCGCGCAGGCGGCGGCGGCCGGTGCCGTGTACGTGGAGGGCATCTTCTCGCCCTGGTACCGGGTGCACCGCGGGGTGCGGGTCGAGGAGATCTTTCACGGCTATCTGGACGGTGCGCTCGAGGCCGAGGCACGGTACGGCGTCCAGGTGCGGTTGACACCGGACATCGACCGGGTCCTGCCGGTGGACGCGGCGATGGAGGTGGCGGACTGGTCGGCGCGGTTCGCGCGCAGGGATCCCGAGCGGCTCATCGTCGGGCTCGGGCTCGGCGGGCCGGAGGCAGGGCATCCGCCGGAGCCGTTCGCACCGGTCTTCGCGCGGGCACGCGAGGCGGGGCTGGCGGCGGTCCCACACGCGGGAGAGACGGTGGGGGTCGAGTCGGTGCGGGGGGCGTTGGACATGTTGGGGGCCCGGCGGATCCGGCACGGGGTGCGGGCGATCGAGGATCCGGCGCTCGTGCGGCGCCTCGCTGACGAGGGGATCGTGCTGGACGTGTGTCCGGTGTCGAATCTGCGGACGCGGTCGGTGACGACGTTGGAGGAGCATCCACTGGCCGAGCTGCGGGCCGCGGGGGTGGCGTGCTCGCTGGGCACCGACGATCCGGCGATGTTCGGCACCGATCTGGAGACCGAGTACGCGGTGGCCGCCGGGTTGGGTGTGCCGGCCCGGGAGCTGTACGCGGCGGGGGTCGCGGGGGCGCTGTGCGAGGAGCCGGTCCGGGTGGGGCTGCGCAAGCTCGGCGAGGCGACCGACTGGGACGCGGTCGAGCGGGCCGCGCGGGTGGCGGCGCCGGCGGCGCTCGCGCGGATCGGGGCGGTGGCGCTGTGAGCCGGGCGGGGCTGGACAAGGCGCCGCGGGAGGTCGCGGCGATGTTCGACGGGGTCGCCGGACGCTATGACCTGACCAACGCCGTCCTCAGTGGTGGTCTGGACCGGGTCTGGCGGAGTGCGGCGGCAGCAGCGTTGGAGCTGCGTCCGGGGCTACGGGTGCTGGATCTCGCGGCGGGTACGGCGACGTCCTCGCGGGCCTTCGCCGAGGCGGGGGCCGATGTCGTGGCCTGTGACTTCTCGCTGGGCATGTTGCGGGAGGGGCAGCGACGGCTGGGCCAGCGGCCGCTGGAGCTGTCGGCGGGGCGGCTGGTGCTGTCCGCGGGCGACGGGCTGGCGCTGCCGTTTCCGGATGCGGTGTTCGATCGGGTGACGATCTCCTTCGGGCTGCGCAACGTGGCTGACACCCGGCGGTGCCTGGCGGAGTTGCGGCGGGTGACCAGACCGGAGGGTGTCCTCGTGGTCTGCGAGTTCTCCCGGCCGGTGTGGCGGCCGTGGCGAACGGTCTACCTGGAGTACCTGATGCGGGCGCTGCCGCGAGTGGCTCGGGCGGTGAGCAGTAGCCCTGACTCCTACGTCTACCTGGCGGAGTCGATCCGGGCCTGGCCGGCGCAGGCCGATCTGGCCGACCTGCTGCGGGACGCCGGGTGGACGCGGGTGGGATGGCGCAACCTCACCGGCGGGGTTGTCGCGCTGCACCGGGGGCACGCCGGCTGAGTCGGGGATTGTACCAGGCTGGTACGGATGGCTTGGGACGTGAAAGTTGCCGACGGGTGATCGTTGTTGCTGGGAGTGGTCTCCCGGTGTTCGAATTCGACTCGTCCAGCCATCTCCGCGTCCTGGTTGGTGCGATTGGCCTGCGTAGGGCCTACACTCGCCGGGGGTGCTCGTGAAGAATTTCACGAGCGGCCCGAACGGACCATCCTCGGTAGCGATCGGTAGCGATCCCTCGGTAGAGATCCGGAGTGCTGGTGGCGAAGGCAACGGCAGGCACCGATGGCAGCGGCAGCGGCGGCAGTGGGACGGCCGACGCCGATGTCATCGTGGTGGGAGCCGGGCCCGGCGGTTCGTCGGCCGCCTATCACCTCGCCAGTACGGGGCTGGATGTCCTGCTGCTGGAGAAGACCGCCTTCCCGCGGGAGAAGGTCTGCGGTGACGGGCTGACGCCGCGCGCCGTGCGCAGCCTCATCGAGATGGGCATCGACACGTCCGAGTCCGCGGGGTGGGCGCGCAACCGGGGGCTGCGCATCGTCGGGGGCAACGTCCGGCTCGAACTTCCCTGGCCGGAACTGGCCAACTGGCCTGGCTACGGTCTGGTGCGGCCCCGGCTCGACTTCGACGAACTGCTCGCCCGGCATGCCGAGAAGGCGGGGGCGCGGCTGTCGCAGAGCACGTCCGTCACCGCGCCGGTGGTCGACGAGCGCAGCGGCCGCGTGGTCGGGGTCCGGGCGCGTACCGGTCCGGACCGCGAGCCGGTGACCTACCGGGCGCCACTGGTCGTCGCGGCGGACGGCAACAGCGCGCGGATCGCCCTGGCGATGGGCATCCGGCGGCGGGAGGATCGGCCGCTCGGGGTCGCGGTGCGCCGTTACTACCGCAGCACCCGCACGCACGACGACCATCTCGAGTCACACCTGGAGTTGTGGGAGGGGCGGCCGCGGGAGAGTCGGCTGCTGCCCGGCTACGGGTGGATCTTCGGGGTGGGTGACGGTACCAGCAACGTGGGGCTGGGTCTGCTCAACACGACCAGCGCGTTCCAGAACACGAACTACCAGGATCTGTTGCGCCGCTGGCTGGCGGCGCTGCCGCCAGAATGGGGCTTCGTCGAGGAGAACGCGACCGGGCCGGTGCGCGGCAGTGCGCTGCCGATGGGTTTCAGTCGTACCCCCCACTACCGGGATGGTGTCCTGCTGGTCGGCGATTCCGGCGGCATGGTTAATCCGTTCAACGGCGAGGGCATCGCCTATGCACTGGAATCGGGCCGGTATGCGGCGGAGGTCGCAGTCCAGGCACTGGCTCGGGCGCAGGGGCCGGCGCGGGAACGCGCGCTGTCGCACTATCCGGAACTGATGCGCGCCCGATATGGGGGTTACTATACCCTTGGGCGTTACTTTGTGCAGCTTATCGGGAATCCCACGGTGATGGCGTTCGGGGCGAAGTACGGTCTGCCGCGGCCGCTGCTCATGCGGTTCCTGCTGAAGATCATGGCAAATCTGACCGACCCTCGGGGAGGGGATGCGATGGACCGACTGATCAATGCGATGACCCGCCTCGCCCCCGCGGCCTGACGTGTTACCCGGGTCGGTCCGGCCGTGTCCCAGGTGGGCTGGATCGACGTGTTGTGCCGGCGGGGAGGCCAGCGGGGGGGCCGTGCGGCGGGCGCCGCCGGAGCCGACAGCGCCTGCGGCGAGAGCACTCGCGGCGAGAGCGCGCGGTGAGCCGTGCCCGGAAGCTGGACCCCAGAAAACATCCGGTAACACTCTTCTGAAGGGGAGGAGTTCGGCATGCTTTCGAACTACGTGCCGATCCTCGTACTGATGGCGATCGCGACGCTGTTCGCGGTCGGTTCCGTTGCGGCCGGTGCGCTGACCGGCCCGCGTAGGTTCAACCGGGCGAAGATCGACGCCTACGAGTGTGGCATCGAACCCTCCCCGGCGCCGGCCGGCCCGCAGCGGTTCCCGGTGAAGTACTACAACACCGCGATGCTCTTCATCGTCTTTGACATCGAGATCATCTTCCTGTTCCCGTGGGCGGTCGCGTTCGACAGTCTCGCGGTGTTCGGGCTCGGTGCGATGGCGCTGTTCATGGCGACGATCTTCGTCGCGTATGCGTACGAATGGCGCCGGGGAGGTCTGGAATGGGACTAGAGGAGAAACTGCCGAGCGGCATTCTGCTGACGAGCGTCGAGAAGCTCGCGAACTGGTCCCGCCGCTCCTCGCTGTGGCCGGCGACGTTCGGTCTGGCCTGCTGCGCGATCGAGATGATGTCGACCGGAGCCGGCCGTTACGACCTGTCCCGGTTCGGCATGGAGGTGTTCCGGGCCAGTCCCCGGCAGGCCGACCTGATGATCGTCGCCGGCCGGGTCAGCCAGAAGATGGCGCCGGTGCTGCGCCAGATCTACGACCAGATGCCGAACCCGAAGTGGGTGCTGTCGATGGGCGTGTGCGCGTCCAGCGGCGGCATGTTCAACAACTACGCGATCGTGCAGGGCGTCGACCACATCGTTCCGGTCGACATGTACCTGCCGGGCTGCCCGCCGCGGCCGGAGATGCTGATGGACGCGATCCTCAAGCTGCACGAGAAGATCCTCGCCGGGCCGGTCAGCGGGCAGACCGCCTGGACCGAGCCGGGTGACTCGCCATACCCGAAGCCGATCGACGTGGCCACCGCGCGGGCGGGGCTGCCGGCGGGGGCGCTCGACACGCGCACGCTGTCGGTCAACGACCGCAAGCGGTTCGAGATTCCTGCCGGTGCGCCGGCGACCACCGGCCGGGGTGGGGTCGACGCGGACTTCGACGCTCGGCGGCCCGCGGCGGTCACGCCGACCTCGGTGTTCGGTCGGGACAAGCGGGCGCCGATCGACCCGGCGCCCAGCGACGAGTCCGGCCCTGCCGAGTCGCGCTCATGAGCGGCGAGAACGGTACGCCGCAGGACGCGGCCGGCGAACTGGTCGCGGCCGGCGAACTGGTCGAGGCCGGCGAACTGGTCGAGGCCGGCGGGCAGGCGCGCGGGCCGGGCCTGCCCCAGGACGCCTTCGGTGCCGGTGGGACGGGCGACACCTCCGGGTTCGGGGGGCTGGTGGCGCCGGTTCCGGTACTCACCAGCAGCGAGCGGCCCTTCGTCGACGCCGACGCGAACACCGTCTACGACACCCTTGAGCGGGTCTTTCCGCAGCTCGGCGAGGCAGTCGAGCGGGCCGTGGTCGATCGCGGGGAACTGACGCTGTATGTGCGGCGCGAGGCGCTGCTGGCGCTGGCGCAGACCCTGCGTGACGATCCGGGGCTGCGCTTCGAGCTGCTGTCGTCGTTGTCCGGGGTGGACTACCCGGCCGATCTCACCGGACGGCGGCTGCACTCGGTGGTGCAGCTGACGTCCATGACCCATCGCCGCCAGCTGCGGGTCGAGGTCAGCGTCGGGGACGACGACCCGACGCTGCCGAGCCTGACATCGGTGTGGCCGACCGCGGACTGGCACGAGCGGGAGGCCTACGACCTGTTCGGCATCGTCTACACCGGGCATCCCGGCCTGACCAGGATCATGATGCCCGACGACTGGATCGGGCATCCGCAGCGCAAGGACTACCCGCTGGGCGGCATCCCGGTCGACTACAAGGGCGCCACGATCCCCCCACCGGACGAGCGCCGGAGCTACTCGTGATCCGAGGTGCGCGATGACGACGACGTCCCAGCCCTATGAGGCTGGCTATGCCGAGTCCGGGAGCGGGCGGGTCTATACGGTCACCGGCGGTGACTGGGAGGATGTGCTCGGGCACGGCGAGCAGGAGGCCGAGCGCATCGTCGTCAACATGGGGCCGCAGCATCCGTCCACCCATGGGGTGCTGCGACTCGTGTTGGAGATCGAGGGCGAGACGGTCACCGAGACCCGACTGGTCATCGGCTACCTGCACACCGGGATCGAGAAGAGCTGCGAGTACCGGACCTGGACGCAGGCGGTCACCTTCCTGACCAGGGCCGACTACCTGTCGCCGTTGTACAACGAGACCGCGTACTGCCTGTCGGTGGAGCGGCTGCTGGGCATCACCGAGCAGATCCCCGAACGGGCCACGGTGATCCGGGTGCTGGTGATGGAGCTGCAGCGGATCGCGTCCCACCTGGTGTGGCTGGCGACCGGCGGCATGGAACTCGGCGCCACCACCGCGATGATCTTCGGCTTCCGGGAGCGGGAGAAGGTGCTCGACCTGCTCGAGCTGATCACCGGGCTGCGGATGAACCACGCGTTCGTCCGGCCCGGTGGCCTCGCGCAGGACCTGCCGGACGGGGCCGATCGGGCGATCCGCGAGTTCCTTCTGGAGATGCCCAAGCGGATCGAGGAGTACCACCGGCTGCTCACCGGGCAGCCGATCTGGAAGGCCCGGATGGTGGACGTCAACATCCTCGACGCCGCCGGATGCATCGCGCTCGGGGTCACCGGCCCGGTGCTGCGGGCGGCGGGGCTGCCCTGGGACCTGCGCAAGACGATGCCGTACTGCGGCTATGAGACCTATGAGTTCGACGTGCCGACCGAGCTCGACGGCGACTCGTTCGCCCGGTACCTGGTGCGACTCAACGAGATGGGCGAGTCACTGAAGATCGTCGAGCAGTGTCTGGACCGGCTGCGGCCGGGGCCGGTCATGGTCGCCGACAAGAAGATCGCCTGGCCGGCGCAGCTGGCGATCGGCTCGGACGGGATGGGTAACTCCCTCGAGCACATCCGAAAGATCATGGGCACCTCGATGGAGGCGCTCATCCACCACTTCAAGCTGGTCACCGAGGGGTTCCGGGTGCCGGCGGGGCAGGTGTACACCCAGGTCGAGTCGCCCCGCGGCGAGCTTGGCTACCACGTGGTGTCCGACGGCGGGACCAGGCCGTTCCGCGTGCATGTGCGCGATCCAAGTTTCGTCAACCTGCAGGCCGTGCCGGCGCTGACCGAGGGCGGCCAGGTGGCGGACGTGATCGTCGGGGTGGCCTCGGTCGACCCGGTGCTCGGGGGAGTGGACCGCTGATGACGTTCTCACCGGAAACCCACACCGCGGCGGCGGAGATCATCGCCCGTTATCCGGCCGGCCGGTCGCGTTCGGCGCTGCTGCCACTGCTGCACCTGGTGCAGGCCGAGCAGAACTGTGTGACCACCGAGGGTGTCGCGTTCTGCGCCGAGCAGCTTGGCCTCACCGCCGCCGAGGTCGGCGCGGTCGCGACCTTCTACACCATGTACAAGCGCCATCCGGTCGGCGAGTACCTCGTCTCGGTCTGCACGAACCTGTCCTGTGCGCTGCTGGGCGGGGACGAGGTCTACGACCGGATCAGGGAGCAGCTCGGGATCGGGCATGACGAGACGACGCCGGATGGCCAGATCACGCTCGAACACGCCGAGTGCCTCGCGGCCTGCGACTACGCGCCGGTGCTGACGGTGAACTACGAGTTCTACGACCAGGTCGACGCGGACAGCGCGCAGGCCATCGTCGAGGGTCTGCGCGCGGGGCAGCGGCCGGCGCCGACGCGGGGCGGGCCGCTGTGCTCGTTCGCGGAGGTCTCCCGCCAGCTCGCCGGGTTCGCCGACCCGCGACCCGAGGGGGTCGCCGGGCCGGGGGTCGGGCAGCCGTCGGTGGCTGGCCTGCTGCTGGCCGAGGCCGCTGGGTGGACTGCCGAGCAGGCGCCGGCGGGCGCCGAGGCGAAGGGGAGCTGAGGATGCCCGTCACTCCGGTTCTCACCCGGCGTTGGAACACGCCGGAGTCGTGGACGATCGACACCTACCGCCGCCTGGACGGGTACGTCGCGCTGCGCACGGCGCTGGCCGGCGACCCGGACAGCCTGATCAAGCTGGTGAAGGACTCCGGGCTGCGCGGGCGCGGCGGCGCGGGTTTCCCCACCGGGATGAAGTGGGGCTTCATCCCACAGGGCGACGGCAAGCCGCACTACCTGGTCATCAACGCCGATGAGGGCGAGCCGGGGACCTGCAAGGACGCGCCGCTGATGAAGGCCGATCCGCACTCGTTGATCGAGGGCATCGTGATCGCCGCGTACGCGGTGCGGGCCAACCAGGCGTACGTCTACCTGCGCGGTGAGCTGGTGCACGCGGCCCGGCGGATGCGGGCGGCCGTGGCCGAGGCGTACGCGGCGGGGTTCCTCGGGCGCGACATCCTCGGCAGCGGGTTCGATCTTGACCTGGTGGTGCACTCCGGGGCGGGGGCGTACATCTGCGGCGAGGAGACGGCGCTGCTGGACTCGCTGGAGGGACGGCGTGGGCAGCCGCGGCTGCGACCGCCGTTTCCGGCCACCCACGGGCTGTATGCGTCGCCGACCGTGGTGAACAACGTCGAGACGATCGCCAGTGTGCCGTTCATCGTCAACCACGGCGCGGACTGGTTCAGATCGATGGGCCGGGAGAAGTCGCCCGGACCGAAGATCTACAGTCTGTCCGGGCACGTGACCCGGCCGGGCCAGTACGAGGCGCCGATGGGCACCACGCTGCGGGAGCTGCTGGAGCTCGCCGGTGGGGTGCGTGGGGGGCGCCGGCTGAAGGCCTGGACGCCGGGTGGCTCGTCCACGCCGATGCTCACCGCCGACCACCTCGACGCGCCGCTGGACTTCGAGGGCATGCAGGAGGCCGGCTCGCTGCTCGGCACCGCCGCACTGATGATCATGGATGAGACGACGGACATGCTCAAGGTGGTGCGCCGGCTCACCGAGTTCTACGCGCACGAGTCGTGCGGCAAGTGCACGCCGTGCCGCGAGGGCACCAGCTGGATGGTGAAGATCCTCAAGCGGATCGAGGCCGGCGGGGGCGACGCGCAGGACGTGGACACCCTCGTCGACGCCTGCGACAACATCTTCGGCCGAGCGTTCTGCGCTCTCGCCGACGGGGCCACCTCGCCGATCGTGTCGGGGATCAAGTTCTTCCGGGACGAGTTCATCCCGGTGAGCGCGGTGACCACGAAACCGGACAGCAGCCCCGACGGGGCCTACGCGGGAGCGCACTGACACCATGACCGTCGCGCCAACGACCCCGGCAGCAGATCTCGTCTCGCTCAACGTCGACGGGCAGCCGGTCAGCGTGCCCAGGGGCACCCTGATCATCCGGGCGGCCGAACTGCTCGGCATCGAGATTCCGCGGTTCTGTGACCATCCGCTGCTCGACCCGGTCGGCGCCTGCCGGCAGTGCATCGTCGAGGTGGAGGGGCAGCGCAAGCCGGTGACCGCCTGCACCACGACGGTCGCCGCCGACATGGTGGTCCGTACCCAGCTGACCTCGCCGGTGGCGAAGAAGGCCCAGGCCGGCACGATCGAGTTCCTGCTGCTCAACCATCCGCTGGACTGCCCGATCTGTGACAAGGGCGGCGAGTGCCCGCTGCAGAACCAGTCGATGGCCAACGGTGGCGCGTCCTCGCGGTTCAGGGAGACCAAGCGGGCCTACCCGAAGCCGCTGGCGATCTCCACCGAGATCCTGCTCGACCGGGAACGCTGCGTGCTGTGCGCGCGGTGCACCCGGTTCTCCGCGCAGATCGCCGGGGACCCGTTCATCGAACTGTTCGAGCGGGGCGCCGACGAGCAGGTCGCGATCAGCGACGGGGAGCCGTTCTCGTCCTACTTCTCCGGCAACACCGTGCAGATCTGCCCGGTGGGCGCGCTGACCAGCGCCGCCTACCGGTTCCGGGCCCGCCCGTTCGACCTGGTCTCCACCCCGACGGCCTGCGAGCACTGCGCGTCCGGGTGCAGCCTGCGTACCGACCATCGGCGCGGCAGGGTCACCCGGCGGCTGGCCGGCGACGACCCGGCGGTCAACGAGGAGTGGAACTGCGACAAGGGCCGCTTCGCGTTCACCTACGCCCGCGGAGCCGACCGGCTGACCACCCCGCTGATCCGCGATGACGAGTCCGGGCAGCTGGTCGAGGCGACCTGGAGCGAGGCCCTGGAGTACGCGGCGCGGGGACTGGCCGAGTGCCGGGGCCGCCACGGCGTCGGGGTGCTGGCCGGTGGACGGCTGACCCGCGAGGACGCCTACGCCTACGCGAAGTTCGCCCGGGTCGCGCTGAACACCAACGACGTCGACTTCCGGGCACGGCCGCATTCGGCCGAGGAGGAGCAGTTCCTCGGCCACGCGGTCGCCGGCACCGGGATCGGGGTGACCTACGCCGATCTGGAGGCGGCACCCACGGTGCTGCTGGTGGCGTTCGAACCGGAGGAGGAGTCCCCGATCGTCTTCCTGCGGCTGCGCAAGGCCGCGGACAAGTCGGCCACGGCGGTGCACGCGCTCGCGCCGCTGGTGAGCCGGGGGCTCGCGAAACTGCACGCGACATGGGTGAGCGCCGAACCCGGGGCCGAGCCGGCCATCCTCGACGCGCTCGCGGCGGTGGGGGCGGGAGGCTTGGAGACCGATCCGCTGGCCGCCACGGCGCGGGCGGTGCGGGCCTCCGGCGCGGTCATCCTCGTCGGTGAGCGGGCGGCGCAGATCCCGGGGCTGCTGTCCGCGGCACTGCGGTTGGCCGACGCCAGCGGTGCGGCGCTCGCCTGGGTGCCGCGGCGGGCGGGCGAGCGGGGTGCTGTGTCGGCGGGATTGTTGCCCTCGCTGCTGCCGGGTGGACGGCCGGTGGCCGACCCCGCCGCGCGGGCCGAGGTCGAGGCGGTGTGGGGGACGCGGCTGCTGGGAGCGCCGGGACTGGACACCAGCGGGATTCTCGCGGCGGCCGTCGGCGGCAGGCTGGACGCGGTGCTGGTCGCCGGGGTCGACGCCGAGGATCTGCCGGACCCGGGGGCGGCGCTGGCGGCGCTGGCCCGGGTGCCGTTCTGCGTGTCGTTGGAGGTTCGGCGTTCGTCGATCGTCGAGATCGCGGACGTGGTGCTGCCGGTCGCGCCGGTGGCGGAGAAGGCCGGGTCGTTCGTCGACTGGGAGGGACGGCTGCGGCCGTTCCAGCGGGCGCTGTCGACCACGGCGCTGCCCGATGTCCGCGTGCTGCACCTGCTGGCCGCCGAGATGGGCATCGACCTGCGCCTGCCGGACACCGGTGCGGCGGCGCGCGAGCTGCGCAGCGTCGGACGGGTCGGCTCCCAGATCGCGCGGGTGCCGGCACCGACGGAACCCGCCGCGCCAGCGGCGGTGCCGGGCGTGGGTGAGGCGGTGCTGGCCAGCTGGCATCAGCTCATCGACGACGGGGTGCTGCTGGCCGGCGAGCCGTACCTGGCGGGCACCGCGCGTGCCTCGGTGGTGCGGCTCTCGGCGGCGACGGCGGCCGAGATCGGGGTGCGCGACGGGGAGCCGGTGCGGGTCTCCACCGGGCACGGGTCGATCACACTGGCGTGCGCGGTGACCGCGATGGCGGATCGGGTGGTCTGGGTGCCAACCCATTCGGCCGGCTCGCATGTGCGCCGGTCGCTGGGGGCGTCGGCCGGGGCGGTGGTGCGGATCGCGGCCAGTGGGCTGCCACCGTCCAGCATCGGCCAGCCGTCGGTGAACGGCGTCAGGCCGGAGGGAGGGCTGTGAACGGGGCGGTGGGCACGGCGGTGGGCACGGCGGTGTTCGCGGCGCCGGTGGACCCGGATCTGAGCGGGTTCGGGCAGGACCCGTTCTGGCTGGTGCTGGTCAAGGCCGTGGCGGTCTTCGCGTTTCTGCTGCTCATGACGCTGTTCGCGATCGTGTTCGAGCGCAAGGTCGTCGCGCGGATGCAGCAGCGGATCGGGCCGAACCGGCACGGGCCCAGGGGATGGCTGCAGAGCCTCGCCGACGGCGTGAAACTCATGCTCAAGGAAGACCTGATCCCGGCGCTGGCCGACAAGCCGATCTTCGTTCTGGCGCCGATCGTCTCGGCGATTCCGGCGTTCCTCGCCTTCGCGGTGATCCCGTTCGGACCGCAGGTGTCGATCTTCGGGCAGCACACCACGCTGCAACTCGCCGACCTGCCGGTCAGCGTGCTGTACATGCTGTCCGCGGCCTCACTCGGGGTGTACGGACTGATTCTGTCCGGTTGGTCGAGCGGCTCCACCTATCCGCTGCTCGGCTCGCTGCGCTCGGCCGCCCAGATCATCTCCTACGAGGTGGCGATGGGCCTGTCGTTCGTCGCGGTGTTCATGTACGCCGGGACACTGTCGACGTCCGGGATCGTCGAAAGCCAGTCGGGACGGTGGTACATCGCGTTGCTGCCGTCGTTCGTCCTCTACGTGATCTCGATGGTCGGCGAGACGAACCGGACGCCGTTCGACCTTCCCGAGGCCGAGGGTGAACTGGTCGGCGGATTCCACACCGAGTACAGCTCGATCAAGTTCGCGTTCTTCTTCCTCGCCGAGTACATCAACATGGTCACCGTCTCGGCGATCGCGACCACGCTGTTCCTCGGTGGCTGGCAGCCGCCGCCGATTCCGGGGCTGTCCGGTCTCGACCACGGCTGGGTACCGATCATCTGGTTCGTGCTCAAGCTGCTGCTGTTCCTGTTCTTCTTCATCTGGCTGCGGGGCACACTGCCGCGGCTGCGCTACGACCAGTTCATGGCGTTCGGGTGGAAGGTGCTCATCCCGGTCGGACTGCTCTGGGTGCTGATCATCGCCGTGTTCCGGGTCTACCAGAAGGACGTCGACGACCGCACACCATGGCTGATCGGCATCGGGGTGGTGGTCGGTGTGCTCGTCATAGTCGCGCTCATCGATCCCGGTGGCGGTCGCTACCAGCGGGAACTCGAGGAGACCGAGCGCCGCAAGCTCGCCGAGGCACCCAGCCTCGAGAACATTCCGTGGCCACCGCCGCAACAGCCGACGGCCACCCCCGCATCCGTCGTCGCCGTGGACCACCAGCCGCGCCAGGAGGGCTGAGACATGGGCGTGTTCGATCCCTACAAGGGCTTTGGCGTCACCTTCTCGACGATGTTCAAGAAGCCGACGACGGAGCAGTACCCCGAGGAGAAGAAGGCCACCGCGCCGCGGTTCCACGGCCGCCACCAGCTCAACCGGCATCCGGACGGGCTGGAGAAGTGCGTCGGCTGCGAACTGTGCGCATGGGCGTGCCCGGCGGACGCCATCTACGTGGAGGGCGCCGACAACACCGAGACCGAACGTTTCTCTCCGGGGGAGCGCTACGGCCGGGTCTACCAGATCAACTACCTGCGCTGCATCCTGTGCGGGCTGTGCATCGAGGCGTGTCCGACCCGGGCCCTGACGATGTCGAACGACTACGAACTCGCCGACGACTCCCGCCAGGACCTGATCTTCACCAAGGAGCAGCTGCTCGCGCCGCTGGCCGAGGGCATGGAGGCCCCGCCGCATCCGCTGCGCCTCGGCGAGACCGAGACCGACTACTACCTGCGTGACCCGGACGCACCACTGCCCTGGCAGGTCGCGAGCCAGACCGATGGCCAGGACCGATGAGCTCCTTGGTGACGGCCGCGGGCGAGCTGACCAGTACGTCCACCGGGGAGGCGGTGACGTTCTGGATCCTCGCGCCGGTCGCGGTGCTGGCCGCGCTCGGGATGATCATGGTGCGCAGCGCCGTGCACTCGGCGTTGTTGCTGGTGGCGAACCTGTTCTGCGTCGCGGTGTTCTACCTGTTGCAGCAGGCGCCGTTCCTCGGCTTCGTGCAGATCATCGTCTACGCGGGCGCGATCATGGTGCTCTTCCTGTTCGTGCTGATGCTGGTCGGCGTCGACTCGTCCGACTCGCTGGTGGAGACCATCCGCGGGCAGCGACTCGGCGCGGTGATCTTCGGGCTGGGGTTCGCCGGGCTGCTGGTCTTCCCGATCGGCTCGGCGATCGACGGCGTCCGCGGGGACGGGCTTGAGACCGCCAACACCGGCGGCAACGTCCAGGCGATCGGGCGGCTGCTGTTCAGCCAGTACGTGTTCGTCTTCGAAGCGGTCTCGGCGCTGCTGGTCGTCGCCGCGATCGGAACGATGGTGCTCGGCCACCGCGAACGTGACGGCGGCCCGGTCGGCCAGCGGGAGTGGATGCGGCGGCGCTTCGCCTCCGGCGGGCAGGTCACTCCGCTGCCCGGGCCCGGGGTGTTCGCCCGGCACGACTCGGCGGACACGCTGGGGCTGCTACCCGGGGGCGGGCGGGCCTCGGGTATCGGGGGCATCCCGGGCATCGAGTCGCCCGAACCCGCCGCGAACGATGGGGGTTCGGCGTTGGCCGGGGCTGCCGGTAAGGGAGTCGCGGGTAAGGGAGTCGCGGGTAAGGGGGATGAGCAGTGAATCCGGCGAACTATCTGATTCTGGCGGCGCTGCTGTTCACGATCGGGACCGCCGGGGTGCTGGTGCGGCGCAACGCCATTGTCGTGTTCATGTCGATCGAGCTGATGCTCAACGCGTCGAACCTGACCCTGGTCACCTTCTCCCGGCTGCACGGCACCCTCGACGGCCAGATCATGGCGTTCTTCGTGATGGTCGTCGCCGCGGCAGAGGTCGTCATCGGCCTCGCCATCATCCTCAGCATCTTCCGGACCCGCCGCTCGGCGTCGGTGGACGACGTGAACCTGCTGAAGTACTGATCACGGAAGAACGGACGAGACTTCAGTGACGCATACTCCGGTTCACTACGCCGCCGCCTCCGGCGCGTTCTCGCTGTCGTGGCTGCTCATCGCGCTGCCCCTGGCTGGTGCGGCCGTGCTGCTGCTCGGCGGGCGGCGCACCGACCGGTTCGGTCATCTGATCGGCACGGCAGCCGCGGCGCTGAGCTTCGTCGTCGGTGTGGTGCTGTTCGCCGCGATGCTCGGGCGCTCCGGCGAGGACCGGGCGGTCTCGCAGCACCTGTTCTCCTGGATTCCGGTGAACGGCTTCCAGGTCGACGTCGGCCTGCTCGTCGACCAGCTCTCGATCGTCTTCGTCCTGCTGATCACAGGCGTCGGCACACTGATCCACATCTACTCGATCGGCTACATGGCGCACGATCCGGCCAGGCGGAAGTTCTTCGCCTACATGAACCTGTTCCTGGCCTCGATGCTGCTGCTGGTGCTCGGCAACAACTTCCTGTCGCTCTACGCCGGGTGGGAACTCGTCGGCCTGTCGTCCTACCTGCTGATCAAGTTCTGGGAGTACAAGCCGGCCGCGGCCACTGCGGCGAACAAGGCGTTCTACATGAACCGGGTCGGTGACGTCGGCCTGGCCATCGCGATCATGCTGATGTTCGCCACTGTCGGCTCGACGAGCTACGCGGACGTCTTCGGCGCCGCGGCGGCGAACGTCATCGGCTACGGCACCATCAGCGCGATCGCCCTGCTGCTGCTGCTCGGCGCGTGCGGCAAGTCCGGCCAGTTCCCGTTGCAGGCCTGGCTACCGGACGCCATGGAGGGTCCCACGCCGATCTCGGCGCTGATCCACGCGGCGACCATGGTGACCGCCGGCGTCTACCTGATCGTCCGCTCGGCACCGATCTTCAACGAGTCGCAGGCGGCCCGCACCGTCGTCGTCGTCATCGGCGCGATCACGATCCTGCTCGGCTGCGTCATCGGCTGCGCCTACGACGACATCAAGAAGGTGCTGGCCTACTCGACGGTCAGCCAGATCGGCTACATGTTCCTCGCGGTGGGTCTCGGGCCCGCCGGCTACGCGATCGGCATCATGCACCTGCTCGCGCACGGCTTCTTCAAGGCCGGACTGTTCCTCGGCGCCGGGTCGGTCATCCACGCGATGGACGACGACCAGGACCTGCGCCACTACGGCGGACTGTGGCGGTACATGCCGATCACCTGGGCCACGTTCGGCCTGGGGTTCCTCGCGATCATCGGGTTCCCGGGGCTGTCGGGGTTCTTCACCAAGGACCGCATCATCGAGACCGCCTTCGACAAGGGCGGCACCTCCGGTTACCTGCTCGGCGCGGTCGCGCTGCTCGGCGCCGGCATCACCGCGTTCTACATGTCACGGCTGTTCCTGATGACCTTCCACGGCCGGCCCCGCTGGTCAGGTGAGGGTGAGGACGCCCGTCATCCACACGAGTCGCCGCCGACGATGACCGGACCGATGATCATCCTGGCCATCGGTTCGACGTTCGCGGGCGGCCTGTTCGTTCTGGGCCACAGCATGCAGAACTGGCTCGAGCCGGTCGCCGGCGAAGGGGTCGAGGGCGTGCACACGTTCTCCCCGATCGTGCTGACCGCGCTCACCCTCGTCGTGGTCGCCGGTGGGTGCGCCGCGGCCTGGCTGCGCTACCAGGCTCGTCCGGTGGAGGCCACCGCCCGGCCGGACGCGGAGGTCACCCTGGTGACGGTCGCCGCCCGGCATGACCTGTTCGCGAACACCCTGAACGAGACCATCGCGATGCGCCCCGGCCAGTTCCTGACCCGTTTCCTGGTCTGGCTGGACCTGGTCGGTGTCGACGGGCTCGTACGGGGCAGCGCCGCCGGCATCGGCGGACTGTCCGGGCGGATGCGCCGCCTGCAGACCGGTTTCGTCCGGTCCTACGCTCTGTCGATGTTGGGAGGTGCCGTCCTGATGGTCGGCGCACTGCTGCTGGTGTGGGGCGGCTGACGTGAACTCGGTGCCCTGGCTGACGATTCTGCTGCTCGTCCCGGCCGTCGCCGCGGTCGTCGTCGCCGCTTTCCCGCGGCGGCTCGCGACCCAGGCCAAGCAGCTCACCCTCGCCGTCACCCTGGTGGTGCTGGTGCTCGCGGTGCTGGCGACGTTCGCCTACCACCCGAACCGGGCCGGCTTCCAGTTCGCCCAGCGTTACGACTGGATCTCCACCTTCGGCATCTCCTACGCGGTCGGAGCGGACGGCATCTCGCTGGTGCTGATCCTGCTGACCGCGCTGCTGGTGCCGGTCGTGGTGCTGTCGTCCTGGGACGAGTTCGACAGCGAACCGGACGGGCCGGCCAGCCCGTCCGGTGGGGTCGTGCCGGGTGATGGCAGCGGCAGTGGCAGCGGCAGTGGCAGTGGCAGTAGCAGTAGCAGTAGCAGTGGCAGTGGCCTTGGCGGCGATCCTGGTACTGGGGGTGGGGGGACGGCGGTGCTGGTGGCGGCGCCGCCGACGCCGGTGGTGGACGCGGTTGCGGCGGTGGGCGCGGCGGTGGCGCCACGGCGGTCGGTGCCGGTGTTCTGCGCGCTGGTGCTGGTGCTGGAGGCGGGGCTGGTCGGGGTGTTCGCCGCGACCGACGTGTTCCTGTTCTACGTCTTCTTCGAGGCGATCCTGATTCCGATGTACTTCCTGATCGGAAGCTTCGGGCCGGCGGGGCAGCAGGCGCAGCGTTCGTACGCGGCGGTGAAGTTCCTGATCTACAGCCTGCTGGGCGGGCTGCTCATGCTCGCCGCGGTGATCGGGCTGTACGTCGTGTCCGCCGAGCAGTTGGGCAGCGGCACGTTCGACTTCGCCCTGCTACGCCAACTCGACATCACCCCGGGTGTGCAGAAGCTGCTGTTCCTCGGCTTCTTCGTCGCGTTCGCCATCAAGGCGCCGCTGTTCCCGTTCCACACCTGGCTGCCCGACGCCGGTGCGCAGGCGCCGGTCGGGGGAGCGGTGCTGCTCGTCGGCCTGCTGGACAAGGTGGGCACGTTCGGCCTGATCCGCTACTGCATCCCGCTGTTCCCGGACGCGTCGGACTACTTCGCGCCACTCGTGCTGGCCCTGGCGATCATCGGAATCTTCTACGGGGCGCTGCTCGCGATCGGGCAACGGGACATGAAACGGCTGGTCTCGTACACCTCGCTGGCCCACTTCGGGTTCATCACGCTCGGCCTGTTCGCCTTCACCAGCCAGGCCGGTACCGGCGCCGTGCTCTACATGGTGAACCACGGGCTCTCCACCGGACTGCTGTTCCTGGTCGTCGGCTTCCTCATCGCCCGCCGCGGCACGGCCGACATCGGCGCCTACGGCGGACTGGCGAAGGTGACACCGGTGCTGGCGGGAACGATGCTCATCGCTGGTCTGTCATCGCTGGCGCTGCCGGGCACGAACAGCTTCGTCAGCGAGTTCCTGGTCCTGGTCGGCACGTTCACCTACAACAAGGCGCTGGCGATCGTCGCCACCGCCGGAATCGTGCTGGCGGCGATCTACGTCCTGTCGCTGTACCAGCGGACGATGACCGGCCCGATCACCCACGAGGCCAACCGGACGCTGCCCGATCTGTCCTGGCGGGAGAAGGCCGTCGTCGCACCGATGATCGCACTGATCATCGGGCTCGGGGTGTACCCGAAGCCGCTGATCGACATCATCCGGCCGACGGTCACGGCGACCTACACCGACGTCGGCAAGTCCGATCCGGCCCCGACCCATCCCGTCACCGTCCAGCCCGGAGGCCGTTCGTGAGCGCCAGCCTGCTCGCGCAGACCGAGAAGATCACCCCGCCGTCGATCGAGTACTCCTCGCTCAGCCCGCTGCTCATCGTGTTCGTGGTGGCGCTGATCGGGGTGCTCGTCGACGCCTTCGCGCAGCGGGAGGCCCGCCGGGTGATCCAGCCGGTGCTCGCGGCCGGCGGGTTCATCGCCGCGTTCGTCGCGGTGGCGGTCCTGCACGGACGGCACGCGCTGCTCGCCGCGAACGCGGTGGCCATCGACGCTCCGGCACTGTTCATGCAGGGCACGATCCTGGTGTTCGCGCTGCTGTCGGTGCTGCTGGTCGCCGAACGGCAGTTGGATTCGGCCGGCGGTGCGATCGTCGCCTCGGCCGCGATCACCCCAGGGTCGAAGGGGTCGACGGCGGCACGGACGTCAGCCGACATGCAGACCGAGGCCTACCCGCTGATGGTGTTCTCGGTCACCGGCATGATGCTGTTCGTCGCGTCGAACAACCTGCTGGTGATGTTCGTCGCGCTGGAGATCCTCTCGCTGCCGCTGTACCTGCTGGCGGGCCTGGCGCGCCGACGGCGCCTGCTCTCGCAGGAGGCCGCGATGAAGTACTTCCTGCTGGGCGCGTTCTCCTCGGCGTTCTTCCTCTACGGCCTCGCGTTCGCCTACGGGTACGCCGGCAGCGTCGAACTGGGGAAGATCGCCACCGCGGTCGGTACGACCGGTAGGACCGACGCCTATCTGTACCTCGCGGTCGGGCTCATCGCGGTCGGGCTGTTCTTCAAGATCGGCGCCGTGCCGTTCCACTCCTGGACCCCGGACGTCTACCAGGGGTCGCCGACGCCGGTGACCGCGTTCATGGCCGCGGGGACGAAGGTGGCCGCCTTCGGGGCGATCCTGCGGGTCTTCTACATCGCCTTCGGACCGCTGCGCTGGGACTGGCGGCCCGTGCTGTGGACGGTCGCCATCCTCACCATGGTCGTCGGTGCGGTGCTCGCGCTCACCCAGCGTGACATCAAGCGGATGCTCGCCTACTCGGCGATCGCCCACGCCGGCTTCCTGCTGGTCGGCCTCGCCGGCACCAACACCGACGGGTTGCGCGGCGCGATGTTCTACCTGGTGACCTACGGTTTCACCACGATCGCCGCGTTCGCCGTCATCTCGCTGGTGCGCACGTCCGACGGGGAGGCCAGCGACCTGTCCCAGTGGCGGGGGCTGGGCCGCACCTCACCGCTGCTGGCCGGGGTGTTCTCGTTCCTGCTGATGGCCCTCGCCGGCATTCCGCTCACCAGCGGGTTCACCGGCAAGTTCGCGGTGTTCCAGGCGGCGATCGAGGGAGACGCCACCCCACTGGTCGTGGTCGCACTGGTCTGCAGCGCGATCGCGGCGTTCTTCTACGTGCGGGTGATCGTGCTGATGTTCTTCTCCGAGCCGCTCGCGGACGGGCCCGTGGTGATCACCCGACCCACCCTCACCTTCGCTACGGCGGGTATCGGCACGCTCGCGACACTCGTCCTGGGAGTAGCGCCACAGCCTCTTCTCGACCTGGCGAACACCGCGGCGTCGTCCGGCTTCGTACGCTGACGGTGGTATGAGCGCTATCGGGCTGGACGTCGTGGGGATCAGGACCGATCCTGATCTCGAAAAAGCCGTGCGAGCAGGTCTCGCTGAGGTGGAGGAGCTGCTGCGTGCCTCGGTGCGCAGCGAGTTCAGCTTCGTCACCGAGACCTCCAGGCATCTCGTCGACGCGGGAGGTAAACGGTTCCGCCCGATCGTCGTGCTGCTGGCGGCGCAGTTCGCCGATCCACAGGCCCCCGGGGTGGTTCCCGCGGCCGTCGCGATCGAGCTGACCCATCTGTCGACCCTGTACCACGATGACGTGATGGACGAGGCACCGCGGCGCCGGGGGGCGGCCTCGGCCAACGCCCGGTGGACGAACACCGTCGCCATCCTCACCGGCGACTACCTGTTCGCCCGCGCCTCGGACATCACCGCGGATCTCGGCCCGGAGGCGACACGCATCCTCGCCCGCACCATCGCGACCCTGTGCGAGGGGCAGATCCGGGAGACCATCGGGCCGTCCGGCGGTGAGGATCCCGTCGAGCACTACCTGCGGGTCGTGCGGGAGAAGACCGCCTCGCTGATCGCCACCTCGGGCCGGCTCGGTGCCATGCTCGCCGGCGCCGATCCGATCACTGTGGACACGCTGGCCACGTTCGGTGAGATGTTCGGGGTGGCCTTCCAGCTTTCCGACGACATCATCGACGTCGCCTCGGACGCGGCGGCCTCCGGCAAGACCCCGGGGACGGACCTGCGCGAGGGCATCCCGACCCTGCCGTTGCTCTACGCGCTGCAGACCGACGATCCGGCGGCTCGGCGACTGCGTGAGCTCATCGCGTCCGATTTCGCCGCCGGGGGCGGAAACCCGGATGACGGGGTGGCGGAGGCGCTGGAGCTGTTGCGCGGCCACGAGGGGATGGCCCGCGCCCGCCGGGAACTCGCTGTCTGGTCCGCCCGGTCACGCGACTGCCTGGCACCACTGCCGGACTGCCCGGCGAAGACCGCGCTGCTGTCGCTGGCCGACTTCGTTCTCGACCGGACCGGCTGACCCGGCGGGCGGGGGGCCACAGTGCCCCCACCCGCCGGTGTGGGGGGCTCAGTGCCCGGCGGCCGTCGTGGAGCGTGGCAGCAGCGGGGTGATGCTGATCGGGCCGGGCTGCAGCACTGACGACCATGGGGACGACGATGGGGACGACCATGGGGACGACGCTGCGGGGGACGCCGAGGGGGTGTCCGGGGTGAACGGCAGGCCGGTGTCGGGGTCGCCTGTCGCGGACGGGCTGGTGCTCGGGCTGATCGTGGCGTCCGAGGTGGGCGAGGCGGCCGTTGACTCGGGGGTGCCGGTCGACGAGGTGCCCGGGGTGAACCCGCGCAGGTCGGTCGGGCCGGTGGCGGTGCCCTGCGGGACCAGCGTGATGATCGGGATCGGCGCGGTCGTCGGGCCAAGCGTGGTGGTGGTGACGGCGCTGGAGGTGCCGTCAGTGCTCTGGCCGGGATGCGGCGCGGGCACGGCGCGCGGCGCGGTGGAACGGATGGAACCGCGGGCCGCCTGGGACTGCGAGGCGCCGAACGCGAGGGCGTCGGTGCTGCCGTTGTACTGGATGCGGGAGGCGTCGCCGTTGGTGGGAACAGTCGCGGATCCGGGCTGTTCGCCGCCGAGGGTCACCCCGGCCACGATGGCCGACAGGCCCGCGAGTGACACGGTGCCGGCCGCGGCCAGGCGCACCCGCCCGTTGCCGCGCCGCGTTGGCGCCCGGTGCGCGCCCGGGAGACGGACGGCCTGGGTGTCGCGCGGACGGGAAGCCGGCACCATGCCGGCGGGGCGCACGGGCATCCGACTGGCTGTGAAGTCCACGCCGTTGCTGTAGCCGCCGCTTTCGTGGCTTTGGGCCCCGTAACCGTCTGTCCCGTAACCGTTGGCGTCGTCATCGGCCCAGTGGGCGCCGTCGGACATGGGCTGCTCGTACCAGGCGTCGTCCGGCAGCTGGTCGGTGCTGGGGATGGGGTGGCCGCCGGTGGCGGGGTAGGGGTCTGCGTCGTCAGGCCAGCTGTCCGTGGCGGGCCAGACGGGGGCGGCCGGGGGCCGCGGGGTGGCGGTCGGGACCAGGACGGAGCTCGTGGTGTACCGGCTCGGTGCGTACTGGGCTGGGGTGTACTGGGCTGGGGTGTACGGGGCTGGGGTGTACGGGGCCAGGTCTCGGTCGCGGCGGGCGGTGGTGCTGACCGAGAGGGGGCCGGTGATGGTGTCTCGCTCGCCTGGGGGTGCGACGGGCGGGCGGGCCGGGACGGGCCAGGGGGTGGGACGGGGAGCGGGGCGGGCCGCGGGGCCCGCGGGGCGCCGGTCGGTGGGGCGCTGGTCGGTGGAGCGCTGGTCGGCGGTGCCGTGCCGGGCGTGCCGGCCGGCCGAATGGCTACCCACGGGGGCCTCCGGACGGAACACGAGGTCGCGCCGCCATCAGGACGGGCGCATGGACAGGACCCATCGGCGAACGCGGACCGGCCGCGGGTCGTGGGCTGAGGGCTCGATGACCCCGCACTATGCCTCCGGCTGCACTGGTGTGGTGAGCCCCCCCGGGCCGCACGGCACCCCCACGCGCACTGTCACAGTACCCGACCAACGCAGAGCGGCAAATATCAGACGGAGGGCGCGTAACGGCGCTGTGGCCGCGTGATGTCCGTCGGCCTGGCCCCTCTGGGCATCCGGACGAAGCCGCCGGAAGTACGGGAAACGACGACAACGACGACGACGAGGCCGGGACCCGCACGTCGTGTGCGCGTCCCGGCCTCGTCCACTACCGGCCTGACCTGCCCCGTGGGGACTGGGATCAGTCGATGGTCCAGGTCTCCCCGCCGGAGATCATCGCCATCAGATCACCGTCGCCCTGCTTCGCCTTCGCGTCGGCGACCTGCTTGTTGAGCGCCTCGTCGTAGGTGGGGACATCGACGTTACGGAAGATGCCGATGGGGGTGACTCCGTGGGTGTCCCCGGTGAGCCGGGACAGCGCGAACGCCTGGCTGGGCTCGGCGGCCGAGGCGTTGTGCACCAGGACCCCGGGGGCGTCGGCGGAGACGACCTCCAGGCCGCCGTCGTCGCCGCGCCGGATGGCCTTGTCACCCTCGGCGCCGAAGACCAGCGGCTCGCCGTGCACGAGGCGCAGCGTCACGTCGTCGCGGGTCGAGCGGTCCTTGAGGGTGTCGAAGGCGCCGTCGTTGAAGATGTTGCAGTTCTGGAAGATCTCGACGAACGCCGTGCCGGGGTGCTCGGCGGCGGCGCGCAGCACCGAGGTCAGGTGCGCGCGGTCGGAGTCGACCGAGCGGGCGACGAACGTCGCCTCGGCGCCCAGAGCCAGCGAGACCGGGTTGTACGGACGGTCCAGCGAGCCGTACGGCGTCGACTTCGTGATCTTGCCGATCTCGGACGTCGGCGAGTACTGGCCCTTGGTCAACCCGTAGATCTGGTTGTTGAACATCAGAATCTTGACGTTGACGTTGCGGCGCAGCGCGTGCAGCAGGTGGTTGCCGCCGATGGACAGCGCGTCGCCGTCCCCGGTGACGACCCAGACCGACAGGTCCGGCCGCGAGGTGGCGAGGCCGGTGGCGATCGCCGGCGCCCGACCGTGGATGGAGTGCATCCCGTAGGTCTGCAGATAGTACGGGAAGCGCGAGGAACAGCCGATCCCGGAGATGAACACGACGTTCTCGCGCGCGATGCCGAGCTCGGGCAGGAAACCCTGCACCGTGGCGAGGATGGCGTAGTCACCGCACCCGGGGCACCAGCGCACCTCCTGGTCGGAGGTGAAGTCCTTGCGGCTCTGCGGACCTGGTGCCGCGGGCACCAGATCGAGCAGACGGTTACTGATCCCGGAACGGTTCGTCGTGACGGTCACTGGTTGATCACGTCCTCCAAGACGCCGGCCAGCTCAGCTGCCTTGAAGGGCAACCCGCGGACCTGGTTGTAACCGATCGCGTCGACGAGGTACTCGGCCCGGATGAGCATCCGCAGCTGGCCGAGGTTCATCTCAGGGATGATCACCTTGTCGTACGACCGCAGGATCTCCCCGGTGTTGGCCGGGAAGGGGTTGAGATGACGCAGGTGCGCCTGCGCGACCTGCAGTCCCTTGGCCCGTACCCGCCGGCAGCCGGCGGCGATCGGGCCGAAGGTGGAGCCCCAGCCGAGCACGAGGACCCGGGCGGAGCCGGAGGGGTCCTCCACCTCCAGCGGGGGAACGTCGTTCGCGATGCCGGCGACCTTGGCGGCCCGCAGCCGGACCATCCGGTCGTGGTTGGCCGGGTCGTAGGAGATGTTCCCCGGCCCGTCCGACTTCTCGATGCCGCCGATGCGGTGCTCGAGGCCGGGTGTGCCCGGGACGGCCCACGGGCGGGCGAGCGTCTCGGGGTCACGCAGGTACGGCCAGAACTCCGGACCCTTGTCGCCGGTGTGGTTCGGCTCGGTGGTGAAGGTGACGCCCAGATCCGGAAGCTCCTCGCGGGTCGGCATCAGCCACGGCTCGGAGCCGTTGGCCAGGTACCCGTCGGAGAGCAGGAACACCGGGGTGCGGTACTTCGTCGCGATCCGGGCGGCCTCGATGGCCGCGTCGAAGCAGTCACCGGGGGAGCGGGGCGCCACGATCGGCACCGGGGCCTCACCGTTGCGGCCGAACATGGCCTGCAGCAGGTCGGCCTGCTCGGTCTTGGTCGGCAGGCCGGTGGACGGGCCACCGCGCTGGATGTCGACGATCACCAGGGGCAGCTCGAGGCTGACCGCGAGGCCGATCGTCTCGCTCTTGAGCGCGACACCCGGGCCGGACGTCGTGGTGATCCCGAGCGAGCCACCGAAGGACGCGCCGAGCGCCGAGCCGATGCCGGCGATCTCGTCCTCGGCCTGGAAGGTCCGTACGCCGAACCGCTTGTGCTTGCTCAGCTCGTGCAGGATGTCCGAGGCCGGCGTGATCGGGTAGGTGCCGAGGAAGATCGGCAGCCCGGTCAGCTCACCCGCGGCGACCAGCCCGTAGGACAGGGCCAGGTTGCCGCTGATCCGCCGGTAGGTGCCGGGCTTCATCCGGGCCGGCGCCACCTCGTAGGTGACGGTGAACGACTCGGTCGTCTCGCCGTAGTTGAAGCCGGCGCGGAACGCCGCGATGTTCGCCGCGGCGATCTCCGGCCGCTTGGCGAACTTCTTCGTCAGGAATGCCTCGGTGCCGCCGGTCGGCCTGTGGTACAGCCAGCTCATGAGGCCGAGGGCGAACATGTTCTTCGCCCGCTCGGCCTCCTTCTTGTTGACCGACCCGCCACCGTCGGCGGCGGCGTGCACCGCGTTGATGGTCATCGAGGTCAGCGGCACCCGGTGGACGACGTAGGGGTCGAGCGTCCCGTCCGTCAGCGGATCCGTCGCATAACCGGCCTTCTTCAGGTTTCCACCTGTGAAGGAATCGGTGTTGACGATGAGGTTCGCGCCGGGCGGCAGATCCTTCAGATTCGCCTTCAGAGCGGCGGGATTCATCGCGACCAGGACGTCCGGGGCGTCGCCCGGCGTAAGAATGTCGTGGTCGGAGAAATGCAGCTGGAATCCGGAGACTCCGGCCGGTGTGCCGGCTGGCGCGCGAATCTCCGCGGGGAAGTCCGGGAGCGTCGACAGGTCGTTGCCGAACGTGGCGGTCTCGCTGGTGAACTGTTCTCCGGTGAGTTGCATACCGTCGCCGGAGTCGCCCGCAAAACGCACGACGACCCGGTCGAGTCGGCGGGTCTCCCGCTCCCTGACCTGTTCAGACACTTTCAGTAACCTCCTCGGGTACCACACCAGCGTAGCGGCTGCCGCATTGAGGTGCGTGCGGCGAGCCGGGCCGGGCCAGGTGCCCGGACGCGGCCGACCGATCGAACCCGAATCCGATGATCTACGGTTCTCTGCCCTGGGGGTGATTGGCTGTCGACTCTGTGTACGACTCTGTGTGCGTTTGCGTCCGTGTGCGTATGCGCACCCCGTTGTTCCGCCGCGGTGGTTCGTACGGGTGCGGCCGATGGTGCCGGGCCGAGGTATCCGGCCGAGGGGTTCACCACTGCGGGGGACTCACCCGTGTTGAGCCCGGTTCGGAACGTGACTACCGAGGTGCTCCGTGTACCACGTAACGTGCACCACCCACCGCGGGATCGGTTGGCCTGCGGACGCTTCACCGGCGCTCGCGATGACTCTGTGCCTGCGACTCACCATCCTTTGTAGCCACCATGCGCGGGACGTGCGGAGGAAGGGCCGCTCCACCGAGCGTATCGGCCCAGGGCCTTGTGGCGAGCTGTCGTCCGGCCGACGTGGGTACCTCGCGGGGTCCACAGTGCCCTTGACGACA
The DNA here is from genome assembly GCF_023242945.1 of Frankia umida. Lineage (NCBI taxonomy): Bacteria > Bacillati > Actinomycetota > Actinomycetes > Frankiales > Frankiaceae > Frankia > Frankia umida. The sequence goes on from NZ_JALKFT010000002.1 coordinate 252,730, forward strand.
GTGGATCCGACACCTTGGTGGCACCGGCGGGAGCATCGAGCCATGAGCGGTCGAACTTCTGCGTCGGACCCGATCAACACCCGCCTGGCCAGCGGCGACCCGGCCGGCGACGCCCCGGTCAGGGTGGGTCTGATCGGCGCCGGCCGGGCTGGCGTGGCGGTGGGGCACGCGTTGGCCGAGGTGGGGTACCCGGTGGTGGCGGTGGCCACGCGGACCGAGTCGTCCCGGGCCCGGGCGGCCCGCCGGTTCGCCCAGGCGTGGACGGGCCCGGCGGCGCGGATCGCCAGCCGGCTACGGTCCGCCGACCTCCTGCTGATCGCCGTGCCCGACGATGTGATTGCCCAGGTCACGGGTCGGCTGGTCGCTCTTGGCGCGGTCCGGGAGGGCCAGCTGATCGCGCATCTGAGCGGCCGGCACGGGCTTTCGGTGCTCGCCGCCGGACTGGGATGCGGTGCCCGGCGAGCCGCGCTGCACCCGATCATGACACTGCCTGGAACTGGCGGAAAGGCCGATTTGAATGGTTTTGTTAGGGTTCCGTTTGGCGTCACCGCGGACGCCGAGGCACTCGAGCCGGCCCGGCGCGTGGTGGCCGATCTGGGGGGTGTTCCGCTCGAGATCGCGGACGAAGGACGTGCGCAATATCACGCCGCGCTGGTGCTCGGGGGGAACTTTCTGGCCAGCCTGACCGGTGCCGCCCGGGACCTGCTCGGGGGGGTGGGCATCGACGATCCGGCCGCGGCGCTGGGCCCGCTGCTACGCGCGTCCCTGGACAACGCGCTGGCCGGTGGCTGGGCGGCGGCGACCGGACCGGTGCGGCGGGCCGACGTCGCCACGTTGCGTGCTCACCGGCAGGCGCTCGACCGGGCCGATCCCGCCATCGCCGAGGTGTACCGGGCGCTGGCCCTGTTCACCACGCATGAGCTGGGTGCGGCCGGAGCGCTGGACGAGGCGCAGGTCACGCGGCTGCGGGCCGAACTGACCGAGGACGCCGATCCGTCCGACCGCTGTGGCCAGGGTTGAACCAGGGGCCAGGGTTGAACCAGGGGCCAGGGTTGAACCAGGGGAGAAATCAGCCACATCACCGATCGGACGGGCCGGCTCGGGGAACGTTGGTCTGGCGCCGCCACGTTGGTTCGGGTGCACAGCCGTCCGAGTGGGCCACCGCCGGCGGACGGATGTCGTCGCACAGGACGGACCACCGATCGCCATGCCACATCGCCACCTCAACGGCCTGAAGACCGCGCTGCTGCTCGGCGTGCTGTCCGCTGCCATCCTGCTGGTCGGCTCGCTGTTCGGTCGCGCTGGCCTGCTCGTCGCGCTGTTCCTCGCCCTCGCGATGAACGGCGTGTCCTTCTTCTACTCCGACCGCATCGCACTGCGGGCGATGAGCGCCTATCCGGTCACCCAGGTCGAGCAGCCGCGGCTCTACGCCATCGTCGGCGATCTCGCCCGGCAGGCCCGGATGCCGATGCCGCGGCTCTACCTGAGCCCGACCGGCGCGCCCAACGCCTTCGCCACCGGTCGTGGTCCGCGCAAGGCGGCCGTCTGCTGCACCGAAGGCATCATGGAACTCATGGACGACCGGGAGCTTCGCGGCGTCCTGGGGCATGAACTCAGCCATGTGTACAACCGGGACATCCTTATCGCCTCCGTGGCCGGAGCATTGGCCAGTATTATCGTGTATCTGGCCAACATGGCCCAGTTCCTGGCCATCTTCGGTGGCGGTCGCAGTGACGAGAACGGGCCCGGAATGTTCGAGCTGCTCCTGCTGATGATCCTGGGTCCGGTCGCCGCGACGATCATCCAGCTGGCAATCAGCAGGGCGCGCGAGTACCAGGCGGACGAGTCCGGGGCGACGCTCACCGGCGACCCCATCGGGTTGGCGAACGCGCTGCGCAAACTGGAGGCGGGTACCGCCGCCCGGCCGCTCGCGCCGACCTCCCGGGTGGGTCCGGCGGCCGCGCTGATGATTGCGAACCCGTTCCGCGGCGGTGGCGTCGCCAAGCTGTTCTCGACGCATCCGCCCATGAACGAACGAATCGCGCGACTGGAGCAGATGTCCCGCATGAATCCGTATCGGTGACCCGGCCGGCTGGTTACGTTGTTGCCTGTCGTGGTGTCGCGGGCTTATGGATGAGGATTCGGAGTAATATTTCCCTGCGTGGCCAGACGCACGGCGGCGGTCGCCGCCCGTGCGCCCCTGACCGCGGCGGAGCACACCCCCCAGGTTCCGCCGCAGGCACCCCGCCCGATCCCCCCATCGGGCGGGGTGCGCCGTTTCCGCGGTCACTGGCGCCACCGCTGCCGGCGAGGCCAGGCCCGCTCAGCGGTAGTTGACGAACTGGAGCGGGACCTCGAAGTCCTCGCCCTTGAGCAGCGCGATGACCCGCTGCAGGTCGTCCCGCTTCTTGCCGGTCACCCGCAGTTGGTCGCCCTGGATCTGGGCCTGCACGCCCTTGGGTCCGTCGGTGCGGATCTTCTTGGCGATCGCGCGCGCCTTCTCCTCGGACAGGCCCTGCTGCACGGTCACGGGCAGGCGGAACTCCTTGCCCGAAGCCTTCGGCTCGTCGAACGTCAGCGCCTTGAGGGAGATGCCGCGCTTGACGAACTTCTCCTGCAGGACGTCGAGGATCGCCTTCACTCGCTCGTCCGTGTTCGCTACCAGCAGAATTGACTCGCCGGACAGCTCCGCGGACGCGCCGGTGTCCCGGAAGTCGAAGCGGGTCCTGATCTCCTTGGCCGTCTGGTTGACCGCGTTGTCGATTTCCTGGGCGTCAACTTTGCTGACGATGTCAAAGGACGGGTCGGCCACGGGTGCGGGCCTCCTGTTCGGTGCGAGATGCGGACGGATGGCGCGGCGCGGCGACTACGCGCCGTAATGATCGGAAGATGTGGTGGCGGTTGCGGCCAGCCCGCGTCCCGATGCTCCGTCGGGACCGGTATGCTCGTCCACGACGGCAGGTTGCCCGAGCGGCCAAAGGGAGCGGTCTGTAAAACCGCCGGCTCAGCCTACGATGGTTCGAATCCATCACCTGCCACCACCCCCGGCGCAGCCCGGATCAGCTGCGACACAGGCCCTGGAGACTCCTCCGGGGCCTGTCGCATGTCAGCGCGGGCGATGCGCGCCCGTCGGTCAACCGGCGGCGGCATCGAGGTCGGCCCGGGTCAACAGCGGGCGCAGCTGCAGGCCGAGTTCCGCCAGGCGCTCGCGGCCGCCCTCGGAACGGTCGATGACGCACACCACATCCGTGACGATCGCGCCCTCGGCCCGCAACACCCGGGTGGCGTCCAGCACCGCACCGCCGGAGGTCACCACATCCTCGACGAGGACGACGTGCCGGCCGGCCACCGCGCCGCCCTCGGCCGTGCGCATGGTGCCGTACTCCTTGGCCTTCTTGCGCACGAAGCGGGTCGGCAGGCCGGTGCGCTGGGAGAGCAGCGTCGCCAGCGGAACGCCACCGAGCTCCAGACCGGCGAGCACCTCGGCACCCGGTGGCAGCAGGTCGACCATCTGGTCGACGATGGCGGCCAGCAGCGCCGGATCCGCCTCGAAGAGGTACTTGTCGAAGTACTCGGTGCTCGTCCGACCGGAGCGCAGCAGGAAGGTGCCGGTCAGGTGGGAGGCGGTCCGAACCCGGGCGGCCAGCGTGGCGTCGTCACTCACGTTCGAGCACTGTAGTGCGTCGGGCCCGGCTAGCGTGATCTCATGTCCGCGCCCGCCACCGAACGCCCGCCGCTGTTCGTGTACGGGACCCTGATGTTCGCCGAGGTGCTGACCGTCCTGCTCGACCGGGTCCCGCGGATCGAGCCCGCGGTCGTCGCCGGCTGGCGGGCGGCCAGCCTGCCGGGACGCCGCTACCCCGGACTGGTCCCCGACCCTGCGGCACGCACGTCCGGGCGGCTGCTGCTGGGGTTGGTCGAGGCGGAGGTGGCCCTCCTCGACGCGTTCGAGGGTGCACCCTACGAGGTTGGCCCGCTCGTCCTGGTGGACGGGCGGGCCGTGTCCGCCTACCTGTGGCGGGACCTCTCGGTGGCATCCACCTCGGCCTGGGACCCGCGGGTCTTCGCCGAGCGTCACCTCGAGGGCTATGCGCGTCGGTGCGTGGCCTGGCGGGCCGGGCTCACACTCGGTCAGGTCCGCCAGTTCGGCCAGGTTCAGTAGCCGCTCCAGGGGCTGACCTACCGGGCTTACCGGGGCTGATGGCCGCCTGGGCCGCCGCCGTAACCGGGCTGGTCGCCGTAACCGGGCTGGCCGGTCTGGCCGCCATAGCCGGGGGGCTGGCCGTAACCGGGCGGCGCCGTGGTGCCGGGGGCAGCGGGTGCGGTCGTCGCGTGTTCGGCGGGTCGTCCGGCGCCGGTGGCACGGCCGGTGGGAGTGCCGACGCCTGGGCGGTCGCTCGGGTACGGCTGGCCGTAGCCATCGCGTGCGGGTACCTGCTCGTGGGTGAGCAGCGCGTAGATCACCAGAACGTCGATGGCGATGATCACGACCGACCACACCGGGAAGGCGGCCATGTAGGCGAGCTGCCCGATGGCGTTGATGGAAGCGATCACCACACCCGCCCACCGGGCGATGTCGTTGCGGGCGTAGATGCCGTAGGCGATCACCATCTCCACGATGCCGATGCACAGGAACAGCCAGCCCCAGAAGTGCCGGTCGGCGTACAGCACGTTGATGTCGCCGGTGGACAGGTTGTTCACGATCACGGTGTAGTCGCGCAGGGATGCGATGCCGTAGATCAGGTTGTGGAATCCGACGATGAACATGATCACGGCGGCGAAGGTGAGCCATCCACTTCGTGGGAACGCCGCCCGGTTTCCTGCCATCTGGTCCTCCCGTTGCCCGCCGGCACACGCATGGCTGGTGACCGCCGGACCCCGTAGTGGGCGGACAGGTGGGGACGGCGGGCGCGACCTGACGGTCGCGGCGGGTCGAAGCCCGCACCATGCGGTCCGGCGACGTCCTGGTAGTCACTGGTAGTCAGACAACTACCGTCCGCCGCTTCCTTTCGATACCCACCGTCCACGAACGTCATCCCCGCGCACCGTCATTCGGGTGCAGCTCAGGGACCCGGGGGGAGCTGGGAGACCTGGCCGGTCGCCGCGTCCCAGCGCAGCCGGCCGCGTTCGAAGGTGCTCTGCCGGCCGCCGGGCACGGAGTACTCGTCCGAGGTGGGCAGGCCCAACGGTGAACCCGAACCACCAAGGCCGAGATAGGTCGACAGGATGCGGCCGTGGACCTCGTGGGCGCCGGTCGCCGGCCCCCAGTAGATCCAGCCACCCTGGAACCGGGCCTGCTGCCCGCCAGGCGCGGTCGCGGTCTCGACGTCGCTGACAGGACGGCCCAGGAAGCTGTTCGAACCACCGAGGCCGAGGTACTTCGAGGAGATCGGCCCGTACAGCGCGTGCACGCCGGTAGCGACCGACCAGAACTCCAGACCGTTGGCGTACTGCTGCCAGCGGCCACCCCCACCGGCCCGGTTCTCCACCCCGACCGGGGCGCCGAGTGCCAGGGCGGTGAGCCCGGCGCCGGCGTGCCACTTCTGGATCTCGCTGCGGGTGCCGTCCGCCAGGGTGGCGAGCGTGGCCGGGGTGCAGCACAGGACGTCCTGGTCCACCTGGCTCGCGATGCCCGCCACGGTGCCGGTCGCGCTGTACTGCCACACCGCCCAGCCGGGCCAGCCGCCGGGGATGGTGTTGGGGGTCGCCCTGTCGTTGTGGTTCGCGAACCACAACGGGTACCTGGTGAACTCCCGGGTGTTGGCCATCCGGTCGGTCCAGAACCACTGGCTGCTGTAGACCATCGGCACCCGTCCGGTCTCGGACTCCACCTCCTCGAGGAACGCCCTGGTCCACGCGGCGAGTGGGCGGGGGCCGAGCCCGCCGGTCTCCTCGAGGTCCAGCGCCGGCGGGAGGAAGCCCGCTGCCTGGGCCGGGCCGATCGCCGCGACGAAGTGCTTCGCCTGCTCGACGGCGGTCCCCAGCGAGGCGGACGGCCGGGCGTAGTGGAAGGCGCCGACGGCGAGGCCAGCCTTCGTCGCCGCGTCCCGGTCGCCGGCGTAGTACTTGTTCGTGTACTGGCTGTTCTCGGTGGCCTTGATGTACACGAAGCTCACGCCGGCGGCGTGCACGGCGTTCCAGTCGATCGCGGCGCCGTAGGGGTGCTGCCAGGAGGAGATGTCCACGCCCCGTGGCCACAGCGGCGAGGGGCCGGCGGCCTGCGCGACGCCGACGGTGGTCGCCACGGTCAGGGTGGCGGCGGTCAGGGTGGCGGCGGTGATTCTCGCTACAGGGAGCAGTCGGCGTGGCAGGGGGATGGCGAGCGCGGTCCGGGCGGTGTGTGGGCGGTCAGACCGACCGGGACGCGGCGTGAGACGCATGGGCAACCCTCGATGCTCGGGAGGCAACGGTGCGGTGGCTCGAAAGCCGGTCCGGTTGCGTCCGGGCAGGGACGCAGCACCAGACGGCCCACACGCTAAGCATTAAGAGAGTTACTTACAGCTACCTAAGTCAAGGGGATCTGGATTGATGGCTACGGAGTGTTTTAACTTCCTGGCAAATCGCCACTATCTGGCCTGTCGCGGGTGGCGGGTCGGGCGCGGCGGCGCGCCCACGGGCGAAGGGGGGGAAGGGGAGATCTGCGGGCGAACGCCCGACGCGCGGGGGGTGCGGACGAACGAACAGGGGGTGGGTCGCCCACCAGCGCCCAGCGTCGTGTAATCTGAGCACCGCGACTTCGCGCCCCTTTAGCTCAGTCGGCAGAGCGTCTCCATGGTAAGGAGAAGGTCTACGGTTCGATTCCGTAAAGGGGCTCCACGTACCAGCCTTTGGGTGGGTTCGTGTCCGGGTTGAGCTGTTCCGCCGGTTCGCCTGGGTAAGCTGGTCCGGTCCCCGATCGGTCGGGTGGCCATCCTGGCGGTGTAGCTCAGTCTGGCAGAGCAAGCGGCTCATAATCGCTGTGTCGCCGGTTCAAGTCCGGCCACCGCTACTCCAGGGTGCGGCAGGCCGCGCCCTTTCTGGGCTCGCGGCCTGCCGCGACGCTCGACCAGTTCTGCAGTCGACTTAGGAAGAGGCATCACGCCGTGGCCGCCACTGACGTTCGCCCGAAGATCACCATGGCGTGCCAGGTGTGCAAGCATCGGAACTACATCACGCGCAAGAACCGGCGTAACGATCCGGATCGTCTTGAGCTGAAGAAGTTCTGCCCCAACTGCGGCAAGCACACCGAGCACCGCGAAACCCGCTAGATCCACCACTGTCGGGCATGTCCCGACATCTGGTGTCGTTCCACCGCAGCCGGTCAGGCCTCCCGCCTGGCCGGCTGTTCGGCGTGCCGGGCGCACCGGGGCGTGACCGGCCGACGGTGAGCGGGGTCCGGGCGGCGGGACGGGGTCGCATGGTGGGATAGGGCGTCTCGTTCCCGCACCGTGTCCAGAAACCGTGTCCAGAAACCGTGTCCAGAAACCGTGTCCAGAAACGGAGCTGTGATGCCGCTCAACCAGGACTTCGTCGGGCGGTGTTTCGTCGCCGAGGTGCCCTTCCAGGTCGGGCGCGAGCACATCCGGAAGTTCGCCCGGGCCGTCGGTGACGACAACCCGCTGTACCACGACGTGGCGGCGGCCAGGGCCGCCGGCTTCGCCGACCTCGTCGCCCCGCCGACGTTCCTGATCAACGCGATGCCCGGGACGCTGGGCCTGCCCACTGACGACCCGGCGCTCGGCCTCGACTACACCCTCGTCGTCCATGGCGAGCAGCGCTTCCAGCTGCACCGTCCGGTGGTCGCCGGGGACGAGCTGGTCACGTCGTCGACGCTGACCAGCATCCGGGCCGTGGGCCGCAACGAGCTGCTGGTGACCACGTACCAGTACGAGACGACCGGCGGCGAGCAGGTCGCCACCGGCATCTGCACCCTGGTGTCCCGCGGGACCGCCGCGCCGCGCGGATGAGCGCGTCACCGGCGGTGGACGGCAGGGTGGGGGAGACAGGGGTGGGGGAGACGATGACGGCGACGATCGGCTACGACGATGTCGAGGTCGGCACCGAACTTCCGGAGCGGCTGTTCCCGCTGCGCCGGGCCGATCTGGTCCGGTACGCGGGGGCGTCCGGCGACTTCAACCCCATCCACTGGAGCGATCGAGCGGCCGCCGAGGCGGGTCTGCCCGGGGTGATCGCGCACGGGATGCTCACGATGGCCACCGCCGCACGCCTGGTCACCGACTGGATCGGTGATCCGCGGGCGCTGCTGGAGATCGGGGTGAAGTTCTCCTCGCCGGTCGTCGTGCCCGACGACGACGAGGGGGCCACGGTGTCCGTGCGCGGGGTGGTGGAGAAGAAACTCGACGGCAACCGGGTAGTGGTGAACCTCACCACCCGGTGCCGGGGCGAGAAGGTGCTGATGGCCTCGCGGGCCACCGTCCGACTGCCCTGAGCTGGCCGCAGCTAGTCGAGTTCGGCGAGCAGGGCGGCCACCCGGTCCACGCCCTTGACCAGGTCGTCGTCGCTGAGCGCGTAGGACAGGCGGGCGAAGCCCGGGGTTCCGAACGCCTCACCGGGGACGATCGCCACACCCACCTCCTCGAGGATGAGCTGGCACAGCTGTGCGCTGGACGTCGGAGTCTTCCCCCGCAGCGGACGGCCCAGCACCGCCTGCAGCGACGGGTAGCAGTAGAAAGCGCCCTGAGGCACCGGGCAGCGCACCCCGGGGATCTCGCTCAGCATGCGGTGCATGGTCAGCCGGCGCCGGTCGAAGGCGGTGCGCATCGTGGCGACCGCGTCCAGCGGGCCGGTGACGGCGGCGAGCGCGGCGGCCTGGGCGACGTTCGAGACGTTCGAGGTGGCATGCGACTGGAGGTTCGTCGCGGCGCTGATGACGTCGGTGGGGCCGATCAGCCAGCCGACCCGCCAACCGGTCATCGCGTAGGTCTTGGCGACGCCGTTGACGATGACGCATCGCTGCGCCAGATCCGGGACCTCGGCGAGGATCGAGGAGAACCGGGCCTCGCCGTAGACGAGGTGCTCGTAGATCTCGTCGGCCAGCACCCAGATACCGGTCCGGGCCGCCCACTCGCCGATCGCGCGGACCTCCTCGGGGGTGTGCACCGCACCGGTGGGGTTCGAGGGCGAACAGAACAGCAGTACCTTCGTGCGCTCCGTGCGGGCCGCCTCCAGCTGTTCGACGGTGACCCGGTAATCGGCGTCGGGGCCGGTCACGACCTCGACCGGGACACCGCCCGCGAGCCGGATCGACTCGGGATAGGTCGTCCAGTACGGCGCGGGCAGCAGCACCTCGTCACCCGGGTCGAGCAGCGTCGCGAACGCCTCGTAGACAGCCTGCTTGCCGCCGTTGGTGATCAGAACCTGGCTCGGTGTCACCGTGACGCCGGAGTCGCGCCGGGTCTTCTCGGCGACCGCCGTGCGCAGCTCCGGCAACCCGCCCGACGGCGTGTAGCGGTGCATCCTGGGTTCGTGGCATGCGCGTTCGGCGGCGGCGACGATGTGCTCCGGAGTCGGGAAGTCCGGTTCGCCCGCGCCGAAGACAACGATGTCCTGTCCGGCGGCCTGCATCGCCTTCGCCGTCGCGTCCACGGCGAGCGTGGCGGACGGGGCGATGGCGCCGATGCGGCGTGAGATCCTGCTCATGGCACCTATGCTGCCATGGTGGCGGTGGGGGCCGGCCGAGCACGCGGGGCCGGGCTCCCGGTCCACTTGGGTCGGTCCACACCACCCCACAGGTCCCGCTCCGGGCGGGTCCGGGCAGGTCGGTGCGCGGGTCGACCGGGTCGATCGGGTCCTGCGCGGTTGGTGTCCGTGGTGTTCGGCCGCGCAGGGGGTATGCTCGATCCGCCCGGGCACCCATTCCGGTGACCGGCCCGCAGCTCGAACCGTGCGTTACGGTAGGAGCGCGTCATGTGCGGGGCGGTGGCGGCGGGGGTCAGGGAGTGTTCTAGGGGCGTGGCTCAATTGGTAGAGCACCGGTCTCCAAAACCGGCGGTTGCAGGTTCGAGTCCTGTCGCCCCTGCGCTGTTCGACGGTCTGGTTGGTTCGGCGACTGAGTGGGTGGAGTGAGTGGCGACCGATACCCGTGACGCAGCACCGCGTCCGAGGGGGGCCACGCGTGCCGCGACTCGGCGTCGTTACCGGCCCGTGCAGTTCATCCGCGAGGTCATGGCGGAGCTCCGGAAGGTGGTCTACCCGGGGCGGAGCGAGCTTGTCACCTACGTGGCGGTGGTGCTGATCTTTGTCACCGTGGTGACGGCCTTCGTGGCCAGCCTCGACTTCGGGCTGACGAAGGCGATCCTCGCGATCTTCGGCTGACGGGGCTGCTCGGCTGGCGGTTGCCTGACGCCGGGTCGCCGGCCGGTCGGCGACCGCTCGCCCGCACCATGCCCGCGCAGCGTCCCCGCTGGCGCGGAGTCAGAGCACCAGAAGCGTTCACGAGAAAAGGATCGCCCGCGTGTCCCAGTCCCCCGAGCACGCCTCCTCCGAGCAGGGGGAAGCCCTCGCCCGTCTCGATCCCCTGGCGGCGTTCGAGCGGGACGAGGTGGCGAGCACGGACGCCGGCGCCGAGCCCGACGAGCTCCCGGGCGACCAGGCGTCCGACGCCGAGCCCGCATCGCAGGAGCCGTCCGCAGGCTCCCCCTCGACCGTCGTCCCCGAAGAGGAGGACGAGGTCGACGAGGCGGAGCTGCTGCTTCGCGCGATCGAGGACGCACCGGGCGAGTGGTATGTCGTGCACTCCTACGCGGGCTACGAGAACAAGGTCAAGACGAACCTCGAGACCCGGATCTCCAGCCTCAACATGGAGGACTACATCTTCCAGATCGAGGTGCCGACCGAAGAGGTCCCGGTCGTCAAGAACGGCAAGCGGCAGATGGTCCTGCAGAAGAAGTACCCGGGGTACATCTACGTCCGGATGGACCTGACCGACCAGTCCTGGTCGGCGGTGCGTAACACGCCGGGTGTGACCGGGTTCGTCGGGCTGACCAACCGGCCGTCGCCGCTGCGCCGGGAAGAGGTGCAGTCGATCCTCGCGCCGCCGGTGCCGAAGGAGAAGAAGGTCGAGACCGTCCGGGTCCAGGAGTACGAGGTCGGAGAGTCGGTCACCGTCATGGACGGCCCCTTCGCCACGCTCCCAGCTACCATCAGCGAGATCAACCTCGACGCTCAGCGGTTGAAGGTGCTGGTCTCGATCTTCGGTCGGGAGACTCCCGTCGAGCTCCAGTTCAACCAGGTGGCGAAGATCTGACCATCCGGTCCGCGTAACCCGAAAGCCAGCAGCCCCGGCAGGAAGACGAGCACATGCCGCCCAAGAAGAAGAAGATCACCGCGATCATCAAGCTCCAGATCAACGCGGGCAAGGCCACTCCGGCTCCGCCGGTCGGCCCCGCGCTGGGCCAGCACGGCGTGAACATCATGGAGTTCTGCAAGCAGTACAACGTGGCCACCGAGTCGCAGACCGGCAACGTCGTGCCGGTCGAGATCACCGTGTACGAGGACCGCTCGTTCACCTTCGTCACCAAGACCCCGCCGGCCGCGAGGCTCATCCTCAAGGCCGCCGGCGTCGACAAGGGCAGCGGTACCCCGCACCGGGACAAGGTCGCCAAGCTGACTCCCGCCCAGGTGCGTGAGATCGCGCAGACCAAGATGCCCGATCTCAACGCGACGACGATCGAGGCCGCGGAGAAGATCATCGCGGGGACCGCCCGCTCGATGGGGATCACCGTCGGCGACTAGTTCGCCGCCACCGCCTCCCCGCACGACCGATCCAACGCCGTGGGAGGGCGTACGGGCGACCGTGGCGTCGTCCGGCCGTCCGCCGGCACCACGAGGAGACAGCATGAAGCGCAGCAAGGCATACCGCACCGCAGCGGAGAAGATCAACCCGGATAACCTGTACAGCCCGCTGGAGGCCGTCCGGCTGGCGCAGGAGACCTCCACCACCAAGTACGACGCGACCGTCGAGGTCGCGATCCGGCTCGGTGTCGACCCGCGCAAGGCCGACCAGATGGTCCGCGGCACCGTCAACCTCCCGCACGGCACTGGCAAGTCGCCGCGGGTCGCGGTGTTCGCCGCCGGTGAGAAGGCCGCCGAGGCTACCGCCGCCGGCGCCGACATCGTCGGCAGTGACGACCTGGTCGCCCGCATCCAGGAGGGCTTCCTGGACTTCGACGCCACCGTCGCCACGCCCGACCAGATGGCCAAGGTCGGCCGGATCGCCCGCATCCTGGGCCCGCGTGGCCTGATGCCGAACCCGAAGACCGGCACCGTCACCCTGGACATCGGCAAGGCCGTGTCCGACATCAAGGGCGGTAAGATCAACTTCCGTGTCGACAAGCAGGGCAACCTGCACATCGTCGTCGGCAAGACGAGCTTCACCGACGCCCAGCTGATCGAGAACTACACGGCGGCGATCGACGAGATCGTCCGGGTCAAGCCGTCGGCGGCGAAGGGCCGGTACCTCAGGAAGATCACCTTCGCCACCACGATGGGCCCCGGCATCCCGGTCGACCCGAACCGCATCCGCAACCTGCTCGAGGACGCGGTCACCGCCTGATCCTCGGCGCCCGCATTCCTGCCCACCAGCCCGGACCAGCGCACCTGGTCCGGGCTGGTGGCATGTCGGGGCACGGGGTCGGGCCGGGGTGCCGGACCAGGTCCGGCGGCACATCGCGTACACTGAACGACGATCACAGTTTTTCCACCGAAGACCGCTGGTCGCCGTCGTCCTCCATGGCGCGTGGGGCATCGCGAACGCCCCTCGCACGCTGTGGCTGGGTCGACAGCCGAAGGCCCCGATCATTGTGGGCGGCCCGCGTAGGTGACGGTCAGCGAAGGACTGCGGTAGCCCATGGACGAGGCTCCGCGCTCATCACGCCCCGTGCGCCTGCGCCGGGGCGTTCGTCGTTTCCGGGGCTGCGCGGATGGTTGAACGGATGACCGGCGCACATCCTGAAGGAGCCCCATGGCGAAAGCTGAGAAGACCGCCGCGGTGGCGGAGATCGCCGAGGACTTCCGTTCCTCGACAGCCGCGGTGCTCACCGAGTACCGCGGTCTCACGGTCAGCCAGCTCACCGAGCTGCGGCGTGCCCTTGGTACGGGTACCCGCTACGCGGTCGTCAAGAACACCCTCACCAAGATCGCGGCGAACCAGGCCGGCGTCACCGGGCTCGACGAGCTGTTCGTCGGTCCGACCGCCGTCGCCTTCGTCAGCGGTGACCCGGTCGAGGCCGCGAAGGGCCTGCGTGACTTCGCGAAGGCCAACCCGGCGCTGGTCGTCAAGGGCGGTGTCGTCGAAGGGCGGCCGCTGAGCGCCGAGGAGATCCGCAAGCTCGCCGACGTCGAGTCCCGCGAGGTGCTGCTGGCGAAGCTGGCCGGCGCCATGAAGGGCTCGCTGTCCGGCGCGGTCGGTCTGTTCGCCGCCCCGCTGTCGCAGGTCGCCCGACTGGCCGAGGCGCTGCGCGAGCAGCGGGCGAGCGAGGCCCCGGCGGTCGAGGCCGAGGCCGCCCCGGCGGCCGAGGGCGAGACCGAGCCGGCCGCCGTCGCCGCCGAGTGACGTCCGCACCACCAGGCTGAACCCGTACCACCCCCCGAGACAGACGCCGGACGCCGCCCTGGCCGCATCAGGCCGGGCATCGGCGCTGGCGCCGAGTAACAGACCGATCAGGAAGGAACCGCCATCATGGCGAAGCTGTCCACCGAAGAGCTGCTGGACGCGTTCAAGGAACTGACCCTGCTCGAGCTCTCCGAGTTCGTGAAGCAGTTCGAGGAGACCTTCGGCGTCACCGCCGCGGCGCCGGTCGCCGTCGCCGCGGCCCCGGCTGCCGGTGGCGCGGGTGGCGACGCCGCGGCCGTCGAGGAGCAGGACGAGTTCGACGTGATCCTCGAGTCCGTCGGCGACAAGAAGATCCAGGTCATCAAGGAGGTGCGCGCGCTGACCAGCCTTGGCCTCAAGGAGGCCAAGGACCTCGTCGACGGCGCGCCGAAGCCTGTCCTGGAGAAGGTCGCCAAGGAGGCCGCGGAGAAGGCCAAGGCGGCTCTCGAGGGCGCCGGGGCGAGCGTCACCGTCAAGTAGTTCCGACGGGCGCCTGGGCGCCCGTCGTAGCACCTGTGACCGTGGGCCGGGGCACCTCCGAGGTGCCCCGGCCCACGGCATGTGCGGCGGCGGAAATGCCCGGATGCGCTGCTACGTAAGGGCTTGGGCAGGTCGGGCTGTTCGTGACGTTTTCCCGAGGGGGTTGACTGCCTCAGTGGATCGGGGTTCCATCATGTCGCGAACACTCGTCGGGAAGCAGATGCGGTGAGCTACGTTCCCTACGCGCGGTTGATCCGCGCCTGGCCTTGCCAGCGGTGTGCCTGTCGGCTACACTGCTAGTTTGCGCTGCCCTTTTCGTTGCATCGGTTCCGTTGACGTCGGTTCCCGGGCGAGGTCGGGCTCTCCAGTGGGGGTCTGGTCCATGCCGCCGGGTGGCCCCGGTTGCTCGTCAGAGCCATGTCTGCGGCGGATTCCGGTTCGACGTGAAGGCGCGCTGCCGTGCTGGTGCCTGGCACGGCTTCTAGCAGCCACACCGAGGAACCCAACGCCCGTGCACCGACCCGTTGTTCTCAGCGGACCCAGGCGTCGCCGCGCGCTCGCGCCGCGACGGCCCTTCGGCGTGCCCGCAGTCAGCCGAACGCCAGCCGCACCGACCGGGTGCGACTTCGCGGGCCGATGGACCAGGAACCGACGGATCCCGCTGCGGGACGGGGGTTTACTCCGACCGCGTGACCGGTCGCCGAGTCAGTGGCCAGTCGGCCGGCGACCCCGCGACGTTCGTCCCGCGAGAGACGTCCCGCGGTCATCCTCTCACCGGCGGGGCACCCCCGCCGCCGTTCCCGACAACCGTAGCGAGACACTGATCACCTGACCACCCCCGACGGATCCTTGACGTCCGCGACGCCAGCCCGACGATCAGGCCACCGGAAGGACCACCTTGGCCGCCTCGCGCTCTTCCTCCCGCATCTCGTTCGCTAAGATCATTGAGCCCCTTGAGGTCCCGGACCTCCTTGCTCTTCAGACGCAGTCCTTTGATTGGCTGATCGGCAGTGACGCCTGGGCGGAGCGGGTTCAGGAGGCCATCGACTCGGGTCGGGACGATGTTCCGATCACCTCCGGTCTGGAGGAGGTCTTCGAGGAGATCTCCCCGATCGAGGACTTCTCGGGCTCCATGTCCCTGTCCTTCCGGGACCACCGGTTCGAGCCGCCCAAGTACTCCGTGGAGGAGTGCAAGGACAAGGACATGACCTTCTCGGCCCCGTTGTTCGTGACGGCCGAGTTCACCAACAACACCACCGGTGAGATCAAGAGCCAGACGGTGTTCATGGGCGACTTCCCGCTCATGACCCCCAAGGGCACCTTCGTGATCAACGGCACCGAGCGCGTGGTGGTCAGCCAGCTCGTCCGGTCCCCTGGTGTGTACTTCGAGCGCAGCCTCGACAAGGCCTCCGACAAGGACCTCTACTCCTGCAAGGTGATCCCGTCCCGCGGGGCCTGGCTCGAGTTCGAGATCGACAAGCGCGACACCGTCGGCGTCCGCATCGACCGTAAGCGCCGCCAGTCCGTCACCGTGCTGCTCAAGGCGCTCGGCTGGGACGAGGCGCGCATCCTCGAGCGGTTCGGCGACTTCCCGTCGATGCGGGTGACCCTGGAGAAGGACCACACGGCCAGCCAGGACGACGCGCTGCTCGACATCTACCGCAAGCTGCGCCCTGGCGAGCCGCCGACGCGGGAGTCGGCGCAGACCCTGCTGGAGAACCTCTTCTTCAACCCGAAGCGCTACGACCTGGCCAAGGTCGGCCGTTACAAGGTGAACAAGAAGCTCTCCCTCGAGGTGACCCACGACGTCGGCGTCCTCACCGAGGATGACATCGTGCGCACGATCGAGTACGTCGTCAAGCTGCACGCGGGTGCCGACCCGGCCGACTACGAGGTCGACGACATCGACCACTTCGGCAACCGGCGGCTGCGCACGGTCGGCGAGCTCATCCAGAACCAGGTCCGGCTGGGCCTGGCCCGCATGGAGCGGGTCGTGCGCGAGCGGATGACCACGCAGGACGTCGAGGCGATCACGCCGCAGACGCTGATCAACATCCGGCCGGTCGTCGCCTCCATCAAGGAGTTCTTCGGCACCAGCCAGCTCTCGCAGTTCATGGACCAGACCAACCCGCTGGCCGGTCTGACCCACAAGCGCCGCCTGTCGGCGCTGGGCCCGGGTGGTCTGTCCCGCGAGCGCGCCGGCTTCGAGGTCCGCGACGTGCACCCCAGCCACTACGGTCGGATGTGCCCGATCGAGACGCCGGAAGGCCCGAACATCGGTCTGATCGGCTCGCTGTCGACCTTCGCCCGGGTCAACCCGTTCGGGTTCGTCGAGACGCCGTACCGCAAGGTCGTCAACGGCCAGGTCATCGACCAGATCGACTACCTGACCGCGGACGAGGAGGACCGGCACGTCAAGGCGCAGGCCAACACGCCGCTGCAGCCCGACGGCACGTTCGCCGAGGACCGCGTCCTGGTCCGTCGTAAGGGCGGTGAGGTCGAGTTCATCCCGCCGGACGAGGTCGACTACATGGACGTCTCGCCGCGGCAGATGGTGTCCGTGGCCACGGCCATGATCCCCTTCCTCGAGCACGACGACGCCAACCGCGCGCTGATGGGCTCGAACATGCAGCGCCAGTCGGTGCCGCTGCTGCGTTCCGAGGCGCCGCTGGTCGGCACCGGGATGGAGGCCCGCGCGGCCAAGGACGCCGGCGACGTGATCGTCGCGGGCCAGGCCGGCGTGGTCGAGGACCTCTCGGCCGACTACATCACCGTCATGCACGACGACGGCACCCGGCGCACCTACCGGCTGGCCAAGTTCCGCCGCTCCAACCAGGGCACCTGCATCAACCAGAAGCCGATCGTGAACGAGGGCGATCGGATCGAGGCCGGTCAGGTCATCGCGGACGGCCCGTGCACCGACAACGGTGAGATGGCGCTCGGCAAGAACATGCTGGTCGCCTTCATGCCGTGGGAGGGGCACAACTACGAGGACGCGATCATCCTGTCGCAGCGCCTCGTGCAGGACGACGTGCTCTCCTCGATCCACATCGAGGAGCACGAGGTCGACGCCCGCGACACCAAGCTCGGCCCGGAGGAGATCACCCGGGACATCCCGAACGTCGCCGAGGAGGTCCTGGCCGACCTCGACGAGCGCGGGATCATCCGGATCGGTGCCGACGTGCAGACCGGGGACGTCCTGGTCGGCAAGGTCACCCCGAAGGGTGAGACCGAGCTGACCCCGGAGGAGCGGCTGCTGCGCGCGATCTTCGGTGAGAAGGCCCGGGAGGTCCGGGACACCTCGCTGAAGGTGCCGCACGGCGAGTCCGGCAAGGTCATCGGCGTGCGGGTGTTCTCCCGCGAGGACGGCGACGAGCTGCCCCCCGGCGTCAACGAACTGGTCCGGGTGTACGTCGCCCAGAAGCGCAAGATCACCGACGGTGACAAGCTCGCCGGCCGGCACGGCAACAAGGGTGTCATCGCCAAGATCCTGCCCGCCGAGGACATGCCCTTCCTCGAGGACGGCACCCCGGTCGACGTGGTGCTCAACCCGCACGGCGTGCCGCGACGGATGAACATCGGCCAGATCCTGGAGACCCACCTCGGCTGGGTCGCCAAGACCGGCTGGCAGGTCGACGCCGGCACCGAGGGGTGGAAGGAGCGGCTGCGCGGCCTCGGCGCCGAGGCCCCCCCCCCCCGGCCGCACCCCTCGACCCCCGTCGTAGACGGGGGCCGCGAGGCGGAGGTCACCGGTCTGCTCGACTCCACCCTGCCCAACCGGGACGGCGTCCAGCTGATCGGTTCCTCCGGCAAGGCCACGTTGTTCGACGGTCGCACCGGCGAGCCCTACCCGTACCCGGTCGCGGTCGGCTACATCTACATCCTCAAGTTGCTCCACCTGGTCGACGACAAGATCCACGCCCGGTCGACCGGCCCCTACTCCATGATCACCCAGCAGCCTCTGGGTGGTAAGGCGCAGTTCGGTGGCCAGCGCTTCGGTGAGATGGAGGTGTGGGCGCTGGAGGCGTACGGCGCCGCCTACGCCCTCCAGGAACTGCTGACCATCAAGTCCGACGACGTCGTGGGCCGGGTCAAGGTCTACGAGGCGATCGTCAAGGGCGAGAACATTCCGGAACCCGGTATCCCGGAGTCGTTCAAGGTGCTCATCAAGGAGATGCAGTCGCTGTGCCTCAATGTCGAGGTGCTCTCGAGCGACGGCGTGCAGATCGAGATGCGCGACACCGACGAGGACGTCTTCCGTGCGGCGGAGGAACTCGGGATCGACCTGTCCCGGCGTGAGCCGAGCAGCGTCGAGGAAGTCTGACCGACTCCCTGCGTCCCGACCGAGATAGAGAGAGCAGGCGACAGTCTTGCTGGACGTCAACTTCTTCGATGAGCTGCGCATCGGTCTTGCCACTGCGGACGACATCCGCCAGTGGTCGCACGGCGAGGTCAAGAAGCCGGAAACCATCAACTACCGCACCCTGAAGCCGGAAAAGGACGGGCTCTTCTGCGAGAAGATCTTCGGTCCGACCCGGGACTGGGAGTGCTACTGCGGTAAGTACAAGCGGGTCCGGTTCAAGGGCATCATCTGCGAGCGCTGTGGCGTCGAGGTGACCCGGGCCAAGGTCCGTCGTGAGCGGATGGGGCACATCGAGCTCGCCGCCCCGGTCACCCACATCTGGTACTTCAAGGGTGTGCCGAGCCGGCTGGGCTACCTGCTGGACCTGGCGCCGAAGGACCTCGAGAAGGTCATCTACTTCGCCGCCTACATGATCACCAAGGTCGACACGGAGGCGCGGCACCGCGACCTGCCCACCCTCGAGGCCCGCATCGGCGTCGAGAAGCAGCAGCTCGAGGACCGCAAGAACGCCGAGGTCGAGAGCCGGCAGAAGCGGCTGGAGGCCGATCTGGCCCAGCTCGAGTCCGAAGGTGCCAAGGGCGACGCGCGGCGCAAGGTCCGCGAGTCGGCCGAGCGCGAGATGCGCCAGATCCGCGACCGCTCGCAGCGCAAGATCGACGACCTCGACCGGGTCTTCGACCGCTTCAAGAACATGAAGGTCCAGGACCTGGAGCCGGACGAGCTGCTCTACCGCGAGCTGCGCGACCGGTTCGGCCAGTACTTCGACGGCGGCATGGGTGCCGAGGCGCTGCAGCGTCGGCTGGCCGACTTCGACCTTGCCGCCGAGGCGGACTCGCTGCGCGAGACCATCCGCAGCGGCAAGGGCCAGAAGAAGGCCCGCGCGCTCAAGCGGCTCAAGGTCGTCTCCGCGTTCCTGATCACCCGCAACTCGCCCATGGGCATGGTGCTCGACTGCGTTCCGGTGATCCCGCCGGACCTGCGGCCGATGGTGCAGCTCGACGGTGGCCGCTTCGCGACCTCCGACCTCAACGACCTGTACCGCCGGGTGATCAACCGGAACAACCGGCTCAAGCGGCTGCTGGACCTCGGCGCGCCCGAGATCATCGTGAACAACGAGAAGCGGATGCTGCAGGAGGCCGTCGACGCGCTGTTCGACAACGGCCGCCGCGGCCGCCCGGTCACCGGTCCCGGTAACCGTCCGTTGAAGTCGCTGTCCGACATGCTCAAGGGCAAGCAGGGCCGGTTCCGCCAGAACCTGCTCGGCAAGCGCGTCGACTACTCCGGCCGGTCGGTCATCGTGGTCGGCCCGCAGCTCAAGCTGCACCAGTGCGGTCTGCCCAAGCAGATGGCGCTCGAACTGTTCAAGCCGTTCGTGATGAAGCGCCTGGTGGACCTCAACCACGCGCAGAACATCAAGTCCGCCAAGCGGATGGTGGAGCGGGCCCGCCCCGTGGTCTGGGACGTGCTCGAGGAGGTCATCACCGAGCACCCGGTGCTGCTCAACCGGGCGCCGACCCTGCACCGCCTGGGCATCCAGGCCTTCGAGCCACAGCTGGTCGAGGGCAAGGCCATCCAGATCCACCCGCTGGTCTGCACGGCGTTCAACGCCGACTTCGACGGCGACCAGATGGCGGTGCACCTGCCGCTGTCCGCCGAGGCGCAGGCCGAGGCGCGCATCCTGATGCTCTCGAGCAACAACATCCTCTCGCCGGCGTCCGGGCGTCCGCTGGCCATGCCGTCCCTGGACATGGTCACCGGTGTGTTCCACCTCTCGACCCTGAGCGAGGGCGCGATCGGCGAGGGACGGTCGTTCTCGTCCGTCGCCGAGGCGCAGATGGCCTACGACGCGAAGGATGTCGCGCTGCAGGCCCGGATCAACGTCCGGCTGCGCGACACCACCCCGCCGGCCGAGTGGACGCCGCCGGCGGACTGGATCACCGGGGACGTGTTCACCCTGGAGACCACGTTCGGCCGCTGCCTGCTCAACGAGGCGCTGCCGGAGGGCTACCCCTTCATCAACGAGCAGCTGAACAAGAAGGCCCAGGCCGCGATCGTCAACGACCTGGCCGAGCGGTACCCGAAGATCCAGGTCGCGGCGACGCTGGACGCCCTCAAGAGCGCCGGCTTCTACTGGGCGACCCGCTCCGGGGTCACCGTCGCCATCGAGGACGTCGTCGCGCCGCCGAACAAGGCCGAGATCCTCGACGACTACGAGCAGCGCGCCGACCGGGTGCAGAAGCAGTTCGACCGCGGCTTCCTGTCCGACGAGGAGCGCCGTAGCGAACTGGTCCAGATCTGGACCGAGGCGACCAACAGGATCGCCGAGGCGATGGAGGCGAACTTCCCGAAGACCAACCCGGTCTACGTGTTGGTCAACTCCGGAGCCGCCGGAAACATGATGCAGATCCGGCAGCTCGCCGGCATGCGTGGTCTGGTCTCCAACCCCAAGGGCGAGATCATCCCGCGGCCGATCAAGGCGAACTTCCGCGAGGGTCTCACCGTGGTCGAGTACTTCATCTCGACCCACGGTGCCCGTAAGGGTCTGGCCGACACAGCCCTGCGCACCGCCGACTCCGGCTACCTGACCCGCCGGTTGGTCGACGTCAGCCAGGACGTCATCGTCCGCGAGGAGGACTGCGGCACCGAGCGCGGCATCCTCACCCGGATCGCCAGCCGCGGCGCCGACGGCACCCTGGTGCGCGACCGTTACGCCGAGACCTCGGCCTACGCGCGCACGCTCGCCTCCGACGCCGTCGACGAGCACGGTGAGATCATCGTGCCCGCCGGTACCGACGCCGGCGACGTCGCGATCGGCCAGATCATCGAGGCCGGCATCGAGAACGTCCGGGTCCGCTCCGCCCTGACCTGCGAGTCGCGGATGGGTGTGTGCGCCCAGTGCTACGGCCGGTCGCTGGCCACCGGCAAGCTGGTCGACGTCGGCGAGGCCGTCGGCATCGTCGCCGCCCAGTCGATCGGTGAGCCCGGCACCCAGCTCACGATGCGTACCTTCCACTCGGGTGGCGTCGCCGGTGACGACATCACCCAGGGTCTGCCGCGTGTCGTCGAGCTGTTCGAGGCCCGTAGCCCCAAGGGCAAGGCCCCGATCACCGAGGTCTCCGGCCGGGTGAAGATCGAGGAGACCGAGAAGACCTTCAAGGTCGTGGTCGTCCCCGACGACGGCAGCGAGGAGATCGCCTACCCGGTGTCGCGCCGCTCCCGGCTGCGCGTGCGCGAGGGCGACCGCATCGAGGTCGGCAACCAGGTCGTCGACGGTGCCGTCGACCCGCACGAGGTGCTGCGCATCCTCGGCCCGCGCCAGGTCCAGCTCCACCTGGTCGAGCAGGTCCAGGAGGTGTACCGCTCGCAGGGTGTGTCGATCCACGACAAGCACATCGAGATCATCATCCGCCAGATGCTCAAGCGGGTGAACGTGCTCGAGTCCGGCGAGACCGCGCTGCTGCCCGGCGAGCTGTGCGAGCGGGCCCGGTTCGAGTCGGAGAACCGCCGGGTGGTGGAGATCGGCGGTCAGCCGGCCTCGGCCCGTCCGGTGCTGATGGGTATCACCAAGGCGTCGCTGGCCACCGAGTCGTGGCTGTCGGCGGCCTCCTTCCAGGAGACGACCCGAGTGCTCACCGACGCGGCGATCAACGCCCGCTCGGACTCGCTCGTCGGCCTGAAGGAGAACGTCATCATCGGAAAGCTGATCCCGGCCGGTACCGGCATCTCCCGGTACCGCAACATCCGGGTGGAGCCGACCGAGGAGGCACGGGCGGCGATGTACTCCGTCGGGGCCTACGAGGACGCCGGCAGTGTCGAGTACGGCGCCTTCGGGACCGGCTCGGGCCAGGCCGTTCCGCTCGACGAGTTCGACTACCGCAGCTCCGGCGACTTCCGCTGACCCGCTGATCCGACGCGCCGGGTAGTTCGCTACCGCGCGCGTCGGTCGACGGTGCTGTGACGGGGGGGCCGGGGGGTGGCCCCCCGGGGGCC